>JALOQD010000382.1 GCA_025453525.1 Myxococcota bacterium
GTAGGCTTGAGCAGGTACTGCTCTTGTTCGCAGCGATTGGTCACGAAGTGCATCTGGTCCTCGAAGTGCATGCGCACGAGCCCCATGGTCGTTGCTCCCTGTTTGCTGGCGCCTGTGCAAACCGGCCACCGCGGCCTGTCTTAGGTGCCCAGCTGTCACGGATAACTCGGCCGCTTGGCCCCCAAGGTTGACAACTTTCTGCGAAAAAAATGAGGCCTCCGATATTCGCAAATAGTTACAAGCTCTTCCGCTTGGGTGGGACGCGGTGTTGAGCGGGTGAGCCCTATTGGATCTTCAGCCTCATGATGGCCCCATTGCCGTTGGGGGTGGACCCCAAGGTCTTCGCGAACACGTAGAGAAGGTCATCTCCTGAACCGTATTTTTTGTACGCCAGCGCCCCGAACCTCGCATCTCGGTCGCCCTTTCCACCTTCGTCCTCGGCATAGATCATGACTTCATTGGTCCTTGGGCTGGGCACACTTTCCGCCTTGCCAGAAGGATCGACGCTTCTGGCCTCCGCAACCGTAAGGGTTTTCGCGGTCTTGATGAAGAGAGCGTGAGCAGCGCCTCCGTCGTCGTCATCCTGGCCCTTGTCTAGATCGATGACAACCGTTTTGGACGTGACCCTGAACAAGGCAAGATACTTGTCTCTTCCTCCGCCGTAACCGACTAAGGTCGCGCCCGACATGCCGACGAAGCCAGGCTGGTCGCTCTTGATATCGTTGTAGCCCTCTCTGCCGTTGCTCTCGTCGTAAACGATGTATTTCGCGGTCACATTGGTGAAGGTGTGGAGCTGCTTGCTGCGCGGCAATGAGGAGAAGTTGACGAACTCGAGATCCTTCACTGTGCCCGAGCCTGGGGTGACATCGGTGTCGCCGGGATCACTCGGAGGCGCGCCGTTGACAGACCAAACCACTGTGGAGTTCTTGTAAAGAACCAATTGGCCGGCGCTGTGCAGATACAGCTTTGTGGCGCCTGAGCCGGCGGTCTTGGTGGACCATACAGCCGCGCCCGAGGACGTTTGCAACACGAGGTTCGCATCGCCTTGAAATTTGAACCGCGCGACGGATTTGCCGCTCGTGCCCGAGGACCAGAGGGCTTTCTTGTCCGACATGCGCCTGAGCACGAGATTGCCGTCGCCTTGCAGATACAGGCTATGGGAACCATCCGATGACCGAAGATACTCATCCGAGTTGAGCTGCGTGCCGGGCGTGAGGGTGTTGGACGTATGACCAACAGACGCAGCCCTGTCTTCGAAATCCAAATCATCGACCGCGTCTGACCCCTCAAAGCCGATGTCCTCGCAACCGAGCACAAAGAGAAATGCAAAGCACCCCACGACGAACCCAAAACCCAATGAACTTTTTGAAATTCTCATATCATTGCCTCCTGTTTCCATTTGCTTCCGCTTCCTGGAACGAGAACCATTTGTCGTTGCGCCGTTCCAGCGGGCATCTCAAACCCACAGCTCTTTGCAATTCTCTTGCCAGCAACAAACCGAGGTCTTTCTCGACGACTGCGATCAGAATCATTCACTTTTTCCGGGAAATCGGGCTGATGAATCCAAACACCGATGTCACACCCAAATGACCATCTGTCCCGCGCGGATGACAGAGACCCAACGTCTCCCCTGCTTCATTCACTTCACTAAATAGGCCTTCATGAGCTCGCGATTGAGCTTGGCGATGAAGTCGGCGCTCACCTCCTTGGGGCAGGCAGCAGCGCATTCGAGGTGATTGCTGCAGGCTCCGAACCCGGCCTTTTCCATGGTGGAGACCATGTTTCTCACGCGGTCCACTCGCTCGGGCTGACCTTGGGGAAGCAGGGCGAATTGGCTGACCTTGGCCGAGGTGAACAGCATGGCCGAGGCATTGGGGCAGGCGGCGACGCAGGCTCCGCAGCCGATGCAGGCCGCGGCGTCCATGGCCAGGTCCGCGGCGTCCTTGGACACGAGCATGGCGTTGGCGTCCGGCACTCCTCCGGTGGTCACAGCGATGAACCCGCCGCTCTGGATGATCTTGTCGAAAGCGCTGCGATCGACCACGAGGTCTTTGAGAACGGGAAAGGCCTTGGCGCGCCACGGTTCGATGACGATGGTCTCGCCATCGGTAAACGATCGCATATGGAGCTGACAGAGAGTCGTGCCCCTTTCGTGACCATGGGCAAAGCCGTTGACGAGGCAGCCGCACATGCCGCAGATGCCCTCGCGACAGTCATTGTCGAACGCGATGGGCTCGTCGCCGGCCTCGATGAGGCGTTCGTTGACCACGTCGAGCATCTCGAGAAAGGACATGTCCGGGCTGATGTCCTTGGCATCGATGGCGAGGAACTGGCCACGGCTCTTCCCATCGGGCTGGCGCCACACTTTGAGCTTGAAGTTCATTTGTAGCTCCTTGTCGACGGCTTGACGTACTCGAACGTCAGGGGTTCCTTATGCAGCTCGGGCTGGGCCTTTTCCCCCTTCCACTCCCAGGCTGCCACATAGGAGAAGTTCTCGTCATCACGCCTGGCTTCGCCGTCGTCGGTCTGGCTCTCGATACGGAAGTGGCCGCCACAGGACTCGGTGCGGTGCAACGCGTCTTGCACCATGAGCTGTCCAAACTCCAGGAAGTCAGCCACGCGCACGGCCTTCTCGAGGCACTGGTTGAGGCTGCCGCTCGCGCCGGTCACTTTTAGGTTTTGCCAGAGCTCCTCGCGGATGCGCGGGAGCTCCTCGAGGCAGCTCTCGAGGCTCTTTTCGGTGCGGCCCATGCCGCAGCCTTCCCACAGAACCTTGCCGAGCTGCTTATGAAACGAGTCGGGAGATCTCTTTCCCTGGATGGAAAGAAGCTTGTCGATGCGCCGGCCCGACTCTTCCGAAGCGCCCTTGAACTCAGCATGGCTCACATCGACGTGGCTCTTGCCAACGCGACTGAGGTAATCGCCCATGGTGTACGGCAAGACGAAGTAGCCGTCTGCCAGTCCCTGCATCAGTGCGCTCGCACCGAGCCGGTTGGCGCCGTGATCCGAGAAGTTGGCCTCGCCGAGCACGAACAGGCCGTCCACGTTGCTCATGAGGTTGTAGTCCACCCACAGGCCGCCCATGGTGTAGTGCACGGCCGGGAAGATGCGCATGGGCACCTGGTACGGATTTTCGGCCGTGATCTTGTGGTACATGTGGAACAGATTTCCGTAGCGCTCCTCCACCACCTCCTTGCCGAGGCGCTGGATGGCATCTGAAAAGTCGAGGTATACGCCCAGGCCCCCAGGACCCACGCCCTGACCTTCGTCGCACACGGCCTTGGCCGCGCGGGAGGCCACGTCGCGGGGCACGAGATTGCCGAACGCTGGGTAACGGCGCTCCAGGTAGTAGTCGCGCTCTCCTTCGGGGATGGCGTCGGCAGAGCGCTTGTCTCCCTTGGTCTTGGGGACCCAGATGCGGCCGTCATTGCGCAAGGACTCGCTCATGAGGGTGAGCTTGCTCTGGTGGTCGCCCGTCACCGGGATGCATGTGGGGTGGATCTGGGTGTAGCAGGGGTTGGCGAGCAGCGCGCCGCGCCGATGGGCCCGCCAGGCCGCCGAGACATTGCAGCCCTTGGCATTGGTCGAGAGGTAGAACACGTTGCCGTATCCACCTGTGGCCAGCACCACCGCATCGGCCGCGTGGGCCGCGAGCTCGCCGGTGACGAGGTTGCGCGTCACAATGCCGCGTGCCCGGCCGCCTTCGACGACGAGGTCCATCATCTCGTGCCGCGGAAACATCTGGACATTGCCAAGGCCGATCTGACGGCTCAGCGCGGAGTAGGCGCCGAGGAGCAACTGCTGGCCGGTCTGGCCACGGGCGTAGAACGTGCGCGACACCTGGGCGCCGCCGAACGACCGGTTGTCCAGGTACCCCGAGTACTCGCGGGCGAACGGCACGCCCTGGGCCACGCACTGGTCGATGATGCTGCCGCTGACCTGGGCCAGTCGGTAGACGTTGGCCTCGCGGGCCCGGTAGTCACCGCCCTTGACCGTGTCGTAGAATAGGCGAAACACACTATCGCCGTCGTTGGGGTAGTTTTTGGCCGCGTTGATCCCGCCCTGCGCCGCGATGGAGTGGGCGCGCCGCGGGCTGTCCTGGAAGCAGAACGCCTTGACCTTGTAGCCCAGCTCAGCCAGGCTCGCGGCCGCCGAAGAGCCCGCGAGCCCGGTGCCCACTACGATGACTTCGAATTTGCGCTTGTTGGCCGGATTGACCAGCTTGCTGGCAAAGAGGTGATTGTCCCACTTTTTCTCGATCGGTCCTTCCGGTATTTTTGCATCGAGCTTCATGTTCTCGTTCTCCTCGCAAAGACATCACACTAGGGACAAACAGCCGCAGAGCACCGACGCCGGGATGGAGACATTGACGCCCGTGACCGCCAGGGCGAACAACAGGGCAAACACGCGCCGCAGGCCGTTGTATTTGTCGTGGGCCGCACCGAGGGTCTGCAGCATGCTGAAAAACCCGTGGTACAAATGCAAGCCCACGGCCACCATCAGCGCGATGTACAAGCCCGACACCCACGGCACCTCAAATCCCAAAATCACGTTGTTGTAAACGTTGCCTGGCTCGAAGTCCGGATGTGCCGCCCCAGTGGTGAAGTGCAGAAGATGATAGACGATGAACCCGCCGATGAGGGGGCCGCCCCAACGCATGGTCCGCGCCGCATACGTGGTCTCGCGGTTGCGCCGCAGCTTGTACCCCACGGGCCGCGCGCCCCAGCTTTGGAGCGTGACCTGCGTAGCAGACAGGATGTGCAAGACCGCCGCCAGCAGCAACACGCCTCGGAATGCCCACAGGAT
>JALOQD010000383.1 GCA_025453525.1 Myxococcota bacterium
CCGAGGACTGTCTGAGTCGTCCTTTTCATGCCCGAGTTCCAAAAGGCCTGGAAGGGGATGCCCAGTTTCCGATCTCAGGTCTCTTAGCGGGTCGTTGAATTTTTTTGGGGATCAGCCCTCTTCGCCAACGGCGTAAAGGGTTGTCGCGCCGTCTTCCTCGCCGATGGCGTACTTCGTCGTCGGGCCGGGATTGTCAGACCAAAAAAAGCCACAGCCAGCTTCGGCATCACGGCTCAGTTTTTCACGCACCAGCTTCAGGACTTCACGAAGATCAGTCTTTTCCATCGCAGGACTCCTTTTTTTTGACCATCTTTGTTAATGGGGTTCGCATCTCCAAGCCCATCGCGACAGACCCGCTGATCTGTCTGCGCCCAGCTTGGGAAAGAAACTACCTGCCTCTGCTGCCCAAGAAAAGTGGAAAAAACGAGCATCGCGAAATAGAGAGGAAAAAGATTACCTCGTCGCAGGACTTTTTCACACTCAGCGTATCTTCGCGGCGCCTGCTTCGAGCACAGCGGATCTCTGCAAGCCGAGCATATTTGGGGTTCAACAGACGTGCGCCGCTTTTCGCAGCCGGAGAGCTTTTTTGGGCAGGCTCCTAGGCGCATTCGCGGGTCGTTGATAAAAATTGGGCGAACTTCTGCAGCCGAGCGTGGCGCCATGGCGGCCAAAAAAAAGAAAAGGCGCGAAACCTTCGCGCCTTTTTCAATGAATGCTAATCAAGAACAATATGTTGTGAAAAAAAAATGAAGGGATCAGCCCTCTTCGCCAATGGCGTACTTCGTCGTCGCGCCGCCGTCTTCCTCGCCGATGGCGTACCTCGACGTCGGCTTGGGTTTGTCAGCATTAAAAAGGCCACAGCCTGCTTCGGCATCACGACTCAGTTTCTCTCGAACCAGCTTCAGGACTTCACGAAGATCAACCTTTTCCATTTTAGTACTCCTTTTTAGACCATCTTTTTTAAATGGGTTCGCATCCCCAAGCCCATCGTCACAGACCCACTTGAGCTGTCTGGGACCGGCGTTGGAAAGAACCTAACCGCCTTCGTTGCCCAAGGAAAGGGGAAAAAACGAGCAACTCGAAAAAAATGGAATAAATATTACCCTGTCACAGGACGTTTTCACGCTCAGCGCATCTGCACGCCGTTGGCTTTAAGGCACGGCGGATCTCTATAGGTCGAGCATATTGAGGGTGGAGCGGCCTTGCGTCGCTTTTCGCAGCAGGAGCTCGGCGAGCGCGCCGGGAACATCTGCGCCGGTCTGCCATGAGAAATTGGCGAACATCGCGGATGCGTTGCACTCGAGGATGAAGAACTCACCGGTCGCATCCTCGCGCATGAAGTCCATACCGGTCCAAGCGAGTCCCAGGTGGCGCGCAGCCCGCGCTCCTTGTGCTGCGGCCGAAGCTGGCAGCTCGAAGGGCTCTACGCCGATCTGGCCAATGGACGAGTCGACGACCTTCTCGCGCTGAATCATACGGCCCGCTCCGATGAGCTGACCATCGACGACATAGGCTCGAATCGTGGGGCCCTCGATGTAGCGCTGAAGGATCACCGGTCCGTTGCCAAGGGCGCGCACCAGGCCCAGCTCAGAGAGCAGTTGGGTTTTGAAGATCCCGGCGAGTGGTTTGCAGACCACCTTGTTCTCTCCGCCCATTTCGTCGACGAAGCGCTGGCAGGCATGGAGATCATTGCCCGCAACGGTGGGAGGGACCGGCAGGCCCGCGCGTGCCAGTCCGAAAAGCTGCCAGATCTTGTTGCGGTGGACCTCCTGGGAAGCGGCCGGGTTGAGTACGGCGACGCGACAGGCGAGGATTTCGAGCACTGCGTATTTGAAGAGAAAGCACTCTGCATCATCTCGAGTGTGGCGCGCATAAGCCTCGTACAGCGCCTCCCACTCGGCTTGTGTCGGGACCGATGCCTCGCTGTCGGGTAGCGGTGAGCCAAACCCGGCGCTGCGGTGGTACACGGCGTGGAGCTGTTCAAGGCTGGTCTGCCCGATCAGCCCACCACCGCGAGCCTCGTGCAAGGCCCGGCGTGTGGGAAAGAGCGGCAGCTCGATTGGCAGCACGCGCGCTCCACGTTGTTCGAGCGCCGCACGTACAGCAGCCACCTCGGCGTCGCCGATCTGACCAGAGAGGCCGATAGTGATCGGCAAAGAGCTTGTAGCAGAGGAGTCGACGATGTGCGTCTGCGGCTCTGGTCGGCCGAGGGGGCGCCCTTCCTCAGCGAGCCTTGCCAGTAGAGCGGCAAGCGGCGCGACGGCGTCCTGCCCAACGCGATCGCCGAACGCGGCAAGGTCTGGCTCTGGGTCGAACCCCACGATCCACGGCGCGCCGCTTTTGTCGAGCTCGAAGCTGACGAGCGCGAGGGGTGCCCCGAGCGCGGTGCGTGCTTGCTCTGCGAGCCGCGAGACCTCGACGTTCGTCGTGCTCGCAATCACCGGGCCGTGAGCAAAGGTCGCGGCCTCTTCCCGTCGCAGGTCCATTTGCCTGCGCACAAGCCAAGGGAATGCGTCGAAATCGAGGTGGTGTTGCTTGAGGAAGGCGAAATCGCAGCGCACCTCGGCGTCGAGATCGCTGCTGAGCCGGCGGGCAGCGCAGCACTCTTGGTGCTCGTCGACGAACAGGGCGATGCGCTGGAGATCGTTGCCGCAGACAAACGGCGCGACCGGTAGGCCTGCGTCCTCCAGGCTTCGCATCATCCAGGGCAGCAGCCGAGCCATGCGCCAGAGCCACGCGGGGCTGACGACCGGCAGTCTCTCACCGAGCAACCTCAGTATCGATGAATGGACTGAACGCGTCTCCTGATGCAGCCGAAGCTCATCGATATAGGTCGTCCGTAGCGCGCTCCAACGCGCTTTATCGGGAAGCCAGGCAGGCACCGGGCTCATGTACTCGCCGCGTCGAACATAGGCGGCGGCAAAGTCGTCTAGCTTTTGGCCGTCGATAAAAGCACCGCGCTCGTCGACATGAATGGTGAGCGCTGCTGGAAACTGGCCGAGATCGACTTGCTTTGGGCTATGGCCGAGCGCCTGGAGAGCTGGCTGCAGGCGCAAAGCGGTTTCGTCTGCGAGCGGGGCGAGGACGAGTATGTCGCGGCTCATGAACCCTCTCTTCGTTGGAAGCTTTGCGAGCAAGCATCTCCACGGAAGTGGTGTTATGGTATCTTGTTACGGGCGTCGTCGTTCGACCAACATGTAGCAGAACTGCGAGGCCCCCTCAACACCGTAATCGGCTGCATTCCTCTCTAGGTGGATACGAAGCCGAGGACGGGAAAGGTGCACCCACAATGCCTATGACTCACGAGGAGAGAGACCGTCTCGCCGAGCGCATCGTAGCCGTGCTGAAGGACGCAGTGCCCGAGGCGCGCATCGCCGAGCTGCGGGAAGCCGTAGACGCGGGCGACGAGGGAGAGGACGGCACAAACAGCGTCGTGCTCGCCGTGGCGATCGCGATGGTGGAGCAGGCGAAGAAGCGCTAAACGCGGGCCATCCTCCATGACACCGATTAAGACCCTTGAAGTCCACCTCACGCACCGCTGCACACTGCGCTGCGACTACTGCTATGCCGGCCTGGCGCAAGCCGCGGGGCTACCAGACCTGACCGCCGAGCTCGCCGACCTCGCCGTCGATTTTCTTTTCGACCACTGCGCCGATGAGCGCGAGCTCGGCATCGACTTTTGGGGTGGCGAGCCGCTTCTGCGCCTCGACCTCATCGAGCGCATCGCGACGCGGGCGAGAGCACATGCCAAAACAGACGGAAGAGACGTCCGCTTCGGCCTACCGACCAACGGCATGCTCTACGACGCCTCGGCGCGGCAGTTGCTCGAGCAGCTCGGAGTCGCAGTCAGCCTGAGCCTCGATGGTGGGAAGGATGCGTTTGCCCACCGCTTGGCCCCGGATGGGTCAAACGCCTTTGGCCTCATCGCAGAGCGACTCGATGAGCTGGAGCAAGCAACGGTCGGCCCGTTGCCATCGGTGCGGATGACCGTCTCGCCAACGCGCGCCTCGCACTTTCACGAAGATCTGCGCACCTTGCTCGACCGCGGCTACCGGACGGTGGCCTTCATGCCTGCCTCGGGCGTCGCCTGGAGCGACGACGCGACGCACGCGTTCGACGAGCAGGCTGTGATCATCGCCCACGAGCTGGCCGGGTGGATCGAGCGGGGCTATCGCGATCTACCGCTCTACCTCTCGCTCGCCAGGCCACTTTCGGCGTGCCGTTTGGAAAGGTCTGCCAAGCGCCCGGTCTCGGCCACCTGCGGCGCTGGATCAACGCTCGTGGCCATCGATACCCTTGGCGATATTTACCCTTGCCACCGCTTTACAGCGCAAGTCTCCCCGGCGATCGCGCTCCGGCTCGGCAATGTACGAACCGGCTTTAGGGACGAGGAGCTGCGGCGGCGGTTTGGCCGCCTGCGCGCTGACGAAGCGGGTATCCGCTGTGCGACCTGTGATCGAAACTCGGTTTGCGCCGCCAGACTCTGCGCGGCGCTCAACTTCGCAGGCTGCGGCGATCCGTTCGCGGTCACCGATGAAACGTGTTGGGTCAACGAGCGCCTGCGGCTCGCGGCCGTCGCGCTCTACGGTGCGGCCTCTGCGCTGCCGGGCTACGACGCGTACCTCTCACGCCTGCTCGAACACAGCGCCGACGAACGGCTGACACCTTTTTTGACCCATCTGCGCGACGATGCCGAGGCGATCCTCGAGCGGGCCTCTGAGCTCGTGCGGTCGAGCGGAGATTGCCACCAACGCAAAAAAAAGGGAGACGGGGACTGACCATGGAC
>JALOQD010000384.1 GCA_025453525.1 Myxococcota bacterium
ATGGCGTCACGAGCGTTTTTTCCCAGATTGACGAACACTTGCAGGAGCTGAGTCGCGTTGCCCAACACATGATGGTCCTCGTCGTATGCAAACCGTACCTTGATGTTCCTGGGCAGGCCGGCACTGAGCGTCTTGTGCACCTCCTTGAGTACGCGACGAAGACTCGTCGCCGACGCCAAATCCCCATTCCCGTGCCCATCTGGACCGATTTGAGCGATGACATCCCGTGCGTTGACGGCAGCATCGAGAACGTCACAGAGGTCCGAATGAAGCGAGGTATCTGGCTCGCATCGATCTAGCGCCGACTCGGTCATGCCGATGACCACGGCGAGCTGGTTGTTCAGCACATGAGCCACGTTCCTAGCCAGTCCCCCAACCGCGGCGAGCCGCTGCGCCTCGGCGAGTTGCTCGGCCCGACGCTCGACTTCTCTGGCGAGCCCATCGTGGAAAGAACGTAGCCTCGTCTGCGCTTCGACGATGGCGGTCGCATCGGAGAGCACTAAGACGAACCCCAGCGACATGCCTTGCTCCACATACCGCGTCTTCGACGCCAGCATGTGTCTCACTTGGCCCGAGGAGGCAAAGGTCACGAGCCGCTCGTGAGCCTCTGGCTCAGGCAACAGTCGACGCAGCGCCTCGTCGAGCGCGCCGTCGTTCGGAACACCTTCGTCCATCCAGAAAAGCCGCAGGCCCGCCGGATTGATGCGACTCACTCTCTCCTCGGTATCCAAAAGCACGATGCCATCGGTAGCGCATTCGAAAAGGGAGCCGGCGGCGCTACGAACCGTGAGGTCCAACATGCTGTGACGCCAAACGCCCTGATAGACCACGATCAAAGCCAGGCAGAATGCGGGCCCCTCGAGCGCCACTGGAAACACGCCAGGACGCAGCCAGTGAAAGACGATCATCAGCGCCACGAGCATGACCAGCGCGACGACGAAGCCTGCCTCGACGATGATGAGAATCGACTTGTCAGCGGCATTTGGCACGCGACGACGCCGCCCTTCCATGAGCCACACGCCGTAAGCGAGATTGGCCGCTGTGACGAGCATCATCACGAGGGACAGTTTGGTTTCGATCAAGGGCACTGCATCGGCGCCCTGCCCTTCGAACCCGACATAGGCGAGATCCGCAAAGACCTGGAGCAACGCGACGACCGCGGTCGACCATGAGAGAAGCCTTGAAACCCCATCGAATGGACACCTGGCAACAGCGAGGCTCAGCAAGAGAAAACACAGCGAGCACAGGGAAAACAGGCCGGCCTGGACGCGCAAGAACGGTTCCTCCAGCCCCAGGTAACACGGAATCATCAGAAGCGTTTGGAGCGCCAGCGAAATGGAAACGACGCTCGTGGTAAGCATGAAGGCTCGATTGACCGAATCGCGACGGCGGATCCCAGCCACAAGCGCGGTGAGAACCACGGCGACCGCGAGGGCGAGCACGATGAGCATCCGCTGCCAAATCATCCGCCAGTGTCCTTTGGTTTCACTTCGCCGCGACGACGGCGAGCCTCTTTCGCTGCAGCTCTTTGCGCTTTTTGGGTCTCTTCCTTTTCTTCTTGTTCCTTCTGCAACTGCAGCTCCTCGATATCCTCGAGCAGCTCTTTGGCTTTGCGAGCCGCCGCTCTCTGGATGCCGGCGATGAACAAGTAGATCCCTCGCTCTCTGTAGTCCGCAGGGCCCCAGGCCAAGCCTCCAGAGGACTGAGCTTCGAGCGGCCGATAGACGCTCACTTGTCCGGCGCCGAGCACACCCACCACCCCAATGGTGATATTGTAGCCGTCCTGGCGAAATCCCACGGACGCCACACCTCCGACGCGGTTGATGTGCGGCAGAGAGGGACGCGTGCTCGCGACGACCTTCGGCGTGCTGGAAAAATCCGAGTAAATGCCGCCGCGCAAGCTGAAGTGTCGCGACAGATCCCACTCGGCTCCTGTATTTCCGTTAAAGGTCCATCTGCGCTCGGTTCTCCTCACGATAGAGGCGTCGAACCAACTCGGGCTCGCCGAGTCATCGGCCTGTGCCCGATCGGCCACGGGATTTCCGCGAATAAAGGCGTAGGAAATCGGAAAATGCAAGGAGCCGTCTATGGCCAGAGTCAAATCCTCGTTTCGCAGATAGGCTAGTCCCAAGCGGAACGACAGAGGGTCGTAGTGCGCGACGTCCAGCTTGTAATCATCGGTGTAAAAAACCGTGCGATCCGTGGGTACCCCGTTGGCGCTGCTCGCTCCATAGGTTTGATCGAGACTGCCCTCGGTGGAGACGAGCCACAAGTCTGGAATGATGATGCTGGGCAGGCTGAGCATGAGCCCCAGACGAAGCTCCTTGTAGGGCGCCCACAAGGTCCCGAGTCGAAACAGGAGAGACACGACATCCGTCCGGAGCAGAGATTCGCTGAAGCTCAAGGTGCCGCACGACACAATGGCGCACGTCTCCGGGTTCTCTGGATGGATGATCCAACTCCGGTCGAGGCGCCTGGAGCTAGAGGTCTGCGTGAGAAAGCCGCTCACGCCGATGCTGAATTCCTTGTTCGCCCGCAGGGCGTAAGTAAATCCAGACCAAATGCTGCGATCTTCCACCTTGAGCGAGTAGGTCTCCTCGTCTGGGGGATCCAGCATTCCCTTCCATTTGGCTCGCACCGTGAAGCTGGTCTGCGTAGGCACGAGGATCGAGAACCCGAGGGCGTGTCTTCTAGGACCGCGACGAGAAAGGCGCTTTCCGAACTGCATCATCAGGGCCAAGGTAGAGGGAAGCACAAAAGAATAGGTGCTGCCCAGGTTCGCGGCGTCCTGCGCGCCCTCCCCCATGGCTTGTGGAGACTGTGGGTAGAATGCGTCCTTGATCTTCAAACGATATCGACCATAAAGGCGCTGACTCGCTGACACCATCGATGTATCGGCAAAAGCCAAGCCGCCAGGATTGTAGAAGCCTGCCATGGCGTCGTTCACCGCCGCAGTGTAGGCGCCACCCATGGCGAGCGCGCGTTCTCCGATGACATAGGGCTGGTAGTTCGTCTCGCTCGCGCGGCTCTCCACACCGCCGGACGCAATCACGAGTTGCGCCAGCAAGATCCGACTTACAAGGCCCGGGGATTTTGGGTTTCGCGTGCTCATTTCTGCCCAACAAAGGAAGGCTAGCACAGCAAACCCTGGTGTCTCTCGACTGGACCATCGGCTCCACGCTCCCTTTTCTCGAAAGTTTCCCCTGACCCAACCCGACCAGACCAAACAAATCGGTTGACTTCATGTATATTATCGTGCTCTTCTGTATAAGTTCTTTTTGGATAATTCCGAAGCGAGGTTTCTCACCACGGCCAAAGGAGTTTATTGCCATGTTCAGACTTTTTGTCCTGCCCCTGCTCCTACTCTGCGCCTGTAACGGTCAAAGCAAGAACGACAAGGAGCAATCAACCGAAAACATCGGCGTCGACACTGGGTTATGCATCGACAATACAGAGGAAACCAATCCGCCTACATCGACTCAAGTCGACGACACTGTCGACAATTCGACAGATTCCGATGTTCATTCGGGTCCTCTTTCCGAGGCTGCCTACCAGGCCCTGCTCGCCAGCGGTATCCTCGTTCAAGAAGCCGACGTCTTTACCACCAGCTATCACGAAGGCTACAACCTCAACTTTGAGATAACCCAAGATCAGGCGCGCTCCTTATTGCCGGAGAATTTGACCCCGGTCAAAATGAAAATCCTCGCCTCCGACCCTGAGCCCTTGTATTACTTATCAATGTACATGGCCGTTCTGGATTCCAATGAATCCCCCTTTTCTTTTACGAGAATTGATTTGTTTACCTATGCAGCAAACGAAAGCGACGAACTGGCGCTCAATTTCGTTTCCAGCTTCATGTCCATGCCTGACGCTATCACAAGCAATGAGGAGTTATTTAACCTATTTAAAGAAATGTTTGATTTCTTTGCGCTCGACTCTCAAACAGGCAAGCCCGCCTATCCGCACTACTATACAGACACGCTCTTTGCCGATCACGATACGTTTAACTTTGCCTTTAACGAATCATATATAAAGCTCTCCGCATGCGAACCCGTGACCCAAAACGAGCGATTGGCCTCGGAGTTCGTCATGGCTAACAGCCAAATTTATCGAACTGCAATAGATAAAAACGTCAACTACTTCAACCAGAGCTTTATCAACGCCAAAGTTGAAACAAGGAATCTCAATTGTGTCGAATACAAGAACCTTGGCGGTTTCCATCCAATGCTGAAGGATCTCAGGTCAATTCAATTCTACGGAAGCAAAGACAAGAAAATCACCTGGTACTATCAGATGTGCACGAAAGACGATTGTACGAGTCCCTTCAATTGATTTTTGAAAAACGGCTACTGCTTTTTCCTCTATGAGCACGGTCCCCGCCCAACCGAAACGCTCCCGACTGCACAGACCCTCATTTTTTTGAAATTTTTTTAGGCGTTTGGGGGGGGGCAAGGCATTCCCGCTGCGCGCTGAAGTCATTTTCATGTTCATTGGTGGTCGCGACAGCGGCCATGAACGTTTGCTCAGGCAGAACTCGAAAATGGTCATTCCATCTTGCGTGGCAAGCTCACCCGTGACCTTGCCCGGTAAAGTGGACAGTTGTCTTACGCTGCCCCACCTTCTTGACTCATGAAACGCCTTTCGTATGCCACCGGGCTGGGGTTGCCATTGCTCGAGTGCTTTCGCCTGCCGTCGTAGAACACCTCGATGTGCTCGTGGAAGTGTCACCCGAACTAGACACAATCATGCG
>JALOQD010000385.1 GCA_025453525.1 Myxococcota bacterium
CGGAAAGCTGCGTTTGACCCTGTCGATGACCTGGCGAGTGTACACGCCCACGTCGACGACGTTCTTGCTGGGTTGGAAGAACCCGCAGAGAAGCACAGCCCGTTGCCCATCCTGACGCACCCGGTAGGAGCCCGGTTCGAGGGCCATCTCCACCTTGGCCACATCCCGCAGCCGGACTGGAGCGCCGCTGTCGCGAGAAACGTCGATGATGACGTTCTCGATGTCTTTGAGCGATTCAAAGATCCCCGGTGCGCTCACGTCGATCTTGAATCGGCCGCTTTCGATGCGGCCCGATGGGATCTCTATGTTCTGGGCTTGGAGGATACGAGTCACGTCCTCGAGGGAGAATCCGTACTGATTGAGCTTGTCGACCTCGAAAATCACCTCGACCCTTTTGTCGATTTCGCCCACCACTTCGAAGCGGGTAATGCCCTCTACGCTGGAAAGGCCACGCTTAAACGACTCGGCGAATCCGGCGAGCTGATCGTAGCTGTAGCTCTGGCTCGACAGAGCGATGATCATCCCCGCGGTCTCGGCAAGGTTTGTGCGAATGGCGGGTTTGCGAGCGCCCCGCGGCAAAAGCGCTTCCACGTCGTTCAAGCGATCCTTGAGCTCCTGCCATGCGAGCTCGTAGTCCGTGCCTTGCCGCAAGTTCACGCCGACAATCGAAACGCTGCTGCGGGAGTAGGATCGCACGCTTTCGAAGCCTCGAACCTCACTCGCCGCGTCCTCGATGCGCCGAGTGACGAGCTTCTCCACCGTTTCTGCCGAAGCGCCTGGGTAGATCGTAGTGATCATCGCCACAGGCACTGTGACGTCCGGACTCTCTTGCTTGGGCAACGTAAAATATGAGGTGAGGCCATAGAGCGAGAGTGCCGCGGTGAGCACCAAGGTAATCCGCCGCTGTTCGATGGCCTTGGCGATGAGAGCCCGCATCACGAGCCCTCTCCAAGCAGGACGGCTCGTGGCGCGACCTTGTAGCCTTCCTTGAGGTTCTTCATGCCCGCAGTCACCAACCGATCGCCGTTCTTCAGCCCATCGACCTGCACATGATCGCCATCCACGGAGCCCAGCAGCACGTTCTTGCGCACTGCCCGGTCGCCGTCCGCAACAAAAACGTAATCCATGCCATCGGTGAGCAGGGCGCGGATGGGGACCCAAATCGCCTCTGCCAGGCCAACGTCGAACTCCACTTTGGCGATGGAGCCGATATAGAACTCCTTCTCTGACAACGGGCCCGTGAGGCTAACCTCTACGTTGTACGTGCGGCTGAGCTTGTCTGGCACTTGGGAGATATTGGTCACCGTGCCCTCGCCCTGCGCTTCGTCGACGCGCACCTTGGCCTTGGTTCCAATCATGAGTCGTTTGATGTCGCGCTGGGACACGCCGGCGTTGACCACCTGGACCTCGTTGCGAACCACAATCACCGGGTAGCCAGCCGCCACCACCTCTCCCTCCTTGACCAGAACATCCACCACATACCCATTGACCTCGGAGGTCATGGTCGCGCCTTCGCGGTTATTCGACTGCGACTTGGCGCCGAGCGCGGCCTGGGCGTTCATGGCCTTGGCGGTCTCGAACTGGAGCTTGACCTTGTCGAAGTCGACTTGCGAGATGGCCCCAGCCTTGCGCAAGGCTCGCATTTTCTGGAGCAACGCCGCTGCCTCGTTGAGAGCCGAGCGCGCTTGCTTTGCCCCAATCTCCGAAGCCTCGACCGCGAGATTGATGTCTCGCTCGTCGAGCTTGGCCAGGGCCTGCCCCTGGGCGATGCGATCGCCTTTCTGGATGAAGATCTTCTCCACCTTGCCGGGCATCTTGAACGCGTACTTCTTGATCGCCTCGGAGCCTGTGGTGCCGATGTACGGAAGCCTCACCTCGCGGTCCTGCGGCGCGATCTCCATGACCTGCACGGGATGGGCTGGTTCGGGCGGCTCCTCATTAAAGCAAGCGGTCGTCATCACAAGAGCGCTCGTGGTAAACACAATGGAAAGGCGTCTCACGGGGTCTCACTCCTTGCTCGACACAATCGGGCTCAAAACACTAACAATGTCCTGCGCAGGTGATGTTCATGATCATCGTGAAAATCACATCTGGGGTAGCGCCGGCGCTATTGTTCCAGGGATACAAATCGGTGCCATCCTCTGCCTCCACGTAGAACTTCTCTCCGGTCACCGGCACACCGGTGATCACGGCCACGCCCGTTCTTCCCGTAACCCCGCCCACAGCGTCGAGCACAAACCCACCGTCATCCATGAGGTAAGCGACCTTGGCCTTGGACGCGGCACTCCGCGATCGCAGACGCACCCCGGCAATGGGCCCACGCCTCGGATCTCGAACCAAGGCGATCACACCACCGCCAGTGCCGATCTTGCCCATGCCACGAACCTGGCCCAGCGCCGTATTGAACAGGGCGACGACTTCACCGGATACGATGAAGAAGTCGTGGTTGGCAGCGGTTTTCTCATAACCTCCCTGGTGGGAGATGACTCCTGTGATGCTCGGGAAGTAGCCTTCTTTCGTCTGCACAGCCACGACAGCCACGGATTGGCCACTGGCGGGGATCGTGCACGAGAAGCGACCGCGCTCATCGGTGGTCTTTGTGACCAAACCCTTCTGAAATGGATTGAGCGCCGCGGCCACCGCACCGAGCATGCTCACCTTGGCATCCGCGACTGGCGCCGGCAAATAAGGAGGCTCGAGCACCGAGGCGACGTCGAACACCGTACCGCTGCTGAGCACCTGGCCAGCGGAAAGCGGCGGCAATGGCTCGCAGGTGGCCTCGGGATCTGCGGGGCCGTCGCGAAACGAGCGGCAGTACATGCCGTCCTCGCAGCCCATTTGCGAGGCCAAGCTTCCGCTAGGCGGCGTGGGCGGCATATAGCAGCAACCCTTTCCCTTCTCACCCGCTTGTTGCAACTTCGGACCGTTCTTGCCTTCGCAGCCCTCGTCCCAGGCTAGGAGCAGGGGCTCCGCCGAATCTTCCGAGCCACTGGAATCGTCGGTTTCGACTGCTTGATCTGCGCTCGAGGTCGCGAGATCGGGGCCGAGGACCGCATCGCCCGTTGCGTCGCACCGCAGGCCACCCATCGCAGCGACCCCCAGGAGACCAAACGCCCAAAGCCAATCATGCCTTTGCATTGCTCCTCCTGTCAGCTTGAGTCGCCTCTGGCGACAGCCCTTTAAAGCCTCGCGCTCACCGACAGCCCGAAAAAGTCGAAGCTCGCCCGGTAGCGTCCGTTGTTCACGATGTTGCCGGTGCTCGGATCGTCGGCCGCGTTGCGCACCACGTTCTGTTGAGAGACACCATGGGTCACGGTCACGCCCTGCTGGAACACATGGGAATATCCGGCGTGCACGAGCACGGCTCGATCCGCTTCGTCCTCGCTGCGCCACACCGCGACGGACAGTCCAGCGCTCAGGCCGAGCTGCCTGCCGTAGGGAAACAGCACGCTGAAGGTTTCGTGGTTGTCTTTGTAGGCAGACCCCGCCGCAAAGGCTCCAGCTCGCAGCTCCAACACCCCTCCAACCACCGATACGTCGCCTCCCAGCCGCAGAGCATGCGCATCGCGCAAGCGCATGGGAATAGCCGTATCTTGAAAGGTCACCAGATCGCCCTGGCCGTTGTCCACGACAACGTCATCCATCTGCAGCGACACTTTCTCGATGGCGCCCGTGTGCTCGTAGATATAGTCGAGCTCCACGTCGAACCGCGGCAGGAAGAAGCGCGCGCCGAGGCGAACCACCAAGGGAAGGGTTTGCTCCACTGTCACGTCGCCTTTGCCCACCAGACGAAGATCCGGAGCATTGCTCGGCGGCGAGACCGAAACCTTGCCCTTCGCCGAAAAGCCCACAGGCAACCGGACGCTCGCTCCGAGCTCGAGAAAATCCAGCGGCTGGGACATGAGCCCAAAGGTCGCGGTGGGTGTAAAGGGGTCTGCGACCTCGATGGCCACTGCCACATCGTCCGCGAGAAGCTCGTTGTCTCCGGCCTGACGGGGACTGGCCATGGTCTGAGTGGCCTGCGCGATACGCGAGCGCAAAAAGGCCGCGTTGAAGACCCCGCCGAGCCGCAGCAGCCGACTAGGAGACCACGCGAGTCCCAGCCCTACAAAAGCCGCCACAATGCTCGTTTCGATGAGGGAGTATCGCTGCCCACCGCTCGAGGAAAAGCGGGAGCTTCCCACGCTCGACGGCGAGGTGACACCCAGGCTCAAGTTGAGGTTCTTCACCCCTCCCAAATCACCGTAACTCACGACGAGGAGGGGCAGCGGAAGGGGTCCGAAGCTCCTCGTGTCCTGCGAGGCATAGGGCGCGCCTGTGTTCACGTCCAACAAAGGATCCAGAGCGTAGGGTCCCTGGTCTCTGGCTGGATCATAGACGCCAGGCCCTGGGTCACCGCGCTCTAGCAAGCAATCGTAGGTATCGACTCGACACACATAACCGGAACCAATTCTATGAAACGACTCAGTGGCCCGTACGAAGGTGCCTCCGAGCACGAGGTGAAGTCCGCGAAGCTTGGACAGTCCAGCCGGGTTGTAGTGAAAAGCCTCTCCACCGTCGGCCTTGGCCACATACGCAAACCCGCGGCCGAGGGCAATCTGACCGATCTCGCCAAACTCGAACCCAGCGGCCCTGGATTTCCCTCCGATGAACGCCATCGAAACCAAGACCAGACTGGCAGCGATTTTGGGCATCTTGCAACCTCAAATCTGAAGAGACAACGAACACGAGTACTAAACATCTTAAA
>JALOQD010000101.1 GCA_025453525.1 Myxococcota bacterium
AGCGACGACACGCTCCTCGGCGAGGTTCGACCATAAGCGACCCACAATTCACGCCCCTCGGCCTTGACCCACCCGCCAGTTGGCTCTTAACTTTCTCCTCGTGAGCAAAACTCGTTTCCTAGCGCCTGTCATTCTCGTCGCCTACATCGCTGGGCTGGCGCTCGTCTCCCTGGGAGACAAGGCGCATGCCTCAGCGCACGCGGTGGGAGCCACGCATTTCGAGGGAGCTTCGTGTCCTGAGGGATCTCCGTGTCCTGGCGAAGGACACGAGGATCACCCATGCGGTCCATCGTGTGCCTGTTCCTGCTCGCCTGGACATGCGCCCACTCTGGCCTCGGCCACAGTGCGATTCGCGCTTTGGGCGCCCCAGCCCATCGAGATCGATCTTCCGCCTCCTGCGAACCTTTTGCCCAAGGACATCGTCCGCCGCATTTTCCATCCGCCGCGCGCCTAGAGCACCTTTGCCTCATTGCATGGTTTTCGGCGCTGCCAGCCGTGGCGGGCGCTGAGGATGTGTGGCAATCGCGCCTCGAGCGAGGCGTCTCTATGAATGAGAGGATGGTTCGAAAATGGGCGGTTTCCCGTATCCTCTCCCCTTGATTGGGGTGTGGGGCTTTTTGTGTGTCGTTTCCCTTTTCGGCGCAATGCCTGCTCGTGTCGAGGCAGACCCCGCGGTTCGAGAGGTGAGCTGGTCCGACGTCGTCGGCTTGCTCGATCGCCACCCGACCCTTGTGGCAAGTCAACTGCGCACCGAAGCGGCGAAAGGCGCCCAAGTGAAAGCTGGCGCTGTGCCCAACCCGACCCTCAGCGCGACCTTGGGACAGGGGTTTGGCAGAGACCGACAAGACTCGCGCCTCGAGTGGGAGCTCGAGCTGAGCCTGCCCCTCGATTGGGCTGCGCAGCGAAAGGCAAAGCGACAGTCAGCAGAGGCCGAGGTGGATTCGGCTCGCGCGCTCACGCAGTCGCTGCGGCGGGAGGTGCTGCAGCACCTGGGCGCCTTGTTTTGGACAATAGCCGCGCTGCAGGCCAAGGTCGCTCATCTCGAAGAGATGGAGGCACAGACAGCGCAACTGGTGGCGAGCGTGGAGAAGCGGGTCGAAAAAGGAGAGGCGCGGCCCGGCGAAGCGACGCGGATCGCCATCGAGCTCGACAAGGTCTCGAGCGAGCTCGATGCAGAGCGCATCTCACTATCCGCACTCCGATCCGAGCTTCGCCTCTGGCTCGGCGCACCTGCCGACGCGGTCGTGGAGGTCAGAGCTGATCTGCGGTCTCTCCCCACTCCGACGAGCCTCGATAGGCCAGCCTCGACGCTGCGCGAGCTCCACCCCATGACCGCGGTCATGGCAGCGCGGGTTCGCGCCCTCGATGCCGAGGTGACCGTGGAGAGGCGCGGGCGGATGCCGGCCCTTGCGGTCGTCGGATACGCCAGTAGCGAGCTCGATCGCAATGCGTACGGCGGCGGACTGAGCCTCGACCTCCCTCTATGGAGCTGGAACCAGGGGCGAATCGCCCAGGCCCAAGCGATGCTCGCGGCGCAGCAGTCCCAATCCCAAGCCGACCTTCTGGAGCTCGAGAATAGAGTGGTCGCAGCTCAAGCCGCTTGCCGCAGCGCCCAAAAAACCTCGGAGCGTCTGGGCCACGCGATGGTTCCACGGGCCAGGGACGTGGCAGCCACAGCGCAGCGCTCCTACGAGCTCGGAGAGGCGAACCTTCTCGAGCTCATCGATGCGCGTCGTACCTTGCTCGAAGCGCAAGGGCTCTATCTCGACTCACTGTCCAACGCGCACATCGAATGCAGCCGACTCGCAGGGCTTGCCGGGGAGGAGATGCCATGAAGACGCGGCAATGGATTCTCATGGGTGCCGGGCTGTTCCTCTGCGCTTGCTCTAGCGCGAAGAACAGCGACCCTCCGAAGGCAGAGGCACACGCCGAACACGGGCATGAACACGGGCACGCCGAGGAAAGCCCCGAGAGATCCGATCTCGACAGGCCAGTGAAGGAGCTCCTGGACGCACCCTGCGAGCACGGCATCAAGGCGTTCGAGTGCGAAGAATGCCGATACGAGGTGGGGGTCGTCCGCGTCCAAGGGACTCTGCTCGAGGGCGGTCTCGTGAAAACGGCCACGGCACAAATGGAAAAGGCGGCAGTGCCCGTCGAGCTGACCGGCGAAGTGCGCTTCGACGACCGACGAGTGGGGCACCTGAGCTCCCAGGTCGAGGGCATCATCAAGCGGGTCCATGTGGTTCTCGGCGACAAGGTCGCGGCCGGCCAACCGCTCGTGGAGATCGAAAGCGTCACCGTAGGCGAGGCCCAGGTCACCCACCTCGAAGCCCAGGCCATGCTGGAACTGGAAAAGCGGAATTTCGAACGCGCCTCGGCCCTGCGCAAGGAGAACATCTCCTCGGAAAAGGAGTACCTCGCATCGCAGCAGCAGCTCACAACCGCACAGATCAAGGCTAGCGGCGCGATGGGCCGGTTGCAGCGCCTGGGCACGGGCGGCGACACCCGAGGACGGCTGGCGATTCGCGCACCCATCGATGGAACGGTGCTCGTCATGCACGCCGTACCGGGCGAAGTCGCACAGTCCGACGAGCCTCTGTTGACCATCGGCGACAACACGTCCGTGTGGGTATGGGCCGATCTCTACGAGCGCGATATCGCGCCGGTTAAGCTGGGACAAGCACAAGCGCCGCTGCCTGCCTCCATTTCCGTCAAAGCCTACCCGGGCGAGGAATTTCCCGGGGTCGTGGACCTTGTCAGCCCGGCCATGGACGAATCATCCCGCACGGTCAAGCTCCGCATTGCCGTGCCCAACTCGGAGGGAAGACTGCTCGCGGGGATGTTCGCCTCGGTTCGGGTCTTTCTGCCGAGCAAGCACGAGGTGCTCGCCGTGCCCAGCGAAGCCGTTCTCGAGGACGAGGGTCGCTCTTTCGTGTTCATTCATCACCACGACGATTTCTACCTCCGCCGACCGGTCAAAGTCGGCCGAGCCTGGGCCGGTCTCGTGGAAATCGCTCAAGGGCTCGAGCCCGGCGTGACCGTGGTGAGCAGAGGCGCCTTTCTTCTCAAATCCGACGTGCTGCGCTCCAAGATGGGCGCTGGCTGCGCCGACTGATGCGAAAGGACGCTGCCATGACGCTTGCCTCATTGCTGCTGCGCTCTCGCTTTCCCGTGCTGGTCTGCACCGCGATGCTGATCGTCGCAGGGACCTTTGCCTGGCTCCGCCTGCCCATCGACGCGTTCCCGGACGTGACCGGCACACAAGTCATGGTGCTGTGCAAGGCGCCTGGGCTCGCGGCCGTCGACGTCGAGCAGCAGGTGAGCTTTCCCCTGGAGCAGGTCATGCGGGGTTTGCCCAAGGTGTGGCAGGTGCGCTCCCTGTCCAAGGCCGGTCTGTCGCAAGTCGTCATCTCGTTCGAGGACGGCGTCGACACCTACTGGACGCGCCAGCTCGTGTTCGAGCGGCTGGCCATGGCTCGCGCCGATCTACCGGAGAAGGTCGAACCCGAGCTCGGGCCCATTTCCACCGGTCTGGGCGAGGTGCTCCAATACACGCTGCAGGGCGAGAGCCAAACCGCCATGGAGCTGCGCACTGTGCAAGACTGGATCGTCGCGCCGCTTCTGGCCCCCATCCCTGGCGTCAACGAGGTCAACAGCTTCGGCGGGCAGGTCAAGCAGTACCAAGTTCTCGTCTCGCCCGAAAAGCTGCTCGAGCACGGGCTTACCGTCAACGACGTGGTTGAGGCCGTGGAGCGAGGCAATGCCAACGCCGGTGGTGGAGTCGTGGTCCGGGGTTGGGAGCAAGTCTACCTGAGAGGCGTGGGGCTCCTGCGTGACATTCCGGACATCGAGCACATCGTGCTCAAGGCCAAAGATGGAACTCCGATCTACGTGCGCGACCTCGCCGAGGTGGTGGTCGGCTCAGAGCCCCGCCAGGGAGCTGTGACCCGCGATGGCAAGGGCGAAGTCGTAGCCGGAATGATCATCATGCTCAAGGGGAGCAGCTCCGCGGAGGTCGTGACCCGCGTCAAACAGCAGATCGCCAAAATCGAAGGCACGCTTCCCCAAGGCGTGCGCCTGAGCGTTTTCTACGATCGCGCATCGCTCATCGAGGCGTGTATCGATACCGTGCTGGATGCGCTTCTCGAGGGCGGTCTATTTGTCATTCTCGTGCTGTTCTTTTTTGTGGCGGAGCTGCGCACCGCGCTCATCGTGGTGTTCTCTCTACCGCTCACGTTTCTCGTGACGTTCCTCCTCATGGGACCTTTGGGGCTCACCTCCAACCTCATGAGTCTCGGAGGCCTGGCGTTTTCAGTGGGCATGGTGGTCGACGCATCCATCGTCGTGGTCGAAAACGTTCGACGTCATCTGGCCTGCAGCGATCCCGATGAGCCCAAGTCAATCTCCGTGGCTCGTGCCCTCGTCGATGTCGCTCGGCCAGTGACCTTTTCGATCCTCATCATCGCCATCATCCTTTTGCCCCTGTTCACGCTCCAGGGCATCGAGGGCAAGATGTTCGCACCGCTTGCCGCGACCATGCTCATCGCCCTGCTCGTCTCGCTCGTGGTGGCTCTCACCGTGGTCCCTGTTCTCGCGGATTTGCTTCTCACGCAGGCGCCGGAAAAAGAGCTCGGCGCCGTGAGACGCCTTCGCGAGGGTTACGTGCGCCTCATCGAGCGCGTCGTGCGACGGCCGGCCTGGACTCTCGGCATCAGCGCCGCGGTGCTGCTGGCGAGCCTGCTTACGCTTCCGCTGGTCGGCAGCGAATTCATGCCGCCTCTCGACGAAGGGGCCATTGCCATCAACGCGGTTCGCCTGCCCAGCGCCTCTCTCGAGGGATCCGTGGAGGTGTCGACGTTCATGGAGCAGCGGCTGCGCAAGTTCGAAGAAGTGGAGACCGTGGTCAGCAAAACCGGCCGCGCCGAGATATCGGAAGACCCCATGGGGCCCGAGCAGACGGACCTATTCATCATGCTCCGACCTCCTCTGCAGTGGAAGAGCGGCAGGTCCAAAGCGCAACTCGTGGAGGCCATTCGAAAGGATCTGTTGCAGATCCCAGGCCTTCGGCTGTCGTTTTCACAGCCCATTGCCCTGCGGGTCAACGAGCTCATCTCAGGGGTGAAGAGCGATCTGGCCGTCAAGGTCTTCGGCCCTGACCTCGAGGTGCTGCGCTCCTTTGCCAACCGCGTGGCCGCGGTGATGCAGCAAGTCGAAGGCGCGCAGGACGTGAAGGTCGAACAGGTCGCGGGCTTGACTCAGCTCGATGTGGTCATCGACCGCGAGGCCGCCGCGCGCCATAGCCTCGACGTCGCGGACATCAATGCCGTGATCGAAACCTCGGTGGCCGGCAGACGGGCGACCACGCTCATCGAGGGCCAACAACGGATCGCCGTGGTGGTGCGCTTTCCCGGGGCGGCGCGAAGCGATATTCCGGCAATCGAGCGGCTTCTCGTCACCGCGCCTCAAGGCGAGAAAGTACCGCTGTCACAGCTCGCACGCTTCGAAAAGGTCGAAGCTCCGGCCCAGGTGAGCAGGGAGAACGGGATGCGGCGCGTGGTGGCCGAGGTCAACGTTCGCGGCCGGGATCTGGGCGGCTTTGCAGAAGACGTGCAGCGGCGTCTCGGTCCTCTCATCTCCAACCTGCCGAGCGGCTATTTCGTGGAGTACGGCGGTCAGTTCGAAAACCAACAGCGCGCCATGCGCCAACTCGCTATCGTCGTGCCCATGGCCCTCATGATCGTCATGATCTTGCTGTACCTGGCGCTCGGCTCCTTCTGGCACTCGATGCTCGTGCTGCTCAACCTTCCGTTCGCCTTGGTTGGAGGGGTAGTCGCCATCGTGGCCTTCGGCATGCCGATCTCGGTCTCGGCCGCCATTGCCTTCATTGTGCTCCTCGGAATCGCCGTGCAGAACGGCGTCGTGCTCGTCGCCTTCTTCCGCCAGTTGGAGCGCGCGGGAGAGCCGGTCGCCAGCACCGTGAGAAAGGGCTGCGAGCTGCGCTTTAGACCCTTGCTCATGACCGCGCTCACGAGCTTCATCGGCCACCTGCCCATGCTCTATGCCACAGGCTCGGGCGCCGATATCCAAAAGCCGCTGGCCGTCGTCGTGATGGGAGGTCTCATCACGTCCACGCTGCTGACCCTCATCGTGCTGCCCACCCTCTACGCCCTGCTCGCCAACCGCATCATCGTCACGACGGCGGAGGGGGGGTCTCGATATGGAGCGCCGTGAGCAGCTCCACGGCGGCCGAGAGGGTCTCTCCAGACCCGACGATGTAGACCACGTCGCCTCCATGGAGCGGTTCGTCGGGATCGATTTTTTCGAGCAGCGACCTGCTGCGCCGAATCGCAATAATCGTCGCGCCGGTTCGCTGGCGCAGATTGAGATCCCGCAGGGAAAGGCCTATGGAACGACCGTGTTTCGGAACGACTACACTATCGATCTTCAAATCGGCAAGGGCCTCGTGCTCGGGCAAGGAGGCGCGAGGGATGGTGATCTTGCGCTCCGAGGTCTGCATGGCGGCGCGCACCTCCCGCAGCCGATCGTGAATGACGTTGCGCGGCACCTCGAGACGCCGGAGCAACCGCGTGATCATCTCCACGCACGCCTCCACCTCATCGGCGATGACATCAGTAGCCCCTAGCTCCACGAGCTTGTCTCGCTCAGCGTGAAAGCGCGCCCGGATGAGCACAGGCACCCGCGGAGCGCAGCGTCGTACGGCGTCGACGACCCTCGCGGCCGCGTCCGGATCGTTGATGAGCACGGCCACGGCGCGGGCCTCTTGCACCCGGGCGTGGGCCAAGGACTCGAGGCTCGTGGCGTCGGCATAGAACACGGGATCGCCCGCTTTGCGCGCTCGGCGAACGGTTTCGGCATTGAGCTCGAGCACCACATGGGACAGGCCGCTGTGAGTGAGCGAACGGGCGACCTGCTGACCAGCCACGCCGTAGCCCACGACAACCACATGGTCTTTGAGCTGCGTTCCACTCACCTCCTCGATTCCCCGCACGCGCAGCAGACGGCTCAAAGGCGCTAGAAGCCGCTCGCCAGCGAACAGGGCAGGCGCGGCATTGATGAGCAATGGCGCGAGGAACATGCTCAAGATGCCGGCCGAGAGCAGGGGGCCTGCCTCATCGCTCGTCACCAGACCCTTGGCCGTGCCCAGGCTCACGAGCACGAAGCCGAACTCGCCGAACTGGCCGAGGGCGAGGCCCGCGAGCCAGGCAGCGCGAACCGGAAATCGCATGACCAAAGCGGCGATGATGGCAATGATGGCCTTGCCCACAGTGAACGCGAGCACGAGCAGGGCGATGAGTATGGGGTGAGACAGGAGCAGCCGCACATCGAACAACATGCCCAGCGAGATGAAGAACACACTCACGAAAACGTCCCGCAAGGGGATGATGTCGCCCATGGCCCGATGTCGAAACTCGGTGCCGGCTACGACCATGCCGCCGATAAACGCGCCCAGGGCGAGCGACAAGCCCGTCAGAGAGGTGAGCCAGGCAGTGCCGATGCACAAGGACAGCACGGTCAAGAGGAACACCTCTCTGGAGCGGCTCGCGTCCACGATACGCAAAAGCCGCGGCACCACCGCGCGAGAGACGAGCAACGCGCCGACGACTACGAGAGCGGCTTTGCCCAGCGCCAGTCCAATATCGCGCGCCACGAGGAGGGGCGGTTGATCGCTGCCGAGCACTGGCACGAGCAACACCATGGGCACCACGCAAAGGTCTTGAAAAATGAGCGTTCCCACGATGAACTTGCCATGGGGCGCGTCCAGCTCGCCCCGACCGGACAGGGCCCGCAGCACGATGGCCGTGCTCGACAGGGCCATCACAAACCCGAAGAACACGGCCTTTCCATGGTCTACGCCGAGAAAGGTCGCGACGGCCACGGTCGCCGCCGTGGTGCCGAGGACCTGCACCAGCCCGCCGAGAGCCACGCGCCGGAAGATGTGGCGCAGGTGGTCCAAGGAGAATTCCAGACCGATGGTGAACAGCAGCAACACCACGCCGATCTCGGCCAAGACCTCTATGGCATGTGGCTCATCGACGATGCCAAAACCGCTCGGGCCCACGAGGGCGCCGCAAGTGAGCAGCCCCGCCACGGTGGGCAACCGGAGCTTGGAAAGGGCCACGGTCACCGCCGCGCCGAGCGCCGTAAGGATGACGAGCTCTTGCAGCAGGGGGATTTCCGCCATGGATTTGGGGGTACTCCGAATCGACCTCAGAGTCCAGGGATGGGCGCTAGAGAAGCTCGGCCAGCACCGACAGAAGCGAGAAGAGGGGCACGGTCTGCGAGGCGCCAACAGCGCTGCAGCCGCAACCCGCCGGGGTGTCTCCTTCGGCCTTTGCTCCCTCGTCCTTTCCTTCCCCTTCGCCCCCTTCGCTGTCCTCCCCTTCCTCTGTGCCCTCGCCTTCCCCTTCTCCCTCACCCTCACCGATCTCGGTGTCCACTGGGTCTTCGGTGGGCAACTCGGGCTCACAGCGCTCGGTGGCGCCGCACAGAGTGCAGTTGTTCAGGGAGTCGCCGGTCCACTTCTCGACCTGCTCGTTGATCCAATCGAACTGCGACACGACATTGGCGGAGAAGGCGCCCTGGTTGGGCAGGCACGTCGGCCCGCCATAGGACGTCACGCCGGTGATCTCCCAGCGATCCTCCACGAGGGTGAAGAGCGGACCGCCCGAGTCTCCCTGACAAGTGGCGGTGGGATTGCCGATCTCGATGGTGGAGCTGGTGACCGCGCGGACCGAGGTGTCGCCAAAGCGATGCTTGCCCGCGGACATGGTCTGGCTCGAGCCGAGCAGTCCGTAGCCCACGATGATGCCCTTCTCGTCTTTCAAAGGCTGGTCGCCTTCCCGCAGGCAGTAAGTGCCCATGTCCGTGGCTGGAGTCGAAAGGTGCACCAGCGCAAGATCGAAGCCGCCTTTGGCCACCGCCGCGTTGATGTCGCCATTCCAAGTCGGATGGTGAACCGCCTCGGCCACATTCGACAACTCGTCGCCCTTGCCGCCCATGGGACCCACGCTCGCTCCGATCTTAACCACCAAATTCCCTGGGTTCTTGGTGTGGTCATAGGACGGTGACAGGAAGCCGCCCGCGAGTCTCACGCAGTGGCCAGCGGTCAACACCACCTCTGGATGGATCAGAGAACCGGTGCAGATGCCCGCAGGCCGGCCGTTCATGAGGGTCACGAGCGCCACGACCGACTGCCAAGATTCGTAGTTCGTTTCCACGCCGCCCACAATCGTCGCGGGCGAGTCTGGAACCGCGAGCTGGGCGTCCGGAGCCTCGCAAGCACAGTGGAGAACTCCGACCGCCATGAGAACGAGCAGGAGAGGACGAGGTGGTTGAAACTTCATAGCGCGCTCCTTGGCAAGAAGACCCGTGCTAGGGGCCTGTTTTCGGTGCGAAAGACAGACCCCTCATTTGGGAACAAGAGTAGCGGATTGGGCACACACTAGGGAAGAGCAAAGTCATGACCCGCTGCATTTTCTTACACGTAACAGTATGGCAGAGGTAAAACGCCCGTTCCGAGGGAGGGGGTCGCCATCTGCCGGCGAGCTCGGTCTTGGGGGGGGGACTCTTCGAACCGGAGGTCAGGAGAGAGGCGAACTACTCGCCCATCTCAGGGGTCAGAGGCTTGACTTGGGTGGCGCCGGACTTGAAGCTCGCAAGACGCTCGGCGTTCTTCGCGGCGTACTTGTTCTGCCAGGCCTCGCACTTGGCTGGGTTCATTTGCATGAGCTTGGCGCCATCGACCCACTCCAAACGCTTGTCCCAGTTTTCAGATCCCGGGGCGATGGGCTCCATGTACATGTTCTCCGAGCCGCCGACCAGGATAGACATGGCGCCAGGCGTGGAGAACAGGCGCACGTAGTAGGTCTTGCCGCCCACGAGAGTCGCCTTGATGCCGTCGGCGTTGGAGGTGACGGACATGAAGGTATGCTCGCCAGCCGGCACGTCGATGTAGAAGGCCTGACGATTTTGCAGATAGCCGATCACCTTGTCCTCGAGGAGCACGAAGCCCTCGGCATTACCCCATGAGCCACCGGGTTTGACGAAGTAGACGCGAGCGGTGTCCGGAGTCGGCGCCACAGTGGGCCGCGGCGTCGTGGATGGGGCGTTGTAGCCTGCGCATCCAGCCGCCAAGACCGCGCCAATCACCAGAGCAGACAGAGCGACGAGCATCCGAGACTGGTTCGACATTCTCTTTTTCCTCCGTTGTTGCGTGGCTTCTCGTCTTCTCGCACAAGGCAAACCTCTCGCCCACGGAAGACCTCGCCACGGTTCACTTTTCCTGTTGCCCGAATTTTTACGCTCAGTTTCAGGGAGGCGCCAGGAAATATTTTTGCCGCTGCTTTTCCTCTTGTGCTGGCTCTGCGCGCGACCTAGGGCCCTGAGTCTCAGGCCCAAAAGTCCCCTATGAATTTCTCTCTCCATGTTTTAATATACGCCAATGATGCGTTTCTCTCGCTTGAGGAGGTTTTACGTGAAGAAGAAGATAAAATGGATGATCTTGTTGGCTGGAGTCCTGCTCGCTGGTTGTGCAGAGGTCAAGCTCGACTTCGATAGCGACGACCAGACCGCCGAAACCGATAGTCGAACGGATACGGACTCTGGCACGGGCAGCGACGACGATACAAACACAGGAACGCAAACAGCTTCTGACACCGATTCTGGAACGGGTTCCGATTCTGGCACCGGCTCCGATTCCGGCACTGGCTCCGATTCCGGCACCGGCTCCGATTCTGGCACTGGCTCCGATTCTGGCACTGGCTCCGATTCAGACACCGGCTCTGATTCAGACACCGGCTCCGATTCCGGCACTGGCTCCGATTCCGGCACTGGCTCCGATTCCGGCACCGGCTCCGATTCCGGCACTGGCTCGGACACGGATACCGCGCCGGTCGTCGAGGTCTCGTTCCGGGAGCGGATCGATTCTATCCAATTCCTCGTCGCCGCAGGTGCGCACCGGCTGCTGATAGGCCCCTCGCATTCCCTGAACCCCGAGGACGGGAGCTGGATCGTCCTGCGCAATAAGGAGCAGATGCAGAACCTCGCTGCGGATCAAAAGTGGGGTGCGGTCGCGCTCAACGCCGGCGCCGTTTTGCAGTCCAAGGGCTGGAAGAACTTCCGCCTGGCATTCCACTACAGCGGAACCAACGCGGACAACTGGTGGGTCGATAACATCTGCGTCGGAACCGACCTCGACCCCTGTGACTACTTCAAGCAAGACTTCTCAGGCATCACGGCCGGCGCGCTGCCCTATGAATGGCTCGATATCGACGGCGCAAGCGACGCATCCGGGTCCGAGGGCTGGTCCGTCGATATCGAATCGGTATCCAGCGAACGCGCTGTGACCATCATGTGGGACGACAGCCATTTGAGCCGGTATCTCCTCACGCGGATCATCTACGTTCCTTAAGGTCCTGTCCCAGAGCCCACACCTGCGCTCATGAATGGAGGCGACCACTCCTTCGTACCTCGAAGAGTGACCCTGGTTCGATTCTGAGGAGCCGGCTCCGAGGGGCGCGGGAATCCTGAAGTGTTTAATTTTTCCATCTACACCCTAAAGCATTCACATGTTGCTCGAGCTCCAGCACTCCCGAGGACGGGAGCTGGGTCGTCCTACGCGACGTGGAGCAGATGCTTAAACCCAGACGCCAATCATGCTTGGGCCGATGCCGCGTTCGACGCCGGCTATTCCTCTCCCTTAGCGGCGCATAACCCGTCAGGCCAGAAGAGATCCCTCGGAATAGCCATTTAATATTATAGATTTAACCCGAATCTCCGCGCGCGGTCCAGGGTCTCTTGGCTCATCGCTTCACCGCCTTCTTTGCTCGTCCTGCGCGCTTGGCCTCGGGTTCCGTGGCTGTCGGCGTCTGCTCCTGCATGCGCTTCACCATTTCATCCGAGCCCAAGATCTCCCCCTGTTGCCACCGCTTCCAGTGCTCGCCGCAGTAGCCCCGGCCACGCACGAAGCGGTTCTTGTCACAACCTGGAAACACGCAGGTGGGGAACTTGCGCGGCACGCTCTCTTTGGGTTTTTTCGCTGGACCCTTGCTGTCCATGACTGCCGTCGGTGTGGCTTTGGTCTTGGCCTTGGTCTTGGTCTTCGGCGTCGTCGCTCGCGTGGTCTTGGGCGCAGGCGGTGTGCTCACAGGTGTCTCGTCCATAGCGAGCTCTACGCCGAACAGCGCACAGAGGTCGTCGTCCGCGAGCACCTTGTCCGTGGACGGCCCCTTGGCCGAGAGCGGCAGGTCATGGCTTGCCTTGGCGATCAGATCCTGCTCATCGACGCCGCGCAAGAGGAAGATCAGCTCAGGCCGTTCGTCGAGCCGCGCGCCCACGCCGTAAAGCACCGCGGCGACGTGCTTGCACATCGTGGCCCAGTCCGGGCAGCTGCACGAGAGCTCAATCTCCTTCGGCGACGGAAATAGCCCGGTCTTTTGTTGGCAGATACGCTCCATCACGCCCCTGGAGAATCGCCCTTGCAAGAGCTCCACGAGCGAGTCGATGGCGCCGGCGCAGTCCTTACAGATCGCCTTCCAGCTCGCTTGCGGCACAGTCGCGACTTGAATCCGCACCTCATACATCGAAGAGCCGCTGACGAGCGCGCGCACCTCGCCCTTGCCGATCTGCAGATCGACGACAGAGCCATTGCGCACGTAGGTGCGGCCGCGGGGCAAGCGGTTGGCAAAATCGCTGTAGCGCTCGAGGTTGTCGCACCAGGCCTTACCCCAAAACGTCTTCGCGATCGCGCGGCCCTCAATCACCACAGGAGAGACGGCATGCCCCTTCTTCTTGAGCTTCTCCATCTCCTTGGCGGCCTTGCGCCGCTTCTCGGCTACGGGCACATAGGGCGCAAAGCCATAGTCGTAATCTCGGGATCGTCGTCGTCCCCTACTCATCTATCCCTCCTCCATCGCGGCCTTGAGGTCGAGGGCCACAAGCCGTATCAGCTCGGCGTCATCGAGTTCGGTCAGGTTGATTTCCGCTCCGCCCTCGAGGAGGGCCTGCGAAAGTTTCTTTTTCCCATCGATGAGTGTGTCGATCTTCTCTTCGACCGTGCCCTTGCAGATGAACTTGTGGACCAGCACGTTCTTCGTTTGCCCAATGCGGAACGCACGGTCCGTGGCCTGGTTCTCCACCGCTGGGTTCCACCAGCGATCGAAGTGCACGACGTGGGAGGCGGCTGTGAGGTTGAGCCCTGTTCCACCGGCCTTGAGCGAGAGCACGAAAAACGGCACGGACTCGTCGCCCTGAAATCTCCGCACCAGCTCCCCGCGCTTTTGGACCGGAGTGTCGCCGTGGAGCACGAGTCCGGGTCTGCCGAACACCGAAGCGAGAAAGGAGCCGAGCGGCGCGCACAGCTCGCGAAACTGCGTAAAGACGAGCGCCTTCTCCTGCTTGGCCGCAATGACCTCGGCGAGCTCCCGCAGACGCGCCCACTTGCCGCTGTCGCGCTCGGAATACCCCCCATCGCCAAGCCACTGCGACGGGTGATTGCACAGCTGCTTGAAGCGCATGAGGAACGAGAGCACGAGGCCCCGGCGCTGCATCCCAGAGGCCTGCGCGAGCTCATTCGACAGTTCTTCCACGGCCTGCTGATAGAGCGCGGCCTGCTTACGCGAGAGCGAGCAGTATGCTTTGAGCTCGGTCTTGTCCGGCAGATCCGAGATCACCGTCTTGTCCGTCTTGAGGCGCCGCAGAATGTACGGCCGCACGAGCTCGCGCAGGGGGCCATACGGGTTGTGGGAAACGCTCGTGAGTCGCTTGGCGTAGCCCGTGAACTCGGTATCCGAGCCGAGCAGGCCGGGATTGATGAAGTCGAAGATCGACCACAGATCGCCGAGGCGATTTTCCACCGGCGTGCCTGTGAGGGCGATCCGACTGTGCCCTTGCAGCTTTTTGACCGCCTTGGTCTGCTTGGCGCCCGGGTTCTTGATGGCCTGGGCCTCGTCCAGAATCACATGGCTCCACTGCCCGGCGAAAAAAACCGGGAGCCTCGTCACCGTGCCGTACGTGGTGAGGACGAGGTCGTAGCGCGACAACCTCTCCCAGTCGAGCTGCTTGAGCTCTGCAGCCGGCAGCGCCGAGGGATGCGCGACAAATACCTCTAGGCTCGGGGCAAAACGCTGGTGTTCCGCGACCCAATTGGAAAGAATCGAAGCCGGGGCGACGAGCAGTGTCGGACGCCTCGGGCTCCTCGTCTCGCCACGTTGGACGAGGAGCATCGAGAGTACCTGAATCGTCTTCCCAAGGCCCATGTCGTCCGCGAGACAGGCGCCAAGCCCCAGGCGTGACAAAAGGTGCAGCCAGCGCAGGCCGACCTGCTGATACTCGCGCAGTTCGCCTCGCAGCGCCGGGCCAGGATCGACCGCAGCGAGCCCCTCTGGAGAACGCAGCGCGCGAAGCGTCTCGGCGAGCCAACGACCTGCCGTGACCTGCGACCACTCAGCCACGTTCGGGTCTGCGTTTTCTCCCTTGGCGATGCCTGCGCCGGCGAGCAGCCGCATCGCCTCGCCAAAAGAGAGACCGCCATCGGACGCGAGCCGTTGCGCCTCCTCGAAGCGCTGCAGTGTCGCTGCCAGCCGCTCGGTATCCACCTCCACCCACTGGCCGCGAATGAGAGACAGGCCACTCGAGCTCGCCAGCAGAGCTTTGACTTCGGCCGCTGACAACACCTCGCCGTCGAGGCTGAGCTCAACGCTGAAGTCGAGGAGCGCATCCCGGCCGAGCGCTGATGGCGGGCTGCCTCCTACCGTAGCCGTGACCTTCGGACGACTCGGGCGGCCCGCGCGCCAAGTCGCCGGCATGCGGAGCACGACACCCGCGCGCTCCAGGGCCGGGGCGTCGCCGAGAAATTGCACTGCCTCCTCAGCCGACCATCGCAGAGGGTGAAATATCTCTCCCTCGTCGATCATGCGCCGCAGCCACGGGCAGCTCTCGGCCGCGCGCTGAACCGGGAGCAGCAAGGACAACAACTGGTCCTTGTTGGCCGCGCCAGAATACTCGCGCAGCGCTGCCCCAAGAGGTTGGTGTTGAACCTTACCCTGCGCCGAAACCTTTGGCGTGTAGGTGGCGAGAAACGCGAAGGGACAGTCGGCATCCTTGCGGTTCTCGGCGAGGTTGAAATGCACACGACCCACGACGTTCCAAACCGGCGCCAACGTTTTGAGGAAAACCGCAAGCGTCTCGGCGCGCGACTCGTCCCATTCAACCTCGAAGGCTTGCCCGAGCTCCTCCCAAAGAGAGCAGAGCACCTCCCTGGTCAAATACTCCGCGCCTGGCATCAGGGGCGCTGACAAAACCAACTCGGCGAGGATCGCCGCTGTAGGAAGAGAAACCGAGGCGCGCTCCCTTTCGACCTCGGGCATCGTGCACAGCCCTGTAAGGTAGATCCCCGCAAACTCGCGCCAATAGACAAGTGCAGGAGGCAACGGCTGCCCTACCTCTGCCCCACCCAGGCGCAAAAGACCATGACCCGCACTGCGGCCGAAGGACTCCAAAAGGCGGGAGCCGACGGCGCTTTCCACTTCAGCGGCTTCGTCGTCGGGGACGAGAAGGAGTTTGCCGTGGGGCGTCAGCTTGGGGGTCAGGCGCATTCTTTCCAAAACACGGGGGCTCCGTCTGCGAGTTGGCCTGGTCAGCGCCAAGTCCGGCTCGATAATCGAGATCGAGCCGCCTAGCGTCAATATCCTTTCAGCACGAAGCCAATGCGGCGCGTCAAAAATAAGCGTCGCTGACGTCAGCCGCAGCCTAGAGAGAGCCCGGGAAGTAGGGTCATTCGGAGCATCGCGATGCGAAACGGCGATGAGAATCAGCCGCGGAACTGAGCCTCGATCTCTCTGAGGCTCGCCGGATCGTCGATGGTCGAGGGGATGGTGTACTCTTGCTTGTCGCAGATCTTGCGGATCATCTTGCGGATCGTGCCGCGCAGAATCTTGCCCGAGCGGGTCTTGGGCAGGCGCTGGACCACCAGGGTCTTCTTGTAGCAGGCGATGGCGCCGATCTGCTGGCGGACGAGGGCCGCGAGCTCATCGACGATGATTTTCTCGGGCTTGGTGACGCCGGCCTTGAGCACCACGAAGCCGATGGGGAGCTGGCCCTTGAAGTCGTCGGCCATGCCCACCACCGCGCACTCGGCGACGTCCGGGTGGGTGGCGATGATCTCTTCCATGCCGCCTGTGGAGAGGCGGTGCCCGGCCACGTTGATGACGTCGTCCACGCGGCCCATGATGTAGAGGTAGCCATCTTGATCGTAGTAGCCGCCGTCGCCGGTGAAGTAGTACCCCGGGAACGGATCGAGGTAGGACTCCAGGTACTTCTGGTCGTTCTTCCACAAGGTGGGCAGGCACGAGGGCGGCAGCGGGAGCTTGATGACCACCATGCCCTCCTGACCGCGGGGCAGCTCCTTGCCTTCGCCATCGAGGATGCGCACGTCGTAGCCTGGCGCGGGCTTCGTGGGGCTGCCCGGCTTGATCGGAAAAGCGCCGAGGCCCATGCAGTTTGCCGCAATAGACCAGCCGGTCTCGGTCTGCCACCAGTGGTCCACCACTGGCACCTTCAAAAGGTTGCTGGCCCAGTGGTACGTATCAGGGTCCAGTCGCTCGCCGGCGAGAAAGAGCGTGCGGAAGTGCTGGATGTCGTACTTCTTGAGCAGCTCGCCGTTCGGATCCTCTTTCTTGATGGCGCGGAACGCCGTGGGCGCGGTGAACAGCACTTTGACGTCGTGATCTTGCACCACGCGCCAGAATGCGCCGGCGTCTGGCGTGCCGACCGGCTTGCCTTCGTAAAGGACGGTGGTGGCGCCGTAGAGGAGCGGCGCGTACACGATGTAGGAGTGACCCACGACCCAACCCACGTCCGACGCAGCCCAGAACACCTCGCCCGGCTTCACGTTGTAAATGTTCTTCATCGACCACTTCAGAGCCACTGCGTGTCCGCCGTTGTCTCGCACCACGCCCTTGGGCATGCCGGTCGTACCCGAGGTGTAGAGGATGTACAGAGGATCTGTGGCCTCGACCGGTACGCAGTCCACTGGCTGGGCCTTCTCCATCTCCTCCACCCAGTCGAAGTCGCGGCCGGCGATCATCGGGGCCTTCACCTGGGGACGCTGGAGCAGGACCACGCGATCGAGCTTGTGGGTCGCGAGCTCCAGGGCCTTGTCGAGGAGGGGCTTGTATTCGATGGTCTTTTTGCCCTCTATGCCGCAGGACGCGCTGACGAGCAGCTTGGGTTGGGCGTCGTTGATGCGAATGGCGAGCTCATTGGGAGCGAACCCGCCAAAGACCACCGAATGCACGGCGCCGATGCGGGCGCAGGCGTACATGGCGATGAGGGCCTCAGGCACCATGGGCATGTAGATGATGACTGTGTCGCCCTTCTGGACCCCCTGATGGACGAGCACGCCGGCAAAGCGGGCCACTTCGTCCCTGACCTCCCGATAGGTGAAGCGCTTGACCGTGCCGGTCGCTGGACTGTCGTAGATCACCGCGACTTGATCCGCGCGTCCATTTTCCACATGGTAATCGAGCGCGTTGTAGCAGGTGTTCATCCGTCCGCCATCGAACCAGCGGTAGAAGGGCTTTGCGCTATCGTCGAGCACCTTGAGGGGCTGCTTGTACCATTGAATGTCCTTGGCTGCCTCGCCCCAGAACGCGGTGGGGTCCTCCAACGACTGACGATAGGCTTTCTCGTAAGCTTGACTCATTTTTCGCTCCTTCTTTTTAGGTTCACGCTCGAGCGCCTCGAACGTTTGTTCTCGTGCATACGGCAATCGTTCTGACAGTACGCATTTCTCCACAGAGAGTGTCTATGATTTTTGTCGCATAGAGCAGGTGGCAGTTCCAGGGTTCCAAACGTTCGAGATCCGTTGCTTCTTTTTCCCCTGAACCGTCGCAAAGGGAGCTGCTCGATGCGACACGAACGCACCTCAACTGTCTCAATTTGTGCCGGCGCCGCAGGCCCAAGGAGGCGAAATGGGCCACAAAAACCCCAAGGGGTCATGCGCCGAGGCGACCCCTTCAAACTCCTAGAAAACGCGCTCCGGCGCGCGGCAGAAGGGGTTCCGCCCTGCTTGGAACCAAGGTCTGCGCGGCGATCCAAGGAGCCTCTTCTTGAGCAAACAGAGCACTGGCATGCATATTGCTTAGGGCATAGGGCATGGGGCGCGGCGATGGGTGAGAGCGAGTCCGAACTTAGAACTTAAGAGACCGAGCTTAGAACTGAAGAGACCGAACTTTTTTTTAAGACCGAGCTTAAACGGGAGGGAACCCTCCCCTGGCAAAGCATTTGGGGGCATTGCCAGGGGAGGGACGGGGGTTCTCGCAAATCAGTGCGTGACGATTTTTCTAGCTTTTTCCACTCAATACGGATATGAGGTCGCCTTGTAACTCGCTGGCCGGACAGGTCTTGTTATCTTTCGGTTCGCATTTCCACCTAAGCAAAAAATCGATGTCCGAAAATCCTGATATTTCCAGTGTTCTATTTGAAGGTCTCGCCCTGCCTCGGCCCCTGCTCGACGCGATCGCGGCCCGCGGCTATGAGACCCCCACACCCATCCAGGCCCAGACCATCCCGGCCCTGCTCGAGGGACGCGATGTGCTCGGCCAGGCCCAAACCGGGACGGGCAAAACCGCAGCGTTTGCCCTGCCGATGCTCGCCCGCTTGGACCTGTCCAAGAAATCTCTCCAGGCCCTGGTGCTCGCGCCGACGCGGGAGCTCGCGCTCCAGGTGTGCGAGGCTTGCGAGGCTTATGGGTCGGCGCTCGGTCGTCTGCGAGTGTTGCCCATTTACGGTGGTCAGGACTACGGGATGCAGCTCAAAGGGCTGGCCCGCGGTCCCCACATCGTGGTCGGCACGCCTGGCCGGGTGATCGACCTGGCCCAGCGCGGCGCGCTGCCGCTGGGCGAGCTTTTGACCGTGGTCATCGACGAAGCAGACGAAATGCTTCGCATGGGGTTCATCGACGATGTCGAGTGGATCCTCTCACAAACGCCGCAGAATAGGCAGATGGCTCTGTTTTCAGCCACCATGCCTCCGGCCATCCGCCGCATCGCCAGCCGATATCTGAAAAATCCCGTCGAGGTTCGCTTCGAACAACGGACCAAGGCCGCTGTGTCCATCCGTCAACGGGGTTGGCTCGTGGACAGGCGCGGCAAGCTCGAGGCTCTGTGCCGCATCCTCGAAGGCGAGAAACACGACGGTGTGCTGGTGTTCGTGCGCACCAAGGTCGCCACCGAAGAGCTCGCGGCGCAGCTTCAGGCTCGAGACCTCAAGGCAGCGGCCCTCAACGGGGACCTTCCCCAAAGCCAGCGTGAGCGCACGGTCGAGGGCTTGCGCGACGGTCGCCTCGACGTGCTCGTGGCCACGGATGTCGCGGCTCGCGGCCTAGACGTAGAGCGCATAAGCCACGTCATCAACTTCGACGCGCCGAGCGATGTAGAAACCTATGTCCACCGCATCGGCAGAACAGGCAGAGCCGGCCGCAGCGGCGAGGCCATTCTGTTCGTGTTCGAAAAAGAACGGCACGTCGTTCGGATCATCGAGCGCACCACCGGTCAGAAGGTCACGCCCATGACCTTGCCGAGCGCCGAGGCTGTCAATCGCCAGCGCATCGACACATTCCACACGCGGATCACAGGGGCGCTCGCCAGCGATGACCTCGAAGTCTTTCGGGAGCTCGTACAGAGCTATGCAGAGCAGTCCGAGCTCGAGCCCTTGGAGATCGCGGCGGCTCTGGCCAAGCTCGTCCGAGGCGACGAGCCACTGCTGCTCCCCAAGGACCCTGAGGTGAAGCCAAGGCGCAGCGTCAGGGAGTCCGAGCGACCTGCCCGCAAGCAGCCTCGGGAAAGGCCCGCAGCCTCCACGTCTCCAGAGTCCGGCATGGAGCGCTATCGACTCGCGGTAGGACAAAGCCACGGAGTCCGCACCTCCAACATCGTCGGCGCCATCGCCAACGAAGCGGGAATCTCCAGCCAATTCATCGGAAGAATTCACATCTACGACGACTTCAGCACCGTGGATCTGCCCCAAGGCTTGCCGAAACATCTCCTGAGGACTCTGCAGCGGACCATGGTTTGCCAGCAGCCCCTCGCTCTGCGGCGCCTCGAGGAATCCTCTCCCCGCAGCCCCGAGCGCCGCGCATCGTGATTTAAAAATCAACGACCCGCTTACGAGCCGAAAATTGGCCAGGGGATCTGCGGACTGATCTTATGGTCAGGATGTCCCACTTCAGTAGCCCCAGGAACCAAGGTCAACATAGCGGTGCTCGCGGCGGAAGCGTCGGACCGACATTTCCAAACATGCGTCGGGGCCGCTCGTCTCATGGATTTTCGCAAGCGGAGCAGTGACAAGCCGATAGGGCCATCGCAAGATCGGGAACGCCTCTCCTCGCACCGGAGGTGCGAGGGATTATAGCCCCCATGTTTTCTTAACCCGGGGTGTTCGAATCCCAGAATCAATCTGCTTTTCTTGTTTGTCCGCAAGCCCTGAAGGGGCGATGCTTCCACGCATGACTACCTGTTCGCGTAAGCAGCGCGCCCATCCG
>JALOQD010000386.1 GCA_025453525.1 Myxococcota bacterium
TCGTCGGACACTCCAAGGGCGGCAAGGAGAGCCTCCTGGCCCTGACGCAACACCAGGACCTCGCCCAGACCGCGATCGCCTTCGACCCGGCGGACATGATTCCTGGAACCATAAACGCCAAGACATTCAAGGATTTGGCAGCGCCGGTGCTCGTTCTCGGCGAGACCTGGAGCAAGACGCACGCCATCGCCGGTCAGGCCTGTGCTCCAAAGGGCAAAAATTTCGAGGCGTACTGGGAGTTCCTGCCGCCCGACCTCCTCAGCGAGCAAATCAAGTTCAAAAACGCATTTCACATGTCTTGGTTGGACGATGTGAACTGCGGGTTGACCTGCAGCCTCTGCCCCGGCAATCCCAGCGCCGATCACGCCGAAGTGCGCAGGCTCTCCTTGCGCTATGCCATCTCCTGGCTCGAAGTGCACCTTCGCGGCAACACGGAATTCGAGACGTTCCTCACGGGCGCTGACATGAACGCGGACGTGGCTTCTGACGCTGTTTCGTATCTGCTCAAGTAGTCGACTCGCCACTGCGCCAGGTTGGGTGGAGACGGTAGGGGGGCGGCGAGTCGGGGTCCGCGAGGCATGAGTGCGTTCATGCCAACGAACCTTCAGCCCAATAACTTTATTTTCCTAGCAGCGTCCCCCATTCCCCGATTTCCTATTGCCACACGCGATCCATGCGGTACTTTGACGAGCAGAACCTGCTCAAATCAATCGCTAGGATGGAGGGTTTTTATGAACGCATCGAGAGCAACGGGGTGTCGGATTGTCTTGGGTGGTCTGCTGATCGTCGCAGGGCTGGCCAGCGCCTGTGACGACGGTGACAGCCAAAGCCCTCTCGATACATCATCGACGGATACCGGCACGGACACGGACACCGATACGGTCTCTGACACGAGCTCGGAGGTAGACACCGAAACAGGAGAGTTTTTCGACCCGGTGGCGGCAGCTGCGATGGATCAGGCGTTCACGGCGGCTTCCGAGGCGATTGGGGCGATCTTTCCCCAACATGAGGTGAGCTTCGTGCAGGTCCAAGGAGTTCCACAAGGGAGTGCGTCGAGCTATCAACAGACCCCATTCAAATGGGCATACACCATGGCGGCCTGTGACACCTCGAGTGGGAACTGCGAAGATACCAAAGGCGTCGAGCTCGATTGGCCTGGCTGGACAACGGAAATCATCGATGAGATGCCGATGGGGGCCTACCTCTCCCAGGCGGACTTTGCCTCGGCGATTCCGTTGAATCTCGAGCAGCTCATCGCCAAGATCGCCGACTCAGGAGTGAACCCAAGCACCTGTCCCATAAGCTCCGAGGGCACGCCGGCAGGAGGCATTCTGCTCCGCGGAACTCTGAGCGGGGCAGGCGTGCAGTGGCTATGGAATATCTGGTGTGACGGGATGCAGGGGGACTACTACTTCGACGAACAGGGTATACCGCTGGGAGGATGAAGAATAGAAACAGACGCCTCCACAATCTCCGAGCTGTCGAGCGCTTGCTCGACATGATGCCGTAGCATCAGGAAGACGAATGAAATGCAAAACAAAAAACTGATGCATCTTTCGACAGCGGCTCTCACAGCGACCCTATGGATGGGGTGTGGGGTGCCCGAGAACAATCCCGAGACAGATACCGATGCCGATACCGACACCGATATCGATACCGATGCGACCCTCTCTTGTGAAGACAGCAACTCCCCTGCCTTCGGTTGTCCATGTTCTACAGCGCAGCACTGCGGCACGGACTTCAGCTGCTACACCATGGCTCCCGGGGGCTATTGTATGCCTGGAGCGCCGGGTGGACCGACCGCCTGCCGCGAACCCGAATCTCCTTGCCCCACAGGGAGCGTCTGTTCGCCGATACCTTGGCATCAGATATCGGGCGTTTGTCTGCTGCCATGTGACTCGAGCTCCGATTGCCGTCCAGGCTATGTCTGCGATTTTGTCGAGCTATTTCCTGGTGATCCCTCTACCCCGCGCAGTAAGGAGAAGGTGTGTTGGACCGTCTGCGAGCCTGGAGCCGATCAGACCTGCAATGACAATCCCATCATCAGCTCGTTGCATGGCATTTGCGAGGACGACGGACCCTGCACCTGCACCAACGGTTTCGAGAAGAACCAGGAGACTGGGCGCTGCCTTTGAGTATCTCTTCCATCACCTCATCGCAAACCTGCCGCAAGACAAGTGGCCGTCCGCACGCGAAGCTCTCCTCGTAGCCTGTGGCTTCGTTCCTGAGGACTGATCACGCCTTTCAGTCGGGGTATTCATCATGGACTAAAGGCCGTTCTGTCAATGTCCCCATTGCCTCCCCATTGCCAGCTGTCACGGGTATCTCGACCGCTTATCCCCCAAAGTGGAAAGCGCTCTGTGACAAAATCGAGGCATCCGATATTCGCGAATAGTTACAAACTGTTCCGTTTGGGTGGAAAACTGTTCGGAAAACTGTTCGGAAAACTGTTCGGCTCTCCGGATGTCCCTAGCGCGGATATGGAGACGCTGATCGAGGGCAACCAAGCCCTGGCGCTCGATCTGTTTCACCAACTCGACTCGAACGCCGATAACCTGCTGGTTTCGCCCTTGTCGATTCGTCTGGCGTTCGCGCTGCTCCAGGCCGGTGCTCGAGGCGAGACCGCGTTGGAGATCGCCGAAGCTCTTCACTTCGGCCTCGAAGGAGAGCGGCTGCACGCGGCCTTCAACGCATTGGACCTCGCACTCGAGGCCCGCAACGATCCGGGCGACAAGGAGCACGATCCCATCGAACTGCACGTCGCAAACGCGTTCTGGGGCCAGGCCGGGTACGACTGGAAGGATGAGTATCTGGATATCATCGCGGTGAACTACGGCGCGGGTGTCGAGACTCTGGATTTTGCACGAGAGCCCGAGGCGAGCCGCGAGGCGATCAATCTGTGGGTAGAGGATAAGACAAGAAATCGAATCCTCGATCTACTGCCCGAAGGGTCGATTCGGCCAGACACCGTGGCAGTGCTCACCAACGCCCTGTACTTCAAGGCGCCATGGGCGGCCCCGTTCCCCCAAGGCTCAGTGCAGCCCGCTCCATTCACCCGACTGGACGCCTCGAAGGTCCAGGCCGACATGATGACCAATACCGACCTCTTTGGGTACGTGGCCGGTGAAGGGTTCGAGGCGGTGGAGCTGAACTTCCGCCGCGACGAGTTGGGGATGATCTTCATACTGCCGGACGATGGCGCATTCGAGGCGTTCGAGGAGGCGCTCGACGCCGCAAGGCTCGCGCAAATTCTCGATGGGCTCGAGGCTGTGCAGGGGACCGTCTCCATCCCGAAGTTCGAGTTCGAGGATGAATTTCTGCTGAGCGAGGCGCTGCGAGGGCTCGGGATGGTGTCAGCGTTTGAGTCGGCCGATCTGTCCGGGATGATCGAGGGACACGACCTCTTTATTGATGAGGTCTACCACAAGACTTTCATCGCCGTGGATGAGCACGGCGCCGAGGCCGCGGCCGCCACGGCGATTGTGGTGGGAGAGACGTCGGTTCCGGTCGAGGATTTTGAGTTCCGGGCTGACCGACCGTTCCTGTTTCTCATCCGGGACCGGGTCAACGGAGCCATCCTGTTCTTCGGTCGAGTGACCGATCCGACGGTCTAGGCCTCAGTGGGCTTGGGGTGCCCGATGTGCCCGTAGAAAGGCCAGGGCGCATTTGACCGGCGGCTTTGCTCAGATTATCGATATGGAAGGAACTTCCATTTCAGTAGGCGTCGTGTCGAAGCCTGAAGGAGAACTGCACATGACTCAGAGAATCGCGTGGATGACTCTGGCCGCCCTTGCTCTTGGGTTCGTGGGATGCGGGGACGATTCCCCGCCATCGTGCGAAAAAGCGTTCGACCACTTCTATGATGCCCAGTGCGCTCTTACCGTCGGAGACTACTTGATCGACGAGCAGGACGCTGTGGAGGGTTGCGAAGACACAAAGGAAAGCGCCAAACAAGAGGGATGCACCAAGGAGTTCAATGCCGCTCTCGAGTGCATCGCGGACGTCGAGGAAGGCGACTGCGGCGATTGCGACGACGATCTGTCGGACATGAACGAGTGTATTTAGTAATTGATGGGAAGGTCTGCGACCGGAACTCACCAGTTAAAAGTTACTTTCCCCAATACCCCAATACCTGTTTTTCGGTCGAGTGACCGATCCGACGGTCTAGGCCGAGTGGGCTTGGGGCGGGTTCGTTTGTCGATGTACTAAAGACGCGGGGGCTGACACCACACCCGTTGTCAATCTGCCGCGTCCCAGGACGATGGCCCACCGGGCGTGACTGACTGGAATATCGTGGTGTCGTTGGGATCATTTGCAGCGGAGAGGTACCACGTTCCCTCGACCGGCAGAATGGAGCGATCGAAATCAACCGGCAAACGGGGGAACGATATTTGTGTGTTTTCTGTATAGACTAGCCAAGTGTTTTGGTTCGATGGCGAAAAAACCTGTAGGTAGTAGGCGGCCGCTCCGTCAATTTTGTTCCATGAAATGGACGCACCTGGAGAGAAGGTGTTTTTCGCACTCGGGTGGGGTGAATCCAAAACATGAATATTGATGCTTTGCTCGCCGGTCTCGAGTGGTAGCCTGGCATAAGCATACGAGGCAGAGGGGTCTCGGAAATCGCTGGTCAGCACGACTGTAACCGCCTTTTCCTCCTCGGGATAGGAACCGTACAACGCAGCGATGTTGAAACCGGTTTCCGTGTTTGTGACTCCGGCCTTGGAGAAGCCAATGAA
>JALOQD010000102.1 GCA_025453525.1 Myxococcota bacterium
AGGGAGCATGCCCTCTCGGCCTGTGACCGACGAGCAACGCAGCCAACCGGGATGGATCGGCGACCGAATGCCACCGCATTTGCGGATTGGGGTACTTAGAGGGTACTGGCGGTGCCGGGCATTTTTTTATCTGCATTGCTCGGTTTGCCAAGTTGTTTTGTCTTTGAGGAATTCTTCGAGGAGAGCGACAAGAGCGTCCTTGTGTATCGGCTTTGAAACAATCCTTCGAATTCCCAGATCTGCGGCATGTTGGGGCATGAGAGAATCCGTATATCCTGTCATCAGTATAACGGGCATATCTGGTCGCAGAGAAAGAACTTCTTCGGCGAGTCGTGTGCCGGTCATCTGTGGCATTGTTTGATCGGTTATCAAGATATCAAAACGATCTGGATTCGCTTGAAAAGCCTCAAATGCCTCGAGACTTTCTGAAAATGTGCTCACTTCGTAGCCCAGGGGTTCGAGCATGCGCCGCATGGCTCTATTGATCTGTCTCTCATCATCCACAACAAGGACCCTGGCTCTGCATTTTCTCGGTGGATGCTTGCTGTCGAGAGCGCGCGCCGTTTCCGGTCCAATTTCCGGAAGTAAAATATCAAAGGTGGTGCCCTGTCCCAGAATGCTCTCGACTTGAATCACACCGTCATGGGCTTCAACAATGCCAAGTGCGGTGGAGAGTCCGAGTCCAGTCCCACCAAAGGCCTTTCTCGTGGTGAAAAACGGCTCGAAGATGTGTGACATGGTCTGTTTGTCCATTCCCCTACCTGTATCTTGAACTCTGAGATGAATGTAGGGACCAGGCACGAGGGAGGGGTACTTACCGGACAAATTCTCATCCAAAACAATGCGCTTCAACTGTAGGGTGATAGTGCCTTCGTTCCTGTGCATGGATTGGAATGCATTTGTGCACAAGTTCATAATGACTTGATTTATCTGTGCTGTATCGCCGCGTGCGTAGATTCTATCCGAGCTCAGTTCGGTGACTACCCGAATCGTCGGCGGAAGCGTGTGCATGACAAGGGAGGCCGCCGCGTCGACCACCCCTACCATTTCGACAGCTTCGTCTTGTTTTTCCTTTCGGCGGCAGAATGCCATGAGCTCTCTAACGATAGTTCGGGCCCTTTTTGCCGCGATGATAACCTCATCTAAGTCTTCCTGTAGCGGACTCTCTTTGTCTATTTCGTCCTTGGCTGTGTCGGTGAAAACAAAGATGCAGGAAAGGAGATTATTGAAATCGTGGGCAATTTTTCCAGCCAATGTACCCACCGACTCCATTTCCTTGGCCTGATTGAGTTCATCCGTTCTGCGTCGCACTTTTTCTTCGAGATTTCGTCGCGATTCTTGAAGCATTTCTTCGACACGTTTTTCCTCAGTCGTATCCCTCAATATATAGACCGTGCCGACATGCGATTTCCCTTTGCAAATCCGCGATCGCGACACAATGACGTATCGCACATCGCTGGTCCGTTGCAGTATGCATTCTCGGGGAGGCATGTCATCGGGAAAGGCCTCTCCTTTGAAAAAATCGTTAAACGATCGCCCTATCAATTGACCGCTTTCACATCCTAAAATCAGATCTCCTGCCCGGTTTATGCGGATGATGCGCCCCTTATGATCCTCAAAAACGATGCCACTTCGCGCTTCGTCGAGAATATCCCGTGCGGCTTCTTTCACCGAGACCATCATGTAATTGTGGTAAGAGATGGCTCGAAAGTTAAAAATTGAGGCAAATGCCATGAATGCAGGAGTAAGACTGGGTATCTCCGCGTATTTTGGATGAACATGAATTGCGATATCTATAATACCAAGAATACAACTTGTGATTGTTCCCGCGATATACGCGCGATACATGTGTATCTCAATTGGGTCAGTGGATCTCTTCAAGCAACGGACAACAAGATAAACCAGATATGCAAATGACAGTGGGTAAAGGCTAACCCATTTGAACCCCGGCCCCAGCACAGCCTTTTCTCCACTTGGCTCCACTGTTACTACCATTACCAAAAACTCGGTAAACAAAGTTCCAATAACGGCACTAAAACCTATCACCATTAAGACGTAGTAGATTGAGTTGAGTCGACTGCTTGTCAAACAATATGCCAAGTGGATGCCGGCCATTCCGATGGCAAATGGCATTGTCATCATAAGACGAGGCACGAGGACCTGAAAGGCGTGGGCCACAGGAAACAAAAAAAGAAAGCCAAGAGCATTCCAAACAAATATTAAAAAGCTCAAAATAAGAAAAATACCGTTTACCGAATCATTACGATGTTGAAGATACACATGGAAACCGAGAACCATGATTGTAAATAGCGCGCTCAAATAGATAAATGGCACTATGGCAAACAGGTTCATCGCTCCAAACCCTTCAGTCGGCTTTGTCGTTCCGAAGTGGATAACAGGGCATGGACAGCGCCAGCCAGTTTCTTTCGTGACACCGGCTTGTACAGAAACTTAGAAATTCCAGCAGCCGCCGCCTGCTCCGTCAATAAAGGATCGGTCTGCCCGGAAAAAAGAATGATGGGTAGCTCAGGACAAATTTGACGTACCTGTTCTGCCAGGCTGATGCCGGTCATGCCGGGCATCAAGTGGTCCGTGATGAGAAGGTCGAATTCCGCTGGGGATTCTCGGAGCAGCTGCAGCGCCGCCTCACCTTGGCAAACCGAGGTCACTTGATATCCCAAGGGGCACAGCATGCGCTCGCCGGCTCGCCCAAGTTGCTCGTCGTCATCGACAAAAAGAATGGACCCCTTTCCACTGATCGCCGGAGGATTGTTACTCTCCCTTTTTTCTAGGTCTTCGCCGATTCTAGCCGGAAGATGAATTGTAAAAGCGGTTCCAACGCCAGGCTTGCTCTGAACCTGAATAGCCCCTCCATGGTTGCGCACGATGCCGAGCACCGACGGCAATCCCAAGCCCGTTCCCACCCCTTCTTCTTTTGTGGTAAAAAAGGGGTCAAATATTTTTTTTAGAATTTTCTCTTCCATACCGCATCCGGTATCAGCCACTACGATTTTGAGATGAAGACCTGGGGTGAGCGGTGGATGGTTTTGGGTGAATGCCTTATCCAGGGAGACCATATCCACTGTGATGGATATTCCTTCTTTTTTTCCTCCAATCGCGTGAGCTGCATTGGTGACCAGGTTCATTAGGACTTGATGTAGCTGTGTCGGATCACCCGTTACAAAAATCGGCTTTTCATGCAGATTTGAAACAAAGCTAATGTCCTTAGACGTCGTTTCTCTTGCAACTTGCAGGTATTCGGAAATCACGCGGAGCGCGTTGAACTCTTTGTAGTCACGGTTTTCGATGCATCCGATGCTCAGAATTCGACGGACGATGTCCCGTGCGCGGTCTGCCGCCTCGAGAACTTCTCGCAGATCAGAGTAGGCCAAACTACTCTTTGGAAGCTCGTCTCTTGCCGAGTCAGTAAAGCCGATGATCGCAGCGAGAAGGTTGTTAAAGTCGTGAGCAATACTGCCAGATAACACGCCGATGGCTGCGAGCTTTTGGGCTTGCTGAAGCTCGTGAGTTCGCTTTTCCACCTCTTTCTCCAGATCATCACGGGATTGCTTGAGCTCGTTTTCCGCATTTTTTTGTGCCGTGATGTCTTGAAATAGGATGACTGTTCCCAACTTGAGATCGCCTTTTGTGACTATTGATCGTGTTAAGTAGAAGGTACGTATCTTCTCTCCTTGTTGGATACATATCTCCTTATGGGCGAAAGAGTTTGTAAAGTGCTCTCCTTGAAAGACATCTAGGATGGGGCAACCTATGACTTTGTTTTTGGGAAGTCCAAGCAAATTGAGGCCGCCCTTATTAATTCTCGTAATATGCCCTTGGGGGGAGGTGAGAATAATTCCCTCGTTGGTGTCTTCAAAGGTTTCCTTTGCCAACTGTTCCACCGAAACGTTCATAAAATTGTATCTGGCAACAGCGACATAGAGAATAAGGCTGCAAATGACAGTTGCGGGTGCCAAAAGATTGGGCACCGTATTTACGTGCAAAAAAACTGGGAGTAGAACCAAAGTAAAAAGAGAAAGAATAGCTTGGCAAATGGGGCCAACAAAAACAAGAATCAATATTTTACGCTTCAATGAATCTTCATGTCTCAAGATGCCCTTGCCGAGAAGATACCAACCGACAAGCATCGTACTACATGGAGGGATTGCCGCGTAAACCGCCCAAGGGCCCGGGATGAGGGTCACGGCATATTCGTTTCGCGTAATACCGCTCACGACGTTGTCCGTCAGGAGTGCCAGCAATGAACCGACCGTGGCTATCGCTAAAAAAAACTCAAAGATTATGTCTATTTTTCGGTCCATGACACGATATACAAAGTGGAGAAACAGGCCTGCCCAGAGGATTTGGATCACAGTCGTAAGCTTAATAAGATATTCTTCATATTTCACCATTTCTGGAATAAAAATAATGAGGCCCACGAGACACCAGACAATGGAACAACCCACCAACAGCAGGAAGCTTCTGTTCAGAGAATGCGCAGTGTGTTTAGCAAGGACGGACGTCCACACCATGGTGTTGATGACGAAAGCAGCGCTAAACAGGAACACCAATGAAGTCATGACGCGGGAGTATGGATCAAATTGGGGGTCCGTCCATACAAAGGTCTTCCGCTCCCCAACGGGCACCTCTTCAGCTTTACCGGAAAAAGCGAGGAACAGGGCGAGGCTTCGCCCTTCTTGTCCGAAGAGCCGCTCATCGGCCCGCTGCTCATCGCCATGTTCTTCAAACGAGAAACACTGCTATTTCATTTACAATCTGACACTGACGGGTAAGGCACGAGCTGTTTGAGCCTCCACCTCTCCACGAGGGGCAGCATGGCCTTTTGGGGAAGGCTCGGCTCGCACAGGTGGAGACGCAACTCCGTTTTGCAGGGCTCGTAAGCCTCGAGCAGCCACTGTACGGCCTTGACCGTCTCGACGTGATCCTCGGCGCGCCCGGGCAGAGAGATGAGCAGCTCGCTGTGACCCAGGCCAACCGCGCTTGCAAACAACTGCTCCAAGGCCGCTCGAAACTCAAGCACTCCAAGGGGGCGAGGCGAGCCTCCGAGCCCACAGACGAGCAGATCCTTCTGCGGCAGTCGGTTCTCGAGCGGAATGAGAAGAGTCTCCTGCTCGCTCCCCACAAAAAAGCCGTCGATGATGAGCCTCGAGAGGTGACCGTGCAAACGCCAGTCCACCAGGGACAAGAGGCCTCGCAGGGGAGAGCGCTCTTCGAACCGAAAGGCCGCAACCACGGTGGCCGGACACTGCTCGATGCGGCGCAACTCCGGCGCGAGGAATCCGATGGAGGTCACAGCCGTTTTTCGTCCCTGGCGACCCGATCGAGGATTCCGTTGACGAACGCCGCGGACTCCTGGGTGCTGAAGCGCTTGGCGAGCTCCACGGCCTCGTTGATCGCCACGCGCACCGGGATTTCCTCGCCAGCGGTGATCTCCTGTACGCCAATGCGCAGGATGTTGCGGTCCACTCTGCTCATGCGATCGATGCGCCAATTCTCGCTGGAACGTTCGATGATGACATCGATCTCATCTCGCCGGGCCATGACCGCCTCGAACAAACCGATGCTGAACGGGTCGGGAAACGGGCCCTCGGCAAAGCAGGCGCGATAAAGACCCACGGTCTCCTGTGCCGAAGCGCCGCTCATCTCGGACTGAAACAGCATTTGCAGCGCGACCTCGCGCGCTCGTCGTCTCGTGGCCATAGTATTTGCCTAGTCTTTTCCTGGCGCGCCTAGTCTTAAAGCTTCTTCCAGAGCGAGGCCATCTCGATGGCCGATAGCGCCGCCTCAGCGCCCTTGTTCCCGGCCTTGGTGCCAGCCCGTTCGATGGCCTGCTCCAAGGTGTCGGTCGTGATGACGCCATAAGCCACTGGGACACCGGTCTCGAGCGAGACCGCCGCGAGACCCTTGGTCACCTCGGACGAAATGTATTCGAAGTGCGGCGTCGCCCCGCGAATCACCGCTCCCAAGGCGATGATGCCGTCGATACCGCCGCGCAGCGCGACCTTTTGTACGGCTACTGGTAGCTCGAAGGAGCCGGGGACGCGCACGAGCTCGCACTGCGACACGTCGCACCCATGGCGCCGCAGAGTGTCAATGCAGCCCTCCACCATTCTGTCGACGATGAAGTGGTTGAACCGCGACGCCACGAGGGCGAACTTGAATCCGCAGGCCTCCAGGGTACCTTCGACGACTTTGATCTGCGAGTTGGACATGGCTTAATTGACCTCCTCTAGGGTGACTTGACTCACGCTCTCGAATCCCCAGGCTCGAAGGCCGACGAGCTTGTGGGCGTTGTTGGAAATGACCTCGAGCTTTTTAACTCCAAGATCGAGAAGTATTTGCGCACCGATGCCGTATTCGCGGATCGCCGTGCTCTGGTCTGTCGCTGCTGGGCCGCTCTCGGTCGCTTGAGCCGCGGCCACGACTTCTGACTCGATGGTGTCGCGGCTCGGCAGGTACAGAAGCACGCCGCGTCCTCGACGAATGATCGCGTCGAGCACTTTGCCCACCGGCGGGCTCGTGGAGCGCGTATTGCCGCCAAAGACATCGTCGACGAGGCTGGCCACATGACCGCGACAGGGCACTGGCTCGCCGTCGGTCACATCTCCGAGCACCAGGGCCACGTACTCCCGCCGACGCACGCCTGGAACCGCCCGGTACACATGGGCCGTGAACACCGCCTTCTGTGTGTCTCCGGACAGCTCGAGACTCGTGGTGGCCACTCGCTCTACCAATCGATCGCGCTGCAGTCGGTACTCGACGAGATCGGCGATGCTCACGATGATGAGATCGTGCTCGGCGGCAAAGACCTCGAGATCGGGCATTCGGGCCATGGTGCCGTCCTGCTTCATAATCTCGCAGATCACCCCTGCGGGACGCAGCCCAGCGAGGCGCACGAGATCCACCGAGCCCTCGGTTTGGCCCGTGCGCTGCAGCACACCACCGGGCATGGCCCGCAGCGGGAACATGTGTCCCGGCGTGATGAGGTCCTCTTTCTTCGCATTGGGATCCACGGCCACACGCACCGTATGAGCTCTGTCTGCGGCGCTGATGCCCGTGGACACGCCCCGAGCCGCCTCGATGGAGACCGTGAACGCCGTGCCCAGGGGGGTGCGGTTGTTGTCGGTCATCATCTGCAGTCCGAGCTCCTCGACGCGCTGGGGCGTCAAGGTCAGGCAGATGAGGCCGCAGGCCTTTGTGGCCATGAACGTGATCGCCTCGGGCGTGACCAACTCAGCGGCCATGGCGAGATCGCCTTCGTTCTCTCTGTCCTCGTCATCAACGAGGATGACCATGCGGCCGGCGCGAATGGCCTCGATGGAGGCGTGGACTCTTTGGATGGCTGCTTCGGGCATAAGTTCACCTCGCGAAGGTTAAAAGCCAGCGCGCGCCAACAGCTCCAAGCTGAGGCCCGCCCGCGCGCCATCGCCACCGAGCCTGCGCGCCACATACTTGGCGAGCACGTCGGTCTCGAGACACGCAAAATCGCCGATCTTCAGGCGACCGAGAGTCGTCGAAGAGAGCGTAATGGGAATGATCATCGTATCGAACCAGCGATGGGCCACCTCGTTGACCGTGAGGCTCACCCCATCGAGCGCCACAGAACCCTTGCTGGCGATCTGGGTCGCAAGCTCGCCCTCGGGCAAGGACCAACGCAGCCGCTGTGCCTGACCGCTTTCCATTCGCTCGAGCAGGCAGACGCGAGCGTCCACATGACCGGTGACGAGGTGGCCGCCGAGGGGGTCGCCCATTCGCAGAGCGCGTTCCAAATTGACAAGAGAGCCGGGAACCCGCTCGCTCAAGCCCGTGCGAGAAAGCGTCTCTTCAGAGGCGAACGCGAGAAAACCACCTGAGCCGAACTGGGTGAGCGAGAGGCAGGCCCCGCAAACGCAAACGCTCTCTCCCAGTACGAAACCGGAAAAACCACAGGCCACATGCACGAGAGCTCCGGCGCCGCGCCGCTCGACGCGCTCCAAGGTGCCGACTTCCTGAACAAGCCCGGTAAACAAGGGATGCCGCGCTCCTCGAACGGATCTGCGGCAGTTGGATGAGTTTGCGCTTGAAAAAGATCCGAAGGACGCCGCCGCCCGTTCTTGGACCGCAGTCTAATCACAAGCAGGCGGCGTTGAAAAGCAATAGTTGCAACCCTTGTGTCCATACACGGTTGCAAGCTGGCTCGTCTTGACTAGAATCGCGGTCGGCCTGGTCCCCACCATGGGCACCGGCCAGCGGGAGACGCATATTTTGGACCTCTGTCTCATCAGAAATTTTTGTATCATCGCCCACATCGATCACGGCAAGTCCACGCTCGCGGATCGCTTTCTCGAGCTCACCGGCGCCGTGGAAAGCCGGGACCTCAAAGCCCAGCATCTCGACAAATTGGAGCTGGAGCGCGAACGGGGCATCACCATCAAGGCGCAGACCGCCAGGCTCAAGTACAAGTCCCGCGATGGTCAAACCTATCAGCTCAACCTCATCGACACCCCCGGCCATGTGGATTTCCACTACGAGGTGGAGCGCTCGCTACAAGCCTGCGAGGGAGCGGTGCTTCTCGTAGACGCAACCCAGGGCGTGCAGGCCCAGACCCTGGCCAACGCCTACCTCGCCATAGAGTCCAACCTCGAAATCGTGCCCGCGGTAAACAAGATCGACGTTCAGGGAGCGGACCGCGAGGCGACGCTCCAACAAATCGAAGAGGTGATCGGCCTCGATATTCATGAGGCTCTCTCCGTCTCGGGCAAGACCGGCGAAGGGACGGTGGATCTCCTCGAGCAATTGGTCCGCAGGGTGCCTCCCCCCCGCGACGCGTTCGGCGACGATCTGCTGCGAGCCCTGGTGGTGGACGCCTGGTACGATTCGTACCGCGGCGCCATCGTGCTCATCCGTCTGTTCTCCGGCGAGATTGCTCCGGGCATGAAGGTGCGGTTCCTGGCCACGGGTCGAGACTACGAGGTCTCTGAGGTCGGCACCTTCACCCCGGACGCGATGAAGCTCGACCGGCTTTATAACGGCGAGGTGGGCTACGTCATTTGCTCCATCAAATCCGTGCACGACACGCAGATCGGCGACACCTTGACCCAGTCCAAGGCCCCAGCGCCCACGGCGTTGCCGGGCTTCCGCAAGGTCAAGCCCATGGTTTTTTGCGGCGTTTTCCCAACCGATCCGGGTGGTTACGACGATCTGCGCGACTCCCTCGAGAAGCTCGTGATGAATGATTCATCGTTCGTATTCGAACCCGAAACCTCTCAGGCGCTGGGCTTCGGTTTTCGCTGCGGGTTTCTCGGTTTACTCCATATGGAGATCATCCAAGAGCGACTCGAGCGCGAATACGATCTGGACATCATCACAACGGCGCCCACTGTCGTGTACCGGGTCAACCTCGCCGACGGCACGAACCTGGAGATCGATAATCCATCCAAGCTTCCAGATGCCGGAAGGATCCGCTCCATCGAGGAACCGTTCCTGCGGTGCACCGTACACGTCCCGAGCGAGTACGTGGGCGCGGTGATCAAGCTGAGCGAAGAGAGACGCGGCACTCAGGTCAGTCTGGGCTACGCCGGACCTGGGCGGGCCATGCTCGTCTACGATTTGCCCATGGCCGAGGTGCTCTACGACTTTTACGACAAGCTCAAATCCGTATCGCGGGGCTATGCCTCCATGGACTACGAACTCATCGGTCACCGCGAGGGGAATCTCGTGCGCCTCGACGTCCTGGTGAACGGAGAGATCATCGATGCCTTATCGGCCATCGTGCACAGCGACTCGACCTACAACATCGGCCGCGACTTGACCCGCAAAATGAAGGAGCTCATTCCGCAGCAACAGTACGACGTGGCGGTTCAGGCCTCCATCGGCACGCGCGTCATCGCGCGAACAAACGTCAAGGCGCTCCGCAAGAACGTCACGGCCAAGTGCTACGGCGGCGACATCACCCGCAAGCGCAAGCTGCTCGAAAAGCAAAAAGAGGGCAAAAAGCGCATGAAGGCAGTGGGCAACGTGGTCATCCCCCAGGATGCCTTCCTCGCTCTATTGAAGATTGATCGATAAGAGCTAGGCTTTACCGCGGACGATTGCTTTCGGCGGGTGGCAACAACCCAAGAGACGCCAAGCGACGCGGAATGCAGGACGATATTTCAGACAAGAAGCCCAGCTCATCCAACATCCGCGTGGTGGTCGCCGACGCGTCGCTCATGCTGCGGCGGGCCATGGCTCGCATGGTCCGCAAGACCTCGGATATCGCCCTGCTCGCCACGACCGAAACCACCGAAGAGACCATGGATGCGGTGAGGCGGCTGTTTCCGCATGTGCTCGTCATGGATCTCGCCGGCGAAGGACTCGATGGCCTGAGCGTGCTTCGGCAGCTCAAAGCCGAGCAACTGCGCTGCGCCGTCGTCCTGTTCTCCGCCCCGACCATGACCGGCGCGGAGTCGACCATCCGAGGCATGGAGCTCGGCGCCTCGGACTTCGTAGCCAAGCCTGTGAGCGGCTCGTTCGCCGTGACGCTCTCGGTCATCGAGCACGAGCTATTGCCGCGACTGCGCGCCTTGGGAAACAGCACCCGCGGTCTAACCCGCCAGCCACTGCCTTCCTTCCCGCCCCCGAGCGCGGCATCGGCAGTAGAGGGAATCGTACGCAAAGCTCGACTCTCAGCTCCGCCGCGTGCGCCTAGTCAATGGGAGAGCTCGTTCCCCACTGGCGTTGTGGTCATCGCCTCCTCCACAGGTGGACCAGATGCGCTCATGCGACTGCTTCCCGCCATTCCCGCCGACTTTCCGACTCCCATTCTCGTGGCTCAGCACATGCCGCCCTTGTTCACCGCCACTTTGGCCACCAGATTGAACCAAGTCACGGCCTTGCGCGTCTTGGAAGCCCTGGATGGAGAACCACTGCTCGGCGGCGCCGTGTACGTGGCGCCAGGCGATCGTCACATGATCGTGGGCCGGGATCGCCTCATGCTGCGCGTCAGGCTCAACAGCGATCCACCAGTGCATAGCTGCAGACCCGCGGCGGACGTGCTGTTCAGCAGCGCAGCCGAAATCTTCGGAGCTGGAGTCCTGGGTATCGTGCTCACTGGCATGGGTGTCGATGGCACCAGCGGCGCCAGGGCCATTCGCGAAAAAGGCGGCCGGATCCTCGTCCAGACCTTCGAATCCTGCCTGGTTAACGGCATGCCAAAATCAGTTCACGATGCTGGTCTGGCCAACGAGCAGCTCAGCCTGTCGGAAATCGCCGCGCGCATGAGGACTCACTTTTAGCTAATGAGCGCCCGCCGCGCCACATCTGCCAAGGTCACGGCCTCCATCCCCCTGTCCAGAAGGATGTCGAGCACTCCTCGATACAGCTCGATTCGCTGGGGGAGCGAGGTGCGAAGCTCTGGCTGCACTTTGGAAAGATACCGAACGCCATCTCCGTCTGCGTCGAGAAATCCCAGGCCAGACAAGGAGACATGAGCCACAGGCAGCTTCGCGGCGGCGCGGGCGAGCATCGTCGAGACGACCCGACCCAGTAAGGTGAACGCCGAGCCGAGGAGGGGCAGACGCATCCTCGTCACCACGCTGATCGGCACCTCGAACAGCCCATAACCTCGGACGTGAGCGCCCTCTTCGCGGCTCATCTGGTAGGGCGACACCGGCGCCCCGGACACGCGGGGATCCCCGGCCGGAAGACTGGGACGTCCTTCCATGATCGCGCGACTGACAGCGGCGAACTTGGCCGCAAAGTAGAGCGGGCATGGCAAGACCGAGGAATCGTACTCGTAGCCGCGATCGAGGAGTAAGCTCGCCGTCTGAGGGTACAGCTCGTGGGCAGGTGATCGAAACCCCACGGAGGTGAACCCCAACACGCGACGGATGAGCGCCGCGCTCTCATCGATCTCCTCTGCCTGGGTCGCGGCCGGGCTCATCCCCAGGTCGAGTCTGTGAGACAGACTGTGGTTGCCGATCTCGTGGCCGCGAGGCACCATCTCCCGGGCCATGGCGATCGGCTCATCGTCGAACTCGAGATCCTTGCCCGAAACGTACACCGTGACAGGCAGCTTCAATTCCTCGACAAACCGCACGATGCGCGGCAAGGCGCGGTTGTATACGAGGCGCGAAAGCTTCGGAGCCGGAGGAGGCAGACCATGGGCGCGGTGATAGCACCCGATCTCGTCGAGCTCGATGGAAAGTGCGAGCAGACTCATGGACAAAGTATAGCTCTCGGCGGCCAGGCGCCAAAGACGAAGACAGGTATATATGCTCGGAGCAGGATGGTCAGCCGCAGGTGAAATGACGTATATTCCCGCCATGACGACTCCCAAACATCGCGAATTTCGCTCAGACACCATGACCCTGCCTACGGAGGCCATGCGCCAGGCCATGGCCAGCGCTGAGGTAGGCGATGACGTATGCAACGAAGACCCCACGGTCCAGCGGCTCGAGGCCCAGGGCGCGCAGATCCTGGGCAAAGAGGCAGCCTTGTTCGTCGCCAGCGGCGTGATGGGCAACCAATGCGCCCTCGGCGTGCACGGAAAGCCCGGCGAGGAGGTCATCCTCCCCGAGGCTTGTCACGTGGTGGAGCACGAGAACGCAACAGTCGCCAGTTTGTGGGGCCTCGTGACGCGCACCGTAACCCCCACCCGCGCCACGTATCTTCTGCCCGAGGATATCGAGCCGCGCTTGCGCCGCGGCGATGACCTCCACGAGCCGCGCACCGGCCTCATCGTCCTGGAGAACGCCCTGTCCGATGGCACGGTCATGCCTGTCGAACCCATGCGCCAAATCAGAGCCCTGGCCGACGACTTTGGTGTCAAAATCCACCTCGACGGCGCTCGGCTGTTCAACGCGGCCCTTTCCCTCGGTGTCGAGCCTGTCGAAATCGCGTCCCAGGTCGACAGCGTGATGATCTGTCTGTCCAAGGGACTCGGCGCGCCCGTGGGCAGCCTGCTCGCTGGGGACGAGCGCTTCGTGGAAGCGGCCCGCAGGCGTCGCAAGATGCTCGGCGGCGGAATGCGCCAAGTGGGCGTGCTCGCGGCTCCGGCCATCCTCGCCCTCACCGATGGACGAGCGCGGCTCGCCACAGACCACGAGAACGCGCGGCTGCTGGCCCGAGGACTGTCGAGCCTCAAAGGCGTGGTGCTCGATCTCGCAAGCGTGCAGACGAACATGGTGTGGATCCGCATCGACAGACCGGGAAAGAGCTGCGACGACCTCGTGCATTTCCTCGCGCAGCGCGGCATCCATACCTATCCGCCCATGCACCGCGCCGTGCGATTCGTCACCAGCAGTCAAGTAGAGGCAGAGGACATCGCGGTCCTGATCGAAGCCGTGGCCGACTACCTGTAGAGGGGCACGAGCCGCAGCAGAGAAAATGGCGAAACTCTAGCTTACTGCATCCAAGGCGATATTCTTCTGGGTAGAGGATTACTCCCACACTGGCGGATTGGGCGGGAAGAGGTCGTCGCGCTCGGCCATGAGCCGTTCGCAGTCGTAGCCATTGCCCACGGGGACGAGGGAGATGGGGCTCTTGGAGAGGTCGTGGTGCTGCTTCCACTCTTGTTTGCCGATCTTCAGCAGAATGTTCGTCGCGTCGATGATGAGCTGTTCACTGCGATCGTGCACCACACCTTCCAGCACTCCATCTACGCCCGGACGAGCCTCGAAGGCGAAGATTTCGCGTCTAACGATGTAGATCTCCTCTTGCTTGCCAAACATGTCGATGAACACCGTGACTCCGGGTTTCCCGTCGTTGTCGTCGTCCACGAGGCGTGGATCGGTGCGCTTGATGGACTTGGGAAGGGGCGTGTTGGCGCTGTCTTCGTAGTGGATGCCGAGCAGGGTCGGGGTCTGCGGACGCCACAAGTAAAAGGAACCGTCCAAGTCCTGCCGCGCTTCCATCTCTACGCTGTCGGGGATGATGGCCTGGGTCAGAGCATCGGGAACAGTGGAGACGAATTCCTGGTTGGAGAGCTGCTCCGAATGGCAGAATCGGTCTGTGGCGATGAGCTTGCCATCCTTCCACTCGAGATCTGTAAATCCATAGGAGACGATGAGGTTCTTGAAGGTGCCCAGCAGAGGGCCCATGTTCGCTTCATAGGCCACGATGTCATAGTGCGCATAGCGGCCAGCCGCGCTGCTCAAGAAGCGGTCCTTTTCTTCTTGCGACGCGGTGGAGGGAATCTTGCGCAACTCATAGACGTACACGGCGCTTCCGTCGTAGGTGCTCGCGATGATCTCGAGAATGCCGTCGCCGTTGAGGTCGGCCATGCTGATCCCGGCCTGACCGACATTGCCGTCGTCCACGATATGGGTCTCGAACACGCCCGGAGCCGTTTGCTTGACGAGGTAAATGGTCGGATCTCCATCTCCGGACACCGCGATGTCCACCAGGCCGTCGCCGTCGATGTCGCCGTGAGCGATGACGCCGGGCGCGCCCGTGTTCTTGACATCAATGGAGTCAAAGACATCGGAGATGACCCTTTCTGACCACAGGTCTCGTGGGTTGGTGGGAATCTCAAAGGCGTACAGGGCCTCTGGAGCCCACTCTGGGTTCATGTCGATGTTGGTGTGGTTCGCGCCGATGGCGCCGAGCCGCCCGTCACCCATCAGATTGTCGATGAGGGCGATTTGGATGGAGGGACCAGCATTGTTGTTAATGACGTGTTTCATCCATTCCCCATCGGGATTGTTCGCGGTGGGCAAGGAGATCTGCTCGAACCAAACAAAAGACGCTGGGGTATTGCCCAGGGCTTCGTCCTCCAAATAACCGAAATACTGGGCGCTGAAGATGTCGAGGAGACCATTGTTGTCGATGTCATATATTAAAGGAAGACCGCCTCCTCCCTGGCCGATGGAGCGCGGCTCCTTCTCGAAGCGATCTGCCGAGGTGTTGCCCTTGAACCATACGGTCTCTGCCCAGACGTCGCCGTCGGTATTCTTCATCTCTTCTACGGTAATGATGTCTTTGATGCCGTCCTGGTCTACGTCTACAAAAAGAACCTTGTGGTAGAAAGGATGGTCGTTGCTGTTTCGATAAGGAACGATCTCATGGCGCTCCCAACCGCTCTCCGTCTTCTCGTACCAAGCCAGGCCCCACTGGCCCTGGTAGATGGGATTGGCCGCGCAGGGGATGAAACCCGAGGGCGCAAAAAGATCGAGGTCTCCATCCCCATCGATGTCCTCGCCGGCCACTTCATTGGGAAAGCACAGATAATCGTCGTGCCAAGCCACCACGTTGTCTCTTTGCCAGCCGTTTTCCCCCAGAGCCCCATTTCCTTTGTTGTAGAAAACTTGGATCTGCCCGGCCATCACCAGCTTTTCTCCAAACGATGTCACGACGATGTCCTTGAGGCCATCCCCGTCCACATCCATCACTGTATTGTAGGCTGCGCCGATGACTCCGTCGGCCACTGTCCAACGCCGAAAACTGAACTCCGTCCCTATCTCCGTCGGGGTGGTGTCTTTGCAAAGCCAGGGGAATGTTTTGCAAAACTTCACAGATACCCCTTTGAGGAAGCTCGCATGGGCTTCTTGTGGAAGCATTGTCAATAGCAGCAGCGCCAACGGAATCATTGCCTTTTTTTTCATCGGTTTGTCCTCGCCCAAGTTGCCTTATGGAATTTACTGAATACTGACCAAGCCCGGTCTTGATCGTCAGCGACGATAGAAACAGCAAAATCTGGAGTCAATTGCTAATTGGATGTGAACCCCAATAAAAAACAACGACCCGCTAAGAGACCTGAGATCGGAAACTGGGCATCCCCTTCCAGGCCTTTTGGAACTCGGGCATGAAAAGGACGACTCAGACAGTAAATTCTATGAATGAAGGCACTGGGACAAGCTCACTCTCTTCCTCCGCGTTCCCGGCGCCCCGTTGGACAACACCATCTGCTAGCGTCTTCGCCATCATGATGCCCTGAAGAGACCACTGCGGGACTGACGGATGCCATTTATGGGCGCTTCGGCGATGCGGTTGAGGTCGATCGGGGTGTCGAAACCGGCATCGAAGGGGCTGGCGGCCCGCCGGTGGCGGCGACGAAGAGGGCTTTTGTCCTTCCTACACTCTGCGGCGAATGGCGAAGCGAGAAGACCAAGTGACAAGCCGATAGGGCCATCGCAGGATCGGGAACGCCTCTCCTCGCACCGGAGGGGCGAGGGATTATAGCCCCGGGTTTTTTTAACCCGGGGTGTTCGGATCCCAGAATCAATTTGCTTTTTTTGTTTGTCCGCAAGCCCTGAAGGGGCGATGCTTCCACGCATGACTACCTGTTCGCGT
>JALOQD010000103.1 GCA_025453525.1 Myxococcota bacterium
CGTCGGCCGCGGATCAAGGTGTTCAGCTTGGACAAGGCCAAGACCGACGAGCTGCTCGACAGCTACAAGCGCCACGTAGGCGGTTATCGCGAGGTCTACGACGGTTTCATCAGAGCCGCGCAAGCGGGCAAGAGGCCGACCGTGGAGTGGCCGAGAGGCAGTTACCCACCGTCCTGCGCCGTGCCCATCGGCTAGGACTGGCAGCGCGGGTCCGTGATCCCCCGAAGCCGACACTCCAATCGGCCAAGGGCCGAGCTGCGCCTTATGAACCCCTGTTTGCGCCCAGATGAGCCAGCACAGATCCAAGTCATGCCAGACCGCGCCGAATTTCGGGGCGCCATAGCGCGTACCGCGCCCCCATCAAGCCCAGGCCCGCAGCTAGGAAGCCTCGGTGACTGCCGACGCTGACCCCGTGAGCGGTTCGCTCCCGAGAAACCGCGTGATATTCATCTGTTCCGTTTGGGTGGGACCTGTTCCGGGACCTGTTCCGCATCTGTTCCGTTTGGGTGGGACCTGTTCCGCAAAGAAGCTTTTAGCAGACCCTAAAAGCTGCGTCGTATGGGCCCCCTCGCCCCCAGGATCCCTTTTTCCTTTGACGCGATCCATTCCTTCCTTTAGGTTCCTGCCGTCTTGGAAGGAGCGCGAGCAAAAGGAATGACGCAGGAAAGCCGTATCAGCGCCGAGGTGGCCAAGAGGCGCACTTTTGCCATCATCTCCCATCCGGATGCGGGCAAGACCACGCTCACCGAGAAGCTTCTGCTATACGGAGGCGTGGTGCAGCTCGCCGGGGCGGTCAAGGCCAAGCGTGGCCAGTCCAACGCTCTGTCAGATTGGATGGAGATGGAGCGGGAGCGCGGCATTTCGATCTCCACGAGCGTTATGCAGTTCCCTTATGCGGGCTTGCAGATGAACCTGCTCGACACTCCGGGGCATGCGGACTTCAGCGAAGATACCTACCGCACTCTGCATGCCGTGGATGGCGCGGTGATGCTGCTCGACTGCGCCAAGGGCGTGGAGTCCCAGACGCGCAAGCTGTTCCGCGTGTGTCGCCAGCGAGCCATCCCTGTGTTCACCATGGTCAACAAGATGGACCGGCCAGGCCGCGATCCCTTTGATTTGGTGGGAGAGGTGGAGAGCGTGCTGGGCATTGGCGTGTTCCCTGTGACCTGGCCGATCTTCCGGCACGGCGTGTTTCGCGGCGTGTACCATCGGCTGGCGCGGCGCGTGTATTTGTTCGACAAAGACCACGCCCGATCCAGCGCGGCTCTCGGCGCTGAGCGGGCGCCGGTCAAGGTGTCCGGCCTGGATGATCCGTTCATCGAGGCCGAGCTCGGCGAGGAGGGTTACAAGGAGCTGTGCGAAAGCGCGGAGATCCTCGACTCCGCAGGGGATGGCTTTGACCAGGCGCGCTTCCTCGCTGGAGAGCTGTCGCCCATGTTCTTCGGCAGCGCCATCAACAACTTCGGACTCGAGGCCTTCCTCGAATCCTTCTGCGATATGATGCCGGCGCCTGGGCCGCGAAGGACCGGGAAGGGAATGCTGGACGCCACCTCAGAGGACTTCAGCGGCTTCATCTTCAAGATCCAGGCGAACATGGATCGAGCCCACCGGGATCGCGTGGCTTTTGTGCGCATCTGCTCTGGCAGATTCGAGCGGGGCATGAAGGTGAAGCACGTGCGGACTGGAAGAGAGCTGCGCCTGGCCAACCCCACGCAGTTTTTGGCGCAAGAGCGCGCCGTCGTGGATGAAGCGTTTGCCGGCGACGTGATCGGCGTCTACGACCCGGGCTATTTCGAAATCGGCGATACCCTGACAAGTGGTTTCGACGTGGAGTTCGAGCCCATCCCCAACTTTGCGCCCGAGCACTTCTCGCGTTTGGTGCTGGCCGATCCCTTGAGGCGCAAGAAGCTCGACAAAGGCATCGAGCAGTTCGCCAAGGAAGGCACGATTCAGCTCTATCGACCGCCGTTCGGCAGAGGTGGGGACACCATTCTCGGCGCCGTGGGTCAGCTCCAGCTCGAGGTGGTAAAGGATCGCATGATGCGCGAGTACGGAGTCGACATTCGCCTCGAGGCCATCGCCTGTCGCCTGGCGCGCTGGGTCACCCGCAAGGACGGCAAACCCGTGGATCTCGAAAAGCTGTCCGGCTCCCGCGCCGGCATCGTGGTGCTCGATGTCCGAGGCCGTCCGGTCTTTCTGTTCGAGGGCGATTGGGGTTTGCAGACCGCTGCCAAGTTCTATCCCGAGCTCGACTTTGCCGAGACCGCGCAGGGCGTTGTGACCCGCAGCGGTTGAGCTCGTCGCTTCCTGCTTCGGAGCCGATTTTGGGGTGAAAGCGAAAGATCGCAATTTCTCTGATGATTGGGCAGGGTGCCTCTGAAGGCGCAGGTGTGATATACACGCCCCATTCGTGGGAATTTGCTAGCCCTCTCACGCTTTTGGAGGCTTCATGGACAGCTCGAAACGCCCATCCATCCCGCCCGACGCGGTCAAGTCAGTGCAATCTGCCCTGCGTACTTCTCCTACTACCAGGTCAAGGCCGACCAGGTGGCGGTGGTGACTCGCTTCGGCAAGTTCGTGGGAACCAAGGGGCCGGGCTTAAACTTTCGCATTCCCTTTGTTGAGAGCGTCGTCAAAGTAGAGGCCAAGCGCCAGCTCAAAACCGAGTTCGGTTTTCGCACCCAAGCCGCTGGAGTCAAGTCCGAGTTCGCCCGCGACGAGAGAACCGCCAAGGAGTCGGAGATGCTCACCGGCGACTTGAACGTGGTCACGGTCGAGTGGATTGTGCATTACATGATTGCCGATCCGTACAATTACTTATTCAAAGTCGATAATGTCGAGCTGACCTTGCGCGCGCTGTCCGAGGCCACCATGCGCACGGTGGTCGGCGACTATTCCGTGACCGAGGTGCTCACGCGCGGACGCGAGGAGGTGCTCGAAAACGCTCGCGTGCATTTGTCCGAGCTGTGCAAGCGCTACGAAACCGGGATTTCCATTCAGCGTATCGAGCTCAAGGACTCGGCGCCTCCAGGTCCGGTCAAGCCCTCGTTCAATGAAGTCAACCAGGCGGAACAGGAGCGCGATCGGCTCGAGAACGAGGCATGGGCCAAGTACAACAAGGAGGTGCCCAAGGCCATTGGCGAAGCGCGCCAGACCATCCAGACCTCAGAGGGCTATGCCATCGAGCGCGTCAACAGGGCCAGCGGCGAGGTGCAGAGGTTCTTGGCCATCGAGAAGGAGTACACCTTGTCGCCGAAGGTTACGCGGGCCCGGCTCTATTTCGAGACCATGGCGCAGGTCATGGGACAGGCAGGCAAGAAGGTGCTGTTCGACAAGCGCGGCAGCAACGTCTTGCCCTTGCTCTTGCCAGTCCAAGGCGGTTCGGCCAAGGCCTCAGCCACGATAGGAGGTGCGCCATGAATCGCCGCATCGTCGCCCTCGTCATCGCCATCGCGCTCATCGCTGTCGCGTCTCTCTCCCTGTTCACCGTGCAGGAGAGCGAGCAGGTCGTGGTGCAGCAGTTCGGAAAAGTGGTGCGCACCGTGACTGCGCCGGGGCTGCACGCCAAGCTGCCGTTCATCGAGGATCTGTACAGGTTTCCCAAGCTGTGGCTCGAGTGGGACGGAGATCCCAACCAGGTCACGACCTTGGACAAGCGCTACATCTACATCGATGTGTTCGCGCGCTGGCGCATCGCCGATTCGGTGAAGTTCATCGAGACGGTTCGGGATATCCAGAGCGCCCAGGCGCGGCTCGACGACGTGCTCGATAACGCCACACGCAACGTGGTGGCGAATCACAATATCATCGAGCTCATTCGTTCCACCAATCGCCAGTTTGCCGAGACCGAGGAGGAGAAGCTTCTCACGGCAGCGGGCGGCGAAGCGATTGCGGCGCCTGTGGTGGAGCCGGTCGCAGTGGCCACCGAGCCGCCTGCCAAGATCGATACAGACACCGACTCCTCGACCGACTCCGGCGCGCCACCTTCGACTGAGCCAGCGGTCGCGGCGGCTGCGCAGGAGGGTGCGCAGGCTGCGGAAAAAGTAAGGGACACGCAGAACGATCTCGCCCCGCCAGGCCTGTCTGCGAACTACCACATCGAGGTGGGCCGCGAGGGGCTCACGGCGCTCATTCTGTCCAAAGCCGCGGACAAGGCCGCCCAATTTGGCATCGAGCTTCGAGACGTGCAATTCAAGCGCATCGACTACGTCGAAAGCGTGCAGACCAAGGTCTTCGACCGTATGATCTCCGAGCGCAGCCGCGTGGCCGAGGCGTATCGCTCGCAAGGTCAGGGCAGGGCCGCGGAGATCCTCGGACGCATGGAAAAGGATCTGCTGCGCATTCGCTCCGAGGCGTTTCGCACGGCCGAGGAGATCCGCGGCAAGGCCGACGGCGAGGCTGCGGCCATCTACTCCAAGAGCTACCAGAAGAACCCGGAATTCTATCAGTTTCTCAAGACCCTCGAGAGCTATCACGCGATCATGGACGAGGACACGCTCCTGCTGCTGTCCACTGAGGCGGATATCGCGAAATACCTCGAGAACATGAACGGAGGCGCGCCCTGAGGTCGGAGTCGACAAAGGACTACTATGCCGTCCTCGGTGTCCACACCAAGGCCACGGCCGATGAGATCCAACGGGCGTATCGCAGCCTCGCGGCGCGCTACCATCCGGACAAGCACGAAGGCAACGAGCTCCAGGATCTCGCGGCGCAGAAGCTCGCCGAGCTCAATGAGGCCTATGCAGTGCTCTCCAACCCGAGCAAGCGGGCAGCCTATGACGCGCAGTTGCGTGGACGAGGCGTCGACACCTCGCCGGTCGAGACCGTGCGTAAGGTACCGATTCCACTCGTCAGCGTGCTCATCGCGGTTTTGGGTATTTTCCTCGGTCTGCGGTTCGTTCGCAACGTCCGCAGCCTGCTTGTGCTCGCGGCGGTCATCGCGCTCGCCTGGTTCGGCCCGCGCCTCGTCACAAAGTTTCGGAGTGGGAAGCGCGGTTAAGTCCATCAAGTGCCGGTGTCCGTGGCCGAGGCACTCTCGGTGCCGGTGTCCGTGCCGGTGTCCGTGGAATCGGGGTACTTGCGCGGCTGTCCCTCTGCTGGATCGCAGCCACACGCCAAAAGCGCATAGAGCGCCAAAATCGAGACCACAATCGCGAGTCGCATGATGACGATAGCCTCCTTCTTGGCCGTGTCTCGTGGGTGCAAGGCACGACTATAACGCAATTGCCTCGCACCGAATAGGCGCCTGCCCTGGCAAATCTTTTGGCACGCAAAACCGCAAGTCGCTCTTTCTGTAGCCCCGCGATCGGGCTATGGTCGCAAAGGCGACGCTTACAACCCGAATGGAGAGAAGACATGCGCGGTGTTTTACTTGGTTTGGCGCTGGGTTTGTGGATAGGGGCGTGTGAGGGCAGCGGTGCAGACGGCCTCTCGCCCATGGAGACGAGCTTTGCTTCGGACACGCCCAGCGACACTGGCGAGAACCAAGGCACCGGGAGCGACACAGAGTCCAATTCGGTCACCCAGGCCGAAAGCGAAAGCCAGAGCGCCACGTCCTCTGAGGAGATCGAGGACACAAGCGCGGAGATCTACGGTCTCATCGATGTGGCGCTGCGCAGCGATTTTGTAGCCGATGCCGAGCGCATCGACGATGTCGAATACCAGGACGAGCATCTCTTGCAGCTCACTTCTCTCGTTCCCGCGTTTACCGGAACCGTGGGAGACCTGGTGATTCCGGCGGCTGAGGTGACCGACTACGAGATCCTGGTGCTGCGCTTGCAGACAGACGAAGGCGGGGTGTTTCGCATCGTGCAGTTTGCCTACCAGGGAATGAAGCTCGTCAATCCCGTGATCGAGCTCAGATTGCCAACCGATGCCTATGAGACCGGTGTGGATATCGGCGTGTGCATCGGGCAGGGGGTCATCTTCACCGCCTATGATCTGTCCGCGTCGTTTCAAAAACAGTGCGTTCACGCCATCAGCGGCGATGCCACCATGACCGTTGACCTTGCGCAGAGCCTGAAAAGCCTCGACGGCGGCAAGCTCCACCTTTCAGGCGCGAGCATCCCACTCTACTACATCGCCAAGACGCCCCATGGCGATCTGTCCTCTGCCATGGACGCGCCGGCCTGCGAGAAGCGACCATGAGGCCGTCCTGGGCTGGCGCCATCGTTGCGTTCGCCTCCTGCCTCCTTTTGCAGCCGGGCTCGGCCGATGACTTCTTCGTCGACAGTCAGCATCGCGCGCGCACCTTTACCGTAATCGAGAATATCGAGGCCTCGCGGCCCTTGCTCCGTTATCAAAACGGTCCAACCTTGCGGCTCGTGGGCCGACTGGGCGTGGGTTTTGTGGAGGGCGTGGACGACGCCGCGCGACGGTCGTTGCTCGAGGACGTGGGCGCGCGCACCGAGAAGCGCTACGAGCTCGCTCCTGACTTTGTCATCGCGCAGGTACAGGAAGGCGTCGATGTGCTGGCTGCCTCCCGCAGGCTCATGGCAAGCTCTCTGGTGCGGTTTGCCGAGCCCATTGCGCGCATTCCCATGGAGCTTCACCGCGCGCCCGATGACCCGGTGTTCTTGGCCGATGTGCAACTTCACCTGCGGCAGGACATGCACGACTTCGTCTCGGCCTGGGACATGACCGTGGGCGATCCCCGCGTGGTCGTGGCCGTGCTCGATACAGGCGTGGATGCGACGCATTCGGAGCTTTTCGCCAACCTGCACGCGAGCCTGGACGTTCTCGATCCCATGGGCAGCGGCGCGCCAGAGCTCGGCTTCGAGGACGACTATCACGGCACGGCCGTGGCTGGGCTCATCGCCGCGGCCACGGACAATGGCAAGGGCATTGCCGGCATGTGTTGGGACTGCTCCCTCGTCTCTGTGCGGCTGATCGACTCAGCGGCCACCCTGTACAGCGATCAGGAGGCGATCTTCGACGCGTTCGACGGGGCGTTGCAACAGGGCGCGTGGATCATCAACAACAGTTGGGGACCCTCTGGCAAAGACGACAAAGGCCACTGTGTGGCCACGCCGTTCGGCGACATCGTGGCCGAGGCCGTGGACATGGCGGAGACCTCTGGGCGAGACGGGCGCGGGACGCTCGTCGTGTGGTCAGCTGGCAATGATGGCTGTCCGACCTCGTTGCAACCGCATCTCGCTGTCGAAGAGAGCGTGGTGGTTTCGGCCCTCGATGGCCTCCGCGGCTTGCAGCCCTATTCCAATCGCGGGTACGAGGTCGATGTGTGCGCTGTGGAGGGGAACTTCACCACCGATATCACCGGCAAAGCTGGCGCGAGCGATGGCAGCGACGAGTTTCTGCGCAAGTTCGAAGGGCTCGAGGCCGCGGACTACCTGCGCAACTTCCGCGGCACCTCGGCCGCGGCTCCTGTGGCGAGCGGCGCCTTGGCCCTCATCCTATCCGCGGCCCCCAACCTTTCGGCGCAACAGGCGCGCGAGTGCCTCTACTCTTCGGCCACGGCCGTGGAGAGCGCCTGCGAGGATGGCCCCGTCTCGGAGGGCCGCTCTCCGTGCTTCGGCCTCGGCAGCTTCGACGTGGCGGTCGCGGTGGAGAAGGCGCACAGCGGAGAGTGCGGCGGCCTGTGCAAAAGCGATGATGACTGCATACAAGGGACGATCTGCGGCAAGGGTGGGCACTGTGAGTTCGGGCAGAGGCAGGGGGACGGAGACGGAAGTGACAGCGTGGAGAGCCAAGACACAGATGAAAACGAGCTCGAGGGTGAGGAGGAGCAGGAGGAGGGGCGAGCAGCGGGGTGCGGTTGTTCGCTGATCGGCGCCTAATCGTCCCCTACCACTCCACCCTTACCTTGACCACCACCTTGTGCACTGTTCCTTGGCCGGCGAGGGGAGCGTGCGCATCGTGGGGAAAGAAGACGGCGAAGTGCCCCTGCTTGACCTCGACGTACGAGGTCGTGTGGGTGTCATAGAGCTCGAGATCTTTTTCTCTGTCGTAGCCGCGGCTCTGCAGGGTGACGCTCCTGTGTCTCCATCCCATGTGATCAGCGCCTTCCACGACATACTGCACATCGATGAACCGATCATGGGTCTCGAGGGGGCTTTGGTCTCTACCGCGACCGGTTGTACGGGCAACGATGGCGTACAGCCTTTGACCATCTAGATCGACGCGGCCATCTTCGAGTTTGGGCAGGTCTGCGCGGCGCAGGAAGGCAAAGGCCGGCTCGAGGCCAGGATGCACGGGCTCATAGAGCGTCGCGTTCCTCAATTGATCGAGTATCATGGTAAGCTCGACAATGTACGACAGGAGGTCAGCTTGTCCAATCCACGCATCGAAAAAGAGGTCCTCGAGGCCTGGGCTCGCACGCTTCTCGAACATTCCCTAGGCGGCATAGATCCGGGGGATCGAGTGATGATCAAGGGCGAGGCCGAGTGCTGGCCGCTCATGGAAGTGCTGGAGCGTCGTGTGATCGCCTCTGGCGGCATCCCCGATATCTGTCTCGTGCCGCCCAATAACGAGCGCGGCAAGGTGTGGTCGTCGAACATGGCCCGGTACGGCTCCGCGGAGCAGCTCGCGGCCACGCCTTCGTGGCACGAGGAGCGCTATCGAAGCATGACCAAGTACCTCGAGGTGCTCGGCGCCTGTGACCCCCAGTCCTACTCGGATCTCAATGCGGCGCAGTCCGCAGCTCTGGCCGCCGCCGATAGGCCCTTTTCTTCCTTGAGGCTCGGCAAGCCTTGGGTGCTCACGCTCTTTCCCACCCAGGGACTGGCCGACCTAGAGGGACTTTCACTGCAGGAGTATACCCAGATCATCGTCGAGGCGTGCAGCGCGGATCCCCTGCCGCTCAAGGTCGCCGAGGAAGCGCTCGCGCCTTTGTTTGAAAAGGGGCGGGTCATCACCATCGACACCGCGTGTCCCCACGAGCACCGCGAGCTGAGCCTGCGTCTCGATATCTCGCCCTCCCGTCCATGCTTGTGCTATGGGCTGCGCAACTTTCCCGATGGAGAGATCTACACCAGCCCCGACGCTCGCAGCGCGCAGGGAGAGATCTATTTCGATTTGCCCGTCAGTTACGGCGGTGTGGACATCCAGGGCATTTACCTTCGTCTCGAGCAGGGACGCATCGTCGAGTACTCGGCGGTCCAGGGCAACGACAAGCTTTCGGCCATCATCGAGGCGGACGAGGGCTCCCATCGCCTGGGCGAGGTGGCCTTGGGCATGAACGGAGGGCTGTCCCGCGTGCTCAAGCATCCGCTGTTCGTCGAGAAGGTGGGCGGCACCTTGCACCTCGCCATCGGCGCGAGCTACGATCGAGCCTTCGTTGAGGATCCGGCGAGCCCAGAGGGCAAGGCGCGACTGCAGGCGCTCGTCGACCAAGGCATCATGAACGCCTCGGCACAGCATGTCGATATCGTGACCGATTTCAGACCCGGAGGCGCTGGCCGCAGGGTGCGCATCGACGAGACCGAGCTCGAGGTGCGCGGGGGCGTGTGGAGGGTCAAGGGGGGCTGAGCTTCGACCCAAGGGCCAGGACGACGGAAGCTCGACAATGTTCGAGTCTACGTCCCGGTCGAAACGCGTTATACTCCTTCGCCTCTGCTTGAAGAGGAGGAGGAGTAAATGCAGCATCTCGTCGCCATCGATCAAGGTACGACCCAGACCACGGTTCTCATCATCGATGAGGCGCTCTGCATCGTCGGCAGTGCGAGTCGAGAGTTTCCCCAGATCTATCCCAAGCCCGGCTGGGTGGAGCACGATGCGGAGGTCATTTGGAAGACGGTTCTCGAGGCTCTGGAAGAGGCCATTTCGCAAAGCGGCGCGCCGGTTGCGAGCGTCGCCGGAATCGGCATTACCAACCAACGGGAGACCACGGTACTGTGGGATCGTCGCACTTTGGTCCCTTTGCACAATGCCATCGTTTGGCAGTGTCGCCGAACCACCGAGGCGTGTCAGGCCCTACGCGACAAGGGTTTTGAGCCGCTGTTTCGCGAGCGCACTGGGCTCGTGCTCGACCCCTACTTCTCGGGCACCAAGCTCGCCTACTTGCTCGACCACGTCAACGGGGCCAGGCAGCGAGCCAGAGACGGCGAGTTGTGCTTTGGCACCATCGATAGCTACCTCTTGTGTCGACTCACAGGTGGGAAGAGCCATGTGACAGACCTGTCCAACGCCTCGCGCACGCTGCTGTGCGATATTCGAAAGGGGCTGTGGGACGAGGAGTTGCTCACTGCCTTGCGCATTCCTGCCGCGGTGTTGCCGCGCATCTCGTCGTGCTCGGAGATCCTCGGCAAAACCCAGGGCCTGGGGATACTGCCCGACGGCATTCCCATAGCCGGTATGGCCGGAGATCAGCAGGCCGCGCTGTTCGGCCAGGCGTGCTTTGCCGCGGGCCAGGCCAAGTGCACCTACGGCACGGGCGCGTTCTTGATGATGAACACCGGAGATACTTTGGTGCGCTCGAAGCACGGCCTGCTCACCACGGTCGCCTGGAAGCTCGGCGAACAGATTACCTATGCGCTCGAAGGCAGCTTGTTCGTGGCCGGCGCCGCGGTCCAGTGGCTCCGGGATGGGCTGGGGCTCATCGTCAAGGCCTCGGAGATCGAGCCGCTCGCTCGCTCGGTGCCGGATTCGGCAGGTGTGGTGTTTGTGCCGGCGCTCGCGGGATTGGGCGCGCCATACTGGCGTGCCGAAGCGCGAGGGCTCATCAGCGGCATCACTCGTTCGACGACTGCCGCGCATCTCGCCCGGGCGTGTCTCGAGGGCATGGCGCTGCAGGTGACCGACGTCGTCACGGCCATGGAGCAGGATGCCCAGGCCAAGACCGGTCTTCTGAGAGTGGATGGAGGCGCCTCGGCCAACGATTTGCTCATGCAGATCCAGGCTGACCTCATCGGCGCGCCCATCTCCAGGCCCAAGACGCTGGAGACCACAGCGCTCGGCGCCGCCTGCCTCGCGGGTCTCGGAGTCGGGCTGTTCAGGGATCAAGCTGAAATCGCGGCGCGTTGGGCCGAGGAGCGGCGCTTCGATCCGCGCTTCGATCCCCAGTCCATCGGTGCGCTCAAGGACGCGTGGGTAAAGGCCGTGGGTAAAGCCTAGTCTTCGCTTGCCGAGAGAACGGTGACTCACTTTTCTTGCGAGCATTGAGCGCGGCGCAGCTTGTCCAACGCTTCCCAGACTTGCTCAAAGGACAACAGGTCATTGTGCCCTGCCTGCTCCACCTCGAGAAAGCCATAAGGGCGAGGAAGGGCTCTCCAGACAGCGCGGCCTTGCTCCACGGGGATGAGGTCATCTCTGGCCCCGTGAACGATGAGGGTGGGGGCTGTGATGCGCTGTGCTGCCTTCAATGTATCGAACTCATCGCGCAAGAATAGCGTCACGAAAAAGGGGGGCACCATGCGGCGAACGACAGCGGCCAGATTGGACCATGGGCTCAAAAGCGCCACACCGCATAGCTCGGAGGCGTGCCTGGAGGCGACCTGGGCGGCGACCGCGGCTCCAAGGGACCAGCCCCACACGAGGCGCGGAGAGGTGGGGAAGGTTTTCGCGACATAGGCATAGGCGCTTAGGGCAGCAGCGATCACGGTCTCTTGGTCCGGCGACCCGGTGCTGCGCCCATAGCTGGGATAGTCGATTGCCAACACATGGGCATCGAGGCGCGACAGGCGATTGAGCGTGCCTCCCAGGCGCATGGTCTCGAGGTTCTCGCCATTGCCGTGAAACGCGAGGATAACGGGCGTGCGTCCGTCGGCATCAGCGGCGGGCAACAGCCAAGCGGCGATGCGCTCGTTCTTATGTGGCAGCCACAGTTGCCTGATCGGTGTGGGAGGTGGCTCTGGAACCTCTACATTGGGCGCGGGATAGGTGCGGTGGCGAGCGATGGAACACCCAGCGGTGATGAGCGATGAGACCAATGCCCCGAGCAGGGCCATGATCGCGACGACCACCCATCCAAGGTTGCTGGTCATTGTCGACGAGAATCTCGTGAGCATGGAGAACTAGCTAGAACCTCTGGCGCGGAGTGTCAATCGTTTCAGTTGGTGAGGGCCGTCTATAAGGAGTGGTGCTAGACAGTACAACAAGCCCAGCCACATCGGCGCTGGCTCTTCCCTCGCTCCCGGAATCTTGACGGTGGTGGGCAACGCGGCCATCATTATCAAGAATTTCACAAGGCTAAGAACGGTCAGCTAACGCCAAACGTTGTGCCTGCTAGAACTTGCTGATGCCCACAAAAGAAGTGTTGATCGAGAAAGGACTCCCCATGAAAACCACGACGATTTTTGTGATGCTTCTCGCCGCCATGGCGCCGTGCGCTTGTGATAATACCGACGTCCCGGGGCTCCCTGATAGCACTGGAGGAGAGGGCGAAGGCGAAGGTGAAGGTGAAGGCGAGGGTGAAGGTGAAGGCGAGGGTGAAGGCGAGGGCGAGGGTGAAGGTGAAGGCGAGGGTGAAGGCGAAGGCGAGGGAGAGGGGGACACTGACCCGAACGACTTTGGCGATCCGTGCTCGCAGTCCGAGGAGTGCACTGGCCAAGGCGTTGACTTCTGCGCTGTCAATCCACTAGATCCTAACGCAGGGTACTGCACGGCTTCTGAGTGCACGCCTGGAGAATGCCCGGAAGGCTATGAGTGCTGTGACTGCAGCGAAGCGACGCTGCTCCCCAAGGTCAAACCTTGTCTCACCTCAGCGGACGCGAATCTGGTCGAGACCTACAACCAATGCTCGTGTGAAGGCGAGGGTGAAGGCGAAGGCGAGGGGGACACTGACCCGAAGGGCTTTGGCGATCCGTGCTCGCAGTCCGAGGAGTGCACTGGCCAAGGCGTTGACTTCTGCGCTGTCAATCCACTAGTTCCTGACGCAGCGTACTGCACGACTTCTGAGTGCACGCCTGGAGAATGCCCGGAAGACTATGAGTGCTGCGACTGCAGCGAAGCGACGCTGCTCCCCAAGGAGAAACCTTGTCTCACCTCAGCGGACGCGAATCTGGTCGAGAAATACAACCAATGCTCGTGTGAAGGGCCGTAGTCGCTTTTGCCGTCATCGACCGACTATACTGGAGACACGATTCTTGTCTCACTCAACCAACCATGGCTGAAGCTACGCTCTGATGGGCTAGGGCTAGAGAACAAGGGGGTTAACGGGAAGCGCCTTGGATGCTCCCCTTGGCTTTACGGCTATCGCGCCTTACTCGGCATGGGTGTTCCCCCGGTTCTGTGAACGACCTCGTAGACGACTGCGGGCTCGATGAGGCGAATGCGGCTCACAAGCAGGTATCCCCAGATCCGGCACAGATTCAGGCTTCGCGACGTGAGAGCGCCGGGCGCCGGTGCCTACTTGCGGCAGTCCCGGCCGTACACTTCTTTGAACTCGGCGTAGAGCTGGTCGCGGAATTGCGGCGCTGCGATGCCGATCAGCGAGCGGGCGCGCTCCTTGACGGTCTTGCCCCAGAGGTGGGCGATGCCGTGCTCGGTGACCACGTAGTCCACGTCGTGTCTCGAGGTGGTCACGGCTTGGCCCGGGGCCAACGTGGCCGTGAGCCGCGAGACCGTGCCCTTCTGGGCGGTCGACTCGAGGGCGATGATGCTGCGGCCGCCCTTCGATAGCCGACAACCGCGCACGAAGTCCAATTGCCCGCCGATGCCCGAATACTGGTTCGGACCTCGCATATCCGCGGCCACCTGGCCGAGCAGATCGACGGTCAGGGCCGAGTTGATCGACACCATGTTATCGTTTTGGCCAATCACGGAGGGACTATTTGTGTACTCGACCGGATGCATGTCGATCATCGAGTTGTAGTGAATCCAATCATAGAACTCGGCACTGCCCATCGCCACGCAGATGGTGATCTTGTAGGGGTTGAGGGTCTTCTTGGCGCAGGTGACCACGCCGCTGTTGACCAGCTGCATCACGCCGTCTGAGACCATCTCCGAGTGGATGCCAAGATCCTTCTTCTCGTGGAGGAAGGAGAGCACCGCGTCGGGCAGCGCGCCGTAGCCGAGCTGCAGGCAGTCGCCGTCCTTGATCAGGGTGGCGATCTGTCCGCCGATTTGCCGCTCGATCTCACCGATCTCGGGCCTCGGAAGATTGACCATCGGCCGCTCGGTGGGCACGAAGTAGTCGATTTGCGAAACGTGCATATGGGCATCGCCCAGGGTGAAGGGCATCTTCGGCGTGACCTCGGCGATGACCGTCTTGGCCGCTAGGGCCGCTGCTCTGTCGAAAGAAACGGACACGCCGAGCGAGACATTGCCCGCCTTGTCCGGCGGCGTGCAGGAGATGATCGCGACATCGCAAGGCAGCGTGCCATCGCGAAAGCTCTGCGGCATTGAACCGTAGAAGATGGGCGTGTACTCGCAGCGGTCCTCGTCCATGGCTTTGCGCGTTCCAGGGGCCACAAAATAGGAATTGTGCAAGATGTGGCCCGCGTGTTCGGGACGGCTGTAGGCGCCCTTGCTGGCCGAGACCATCGTCGCCATCTCGACGTCCTCGAGCTCCTTGGAACGCGCCAGAATGGCGTCGATCACGCTCTCCGGGGAGCCACATCCGGACCCCAATACGATTTTATCGCCAGACTTGATGAGCTTGGCCGCAGCCTCCAGGGTAAGGCATCGCGAATCGTAATGGTCTTTCCATTTCATAAGGGAACGCTCCTTTCGCGTCGTTGCTATGCTTCGCAACTAGGCCGTATCACCACATTTTTGGCGGAAAAAACTACCATGCTCGGCAGAGCGGCACAAGCGGATCGTCATCCAGGAAGAGCCGTGCCGGTTCCTCTTCTCATCGGCATTCCTATTTCTGCGGCGGAAGCTCGGTCCTCCAGAAGGCATTGAGAAAATAGCGGTTAAAGACCTCTTTGTTATTGAACATCATTTTGCCCAGGCGGATGGCGATGTCCTTCTTGAAAAGGATTGAGACGAAATCCTGCATGGCCCGCACATTACGGTCCATGACTTCCGTCGATTGCACGGGCGTGCGCCGTGACATGGCCGAACAGTAGGCGCGGAGGGTGAGATCAAAGCACTCATAGGACGCGTCGAAATAGGCCTTCCGCTCGGCCTCGGTGGCCTTCTGGGGCTCCTTCAGCTCAATGCGGAAACGGCTCTTGTACTGGTCCAGGTGTTTGGTGAGCTTGCCACGATCATCGATTTTTTGGTATTTCTGGACAATCTGCAATGCCTTGGTGATCTTGTCCATGTCCTGGCCGAAGAATTGCTCAATATCGTACTCTCGCGGATTAAAGCAGTAGAAATCCATATGGAAAAGACCCTTCACCCCGGTCATGGGCATGAGGATATCGCCGTGAATGAAGGGCGCATCGTAGCTGGGGGCCGGCTTAATCATGAAAGTGAAATCCATATAGTATTGCGTGCCCGGGTCCAGGTCGAACTGGCTGTACACCACATTATCGAAGACCTTGCTTTCCCAGGTCTTCATGAGGAGCTCCACCTTCTTGGTTTTCATGGCCAGTTTCAGGAGAAAACCCAGCTTGACGATATAATTTTCGAAGAAGCGGTTGACCTCCCTTTCCTTGAGGTCAAAGGAGGTGAAATAACCCGGGAAGGCTTCCCTCATTTTTTTGAATGTTCCGAAATCGTTGTAGTTTTTTTTCATTTTCGTTACCCCGTGGTTTTCTTGAGCATATCTCTATCTGGATATGGCTGAAAAAACAATCCAAAGACCGGGAGTAGGCAGGCAGGGTGACGGACAGAGTCCTGCGAGGACGAATGGGTGTCGGCGCTGGACGGACGGGGGCGAGACGTTGTTTTGAGGTGGGAAGTGAAGCAGCGGCCACAGCATGAGCAGGGGCGCGCAGAGGGGTGCGCTTGATGTCGATGTCTGACGCGGAGGGTGGAGGCGTCATGGCCGAGCCACCCTTGCCGATAGGGATTGATAAGTTCCTCGAAACACGCCATTTTGAGGGCCGCTTTTTTTTTGCTGAAAAAGGCTGATCTCAGCAGCGAGGGAGGACGATATGAAAAAAGGGCTTTTGGCATATGAGTCCCAGTACGGCTCGGCAGCGGATGTTTCGTATTGGATACGGTCCATCGTGGGGCTCGACCAGCACCTCGACGTGAAGAAATACAACCAGATCCTGACAGTTGAGCCCTATGACTATGTCATCATCGGCGGCTACACACGGTGGGAAAAGCCACACAAATCCACGTATCAATTCATCGAGAGGTTCCACGACGAGCTCGCGAAAAAAGAAGTGGCCTATTTCCTCACCTGCGGCGAAGTCGACGAGACTATCGTCATCAATATGCCGGGCGCCCCGCCCCACATTTCGAGTGGGCGCAGCTATTTCCTCGATACCGTGGAGAAGTTTCCCAGTATCAAGCCAGTCACACTCGGCGCCTTTGGTGGCCGTCAGGTCAACCGCTATCTCAAAAGCAAAGATGCAAGGCTGATATGGCTCCTTGGAAAAACCATGCCGCCCGACAAAGTCGGATGGACCGGGCTCGACATGTGGGAATCGCTCGTTCCCGAGCGCGTGGAAGCGTTTGCGAACGACATCCGCACCAAGATCCTGTCTCTGAGGCCCCTCGACGACGTCAAACAGTACCGGGTTTTTTGGGAATCGCTGCAGCCGGGGAACCTCTTAGACCCCAGTGTTAAAAAGTTCTCTGTGCGGCCTTGGACGATCACCCAAAACGAAAAGAGATGCTATTTCTCGCGCTCGCGTTTCAAGGGAAATCTTTCGCTCGCAACTTCCCTTCTGGAACGTTGGGCACAGGAAAACGGCCTGGAGCTCAAACTAGAGAAAAAGACCTATTACAATACCTATTTCAGGGCTCAAAAGAGTGAGGGAAGCAAAGCGGGCCTCATCCACATTGTCATTGCGGATGTCATCGAAGATCCGGGCAACGTGCATGTGTCTTTTCGCTGCTATACCAAACCGTCGGCGAGAAAAGCGGCGGAGGATGACATCCAATCCGCGGAAAAAATACTCTGGGCCGATGGCAGGAAGGTCGACTGAGCCCGCATATCCTGAGCTCTTCAGGTCAGGTTGAGTCCCTATAGTTCTGCAAGAACTTCTCGGGCCTTGGGTTCAGCCATGGGCTGGGGCTCCTCGACACACCCCGCAGCCGCAGAGGACACCCCGCATCCACCCCCTGTCTCAGGGATACGGTTGCCCATGCATTTCGTGGGAGAGCCTTTGGCTAAATGGGTTCTTTCTAGTTTTTCAAAATCTGGCCAGATTGACTGTTTCAGCAGCCGTCGAAGACATAGCTGCCGCTGTCCGGCGTGGACACGTCGAGGTCGCGCAGGACGATGGACAGCTCGGGGAAGTCGCTGCAGCCAGCCGCGAAATCACTTCGTCGGTACTCGATGACAAACACGAGATTTCCGTAGACCTCTTGATAGTCGCCGCACTCGCTCCAGCGGTTGCACTCCTCGGCGACGGCAAACTCCGTGCCCATCTCGGCGATGCGCGGCAACAGCTCCGTGGAGTTCTTCTGTCCCATGGCGAGGCCCACGGCGTGGCCCCGGGCTGATAGCTCGCCCATGAACGCCACGTTGTTGTTTTGGGAGAGCAGGCCCTTTGAGCGGCTGTAGGAGTCGAGGTTGTCGATCTCCACTGCGTCGAAGCCCGCCTCAGCGCAGCCGTCGATCCAGGCGCCGACGATGTCGGCCAAGGCGGCGCGCTTTTGCGGGGTTCTGGTATCGAGCAGGTACTCGCCCCAGTCCTCGTCCACCACCGGGTCGCCGCTTCCGTTCCGCAGCAAAAGGTCTGGGTGCTCGTTCAGCCAGAAGTCCTCCTCGTCGGGCTGGGTCTGAAAACCGTTGACGTAACAGATGCTGTAAATTCCAGGAGCCGGCAGATCGCGGCGATCGCGGCTCACGATTTCGACGCCCGACGGTGGAGTGTAGGCGCCGCCGAGCTGGTAGTCGAAGGCCGCATCGGCCGTGGGCAAGACGAGCTGTGGCGAGGGATCATCCGTCGTTGTCTCGCTCTCTGACTCCGTGTCCGTTTCACTGCTTGCGGGGCTCGACTCGCCGCAGCCGAACATGGATGCGAACGCTAGGCACGATAGGGTCGACAGTGCTCTCATGGAACTTGGCTCCTGGGGTGTTGCCCTCTGGTGCTGCCGCAGAGACTTCTAAATCGTTGACCAACCTTTTCCTTTCGCCTTAGCCTCTTTTGGTGCGCCATGTCTATTTCGTCGAGCGACTCGAGGCATGACACTTTCAAGACGCTTGTGTTGTAAACAAGTTCTCTTGTTCGTGATAGATTCGAGCCGCACTCAAACATAGGGAGGACCGACAACATGATCCTGCTCAATCCTAAGCAGTTCGTCGCTGACCACGCCGATGAGAAGACCCGCGAGGTCTTTCGCAAGACCATCGAGTTTTTCGAGAACAAAGGGCGTCGCCGGATTAAAGAAGATGAGCACAAGCGAGTGTGGTACGCCGATTTCCTCTCCTTCGTGAAGGAGAACGAGATCTTCGCCACGCTGCTCACCCCCACGGGCTACGGCGATGCCGATGCGCGCTGGGATACGTCCCGCATCGCGACGTTCAACGAAATCCTCGGCTTCTACGGTCTGCCGTACTGGTACACCTGGCAAGTGTCCATTCTCGGGCTTGGACCCATCTGGATGAGCCGCAACGAGGAGCTCAAGCAAAAGGCCGCGAGGCTCCTCAAGGAAGGCGCGATCTTCGCCTTTGGTCTGTCCGAGAAGGAGCATGGCGCCGACGTCTACTCCACCGAAATGAAGCTCGTGCCGCAACCCGGAGGCGGTTACCTGGCCTCGGGCTCCAAGTACTACATCGGCAACGGCAACGAGGCTCCCATGGTCTCGACGTTCGGCAAGATCGAGGGCACTGGCGAGTATGTGTTCTTTGTGGCGAACTACGCGAACGATAAGTACGAGT
>JALOQD010000104.1 GCA_025453525.1 Myxococcota bacterium
CTCGACAGCTACAGGCGCCACGTAGGCGGTTATCGCGAGGTCTACGACGGTTTTGTCAACGCCGCGCAAGCAGGCAAGAGACCCACCGTGGAGTGGCCGAGAGGCAGTTACCCACCGTCCTGCGCCGTGCCCATCGGCTAGGACTGGCAGCGCGGGTCCGTGATCCCCCCAAGCCGACACTCCAATCGGCCAAGGGCCGAGCTGCGCCTTATGACCCGTTGTTCGCGCCCAGATGAGCCAGCATAGACCCGAGTCCTGCCAGACCGCGCCCGAATTTCGGGGCGCCACACCAAGCACCGCGCCCCCATCGAGCCAGGGACCGCAGCCAGAAAGCCTCGGTGACCCCCGACGCTAACCCCGCGAGCGGTGCGCTCCCGAGAAATCACATGATATTCATCTGTTCCGTTTGGGTGGGACCTGGTCCTCCGTTTGGGTGGGACCTGGTCCTGACCTGGTCCTGCCTCGCCACTTGAGAAAAAACGAAGGTCTAGACTAGGCGCGCGACACAGTTGCCGCAGACGCTTGACCTCGGCAGGCTCGACAACGGATATTGGCCCGCGGATTCAAGTGCTCGAGAAAGGACAAGTGGACTCTGACGGTGCCAGCACGCTACCTCCTGATTCTCGCCGCCTTCACGTTTGCCTTGGTCTCCTGCGGGGCGGAAAAGGCAAGCTCTCGCGATGGCGAGCTGCGGATCGTCAGCCTCGCTCCGTCGCTCACGGACATCCTTTCCCAGCTCGAGGCCAGCAGCGACCTCGTCGGCATTTCCCGCTTCTGCAAAAAGGGTCCCACGAGTCAGGCCAAGGTCGTCGGCTCGATGATCGATGCACAGTCCGAGGAGCTCGTGGCCCTTTCCCCGACCCATCTTCTCTTTGTCGGCCCGCAGCTGCAGTTCGCGGACGTCTCTCGTCTATCGCCTAGCACCCGTCTCGAGCACTTCGAGATGTCCAGCCTCGAGGACGTGCGACAGGCCATCCTTCGCCTCTCCGTCATGACCGAGAGACTCTCGCAAGGTCAGGATATGGTCGCTCGCTTGAATCGCGACATCGAGGCCGCCCGAGCTGCACTGGTCCACGGGCAGAGGCCACGGGTGATGTTCCTGCTCGATTCGGCGCAACACGGCCGGCTCGTGGCAGGGCCTGGCACATACCTCGACGACATCATAACGGCCATCGGGCTCACCAATGCCGGCGCCGACGTTCCTGGACAAAACCCATGGCGGTCGGTCGACGCCGAAACAGCCCTCGCAGCGCGCCCAGATTTGCTCCTCATCAAACCCGATGGCGAAGACCAGGCCATGGCACAGCGCGCAAGAGACCACTGGCTTAGGTTCGCGGGCCAGCCAGGCATCACGCTGCGCGACGTACAGGTCGTCACAGGTTGGGAGTGGACAGTCCCCTCGGCAACCCTCGGCGCCGTGGCCCTGACCCTGGGAAAGCTCGCCGCAGGCCCGTCGGGAACAAAGCCGTGAGTCACCTGCATCGCACCCGGCTCGCGCCACTTTTGTCGCTCGGGCTCTTCCTAGCGCTTCTTTTCGCCGGCTTTGCCTTTACCCTGATGGGTCCGGTGTCTGTTCTCGAGCCGCTGGGTCTGCACTTCTGGACCAGCCCCATTTGGCAGGACCGCGCGAGTCGCGTCGCAGCGGCTGCCCTGTGCGGAGCGACCTTGTCCCTGTGCGGCCTGACCCTGCAAGGACTGACCCGCAACCCACTGGCCGAGCCCTATGTGCTGGGCTTGTCCTCAGGGGCGGCGGTGGGTGTCATCGCAGGTATGGCCTTTGCCGAGCGATTGGGTCTTGCAGAGGTGCTTTCGACACCGCTGCTCGCCTTTGTCGGCGCGGCGGTGACGCTGCTCGCTGTGTATGCCGCAGCGCGGCGCAGAGGCCAAATTGATCCGTACGCTCTCATCCTTTCGGGCGTGATGATCGGCACCATGAACGGCGCCATCGTGATGGCGCTCTACCTCGTCCTCGAACCAGCGCGGCTGGCGAGCTTTTTGAGCTGGAGCATGGGACAGGTTCCAGATCGAGCCGAGTGGCCTCTGCTCATCGCAACCGGTACTGGCGCGCTCATCGCGCTTTCGTGGGTGTGGTGGCGCGGCCCGGCCTTCGACCTTCTGGGGCTGGGCGACGACGTGGCTGCTTCTAGCGGCGTTCCTCTGCGCAGGCTCAAGCTCGAGGCGTTGCTGGTGGCTGGTCTCGCCACGGCATGCGCTGTTTCCCTGTGCGGTCCGGTGGGTTTTGTCGGACTCGTCGTCCCTCATGTGTTGCGCCTCGTCATCGGCCCCTCTCACCGCGCCTTGGCGCTGGCGTGTGCGCTGGGCGGAGCCTTATTCCTCTCCGCGGCCGACACTGCCTGTCGCGCCGTCGCGGCACCGCTCGATATCGGCAAGCTTCCAGTGGGAGTGGCCACGGCCCTTGTGGGTGGACCAGTGTTCATCTACTTGCTCCGGCACCGCGAGACGAGGAGCCAGCCGTGAACGCCGCGCCCATCGCCGAGGTCAACGACTTGCGGGCCGGGTACTCGGCGCAGCGCCCTGTGCTCTGCGGTCTCAATCTCGAGGTCCGAGAGGGCGAGCTATGCTGTGTGCTGGGACGAAACGGGTGCGGCAAGACGACGTTGCTCCGCTGCCTGCTGGGACTGCTTGCGCCCCAAAGCGGCGAAATTCGCCTCGCGGGCCAAAATGCCGCGACCACGTCCCCGGCACAGCGCGCCCGCATTATGTCCTACGTTCCCCAGGCCCCGCGGACCACCTTCGACTTCACGGTGCTCGAGATGGTGCTCATGGCCCGCTACGCCCATGCCGGCGCTCTAGGAGTTCTCTCCAACCGCGATCGGGATATCGCCGAGGCCGCCCTGGACATGACCGCCACAAGGCACCTCGAGGCTCGCACCTTGGACGAATTGTCCTCGGGCGAAGCGCAGCGCGTGATGATCGCGCGGGCATTGGCGCAACAGCCACGACTCCTGTTGCTCGACGAGCCCACGAGCCACCTCGATCTCGAGCATCAGGTGCGTATTCATCGGATGATGCAGCGCCTGGCCCACGACTGGCCCATGGCGGTTCTTTGCATTAGTCACGACCTCAACCTCGCAGCGCGATTCGCGGATCGATTGGTGCTCGTGCAAAAAGGACGCGTGGCCGCGACCGGGACGCCCACAGAAGTCATGAAAGAAACTCTCCTAAAAGAGGTCTTTGGGGTTCCCATCGAAATCATCTCGACGCCAGGTGCGCCCATGATCCGCGTCACTAGCTAGTTGGGCATCCCGAAAGTCCCGTTTTCGGCATCCTTCTCCAAGGCTGCGGAACTCGGACATGGATTTAATCAACTCAAACAGTCCTCGCCTTTCCGAAGGACGCCGGAAAACTCCCATTTCGGGATGGACACTAGCTAAAAGCAAAACTGCCCCAAAAAAGATGGTCGAGTCCCGAAACTTAAAAAGCTTCGGGACCGATGGGAAGTGAATGACAGAGGACTTTTTGAGCTGGCTTCAACCCATCCGCAGGTGGGAAGGGAGCGAATGAGTTGTTGCCAATAGAAATGGTTCGCGTGTTTTGCCTATGCGATTTACGTGCCACCCTCTATTGACTTGGGGGCTCTGTGAATATCATTGAATAAATTCCCCCTCTCGACGGTGTAATTTTTCAAGTTCAGAGGCCGGAACATTTCAGAATTGCATATTGGGTTGCGAAGTCGACACTCTCCTCTTCCCCTCGCGCAAAGCAGCCATCCGGGCAGGGCCAACGGCTTGCTACGCTCCACACATGAAGCCGCCTTGCACAACCGGCCTTCATCCATCAGATCCCAAGGAGGCAAGAGGTGACGGTATGGAGTGGCTCACAAATCTCTTTGTCGGCGGATCAGTGGCTCACTCGGTGCTCGTCCTCAGTCTGGTCATCAGCCTGGGGCTCGCCGTGGGCAACATCCGCATCGCGGGAGTGAGCCTCGGTGTGGGCGGCGTCCTCTTCTCCGGGCTGGCGTTCGGACATTTGGGGCTCGGCTTGCACACGGAGCTCTTGGAGTTCGTGCGAGAGTTCGGGCTCATCCTGTTCGTGTACGCCATCGGTCTACAGGTGGGTCCGGGGTTCTTCGCGTCTCTGCGGAGTCAAGGGCTCATGCTCAACCTCATGGCAGTCGTCATTGTCCTCTCCGGAACCGGCATCGCAGTGCTCATCGCCTTGTTCGCAGGCGTGGACCTGCCCACGGCCGTGGGGATGCTCTGTGGAGGGGTCACGAGCACGCCCAGCCTCGGCGCGGCGCAACAAGCCGTGGCCGATGTCGCGCTCGCTCCAGAAGGGGCCGCCCAAATGATCGGTCTCGGCTACGCAGTGGCCTATCCGTTCGGCATCGTGGGCATCATCCTCACCATGGCCCTCTTGCGGCGGTTGTTCCGCATCGATCCGGCAAAAGAGGCGGAGCAGTTTACGCTACTGCAAAACAAGACTCACAAACCGCTCCAGTCCTTGGACTTCGACATCACCAACGCCAATCTCGACGGCCTCACCGTGGACGAGATCGCCGAGCTCTCCGGTCCTGGCATCGTGATCACTCGGGTCTTTCGCAACAGCGCCCAAACCCTCGCCAGCCACGACACCGTGGTGCGTCTTGGCGATACGATCCACGCCGTGGGCACGCACAAGCAGCTCGAGCGCCTTCGAGTCATCGTCGGCAAGAAAAGTGAGCTAGAGCTGCGATCCCTTCCGAGCCCCATAGCCGTCCGACGCGTCGTCGCCACTCAGAAGGCCGTCATCGGCAAATCCCTGGAGGAGCTCGATCTCGACGACCAGTTCGGCGTGGTGATCACTCGGGTGGTGCGTTCGGGGGTCGAGTTCTCACCCACAGCCAGCCAGCGCCTGCACTTCGGCGATCGCATCGTCATCGTGGGCATGGAGCAGGCCATCGAGCGTGCGGCTCGCCATGTCGGCAATTCGGTGAGCGACCTGGACAAACCCCACATCGTGCCGGTTTTCGTCGGCATTGCCTTGGGCGTCATCGTGGGCTCCATTCCCTTTGCGATCCCTGGCATTCCAGCTCCGGTGAAGCTCGGGCTCGCTGGCGGCCCCCTGCTCGTGGCCATCGCCCTGGGGCGCGTGGGCAAGCTCGGCCCGCTCATCAGCTACCTCCCCAACCCAGCCGGGATCTTGCTGCGAGAGCTCGGCATCTCTTTGTTCCTCGCCTGCGTCGGACTGCGCTCTGGGGAGAAGTTCTTCGAGATCGTCGCCACTGGCAGCGGACTCAAATGGATGGGGCTCGCCGCTCTCATCACCTTCTTGCCCGTCTTCTGCGTCGGCCTGTACGCCAGAGCGATCAAGAAGCTCAACTTCGTCTCCCTGTGCGGCGTGCTCGCCGGGGCCATGACCGACCCGCCGGCTCTCGCCTACGCCTCCTCTCTCGTGAAGAACGATTCGCCCTCCATCGCCTACGCCACGGTCTATCCCCTCACCATGCTCCTACGGGTCGTGCTGGCTCAGATCGTCGTGATCGCGTTGATGTCGGGATGAAGATGCGCTTTAGGGGACGATGACCTCCACTGGGATAGAGAGAGCGCTGGCATTGCCAGCTTCGTCGCTGGCGCGCAGAGCGGCGCAATACGTCCCTGAAGGCAACCCCTCGATGCGAGCGCTCTCCGAAGCACCCGCGGGACGCGGCGCCGACGTGTCGACTCGCACCGCGCTGCCCTCATCGAACGGACATGCGGAAATCCCAAGCCAGTACTCAGACGCCCTACCCTCGGCTCCGTCGTCGCCCGGCGCGGTCCAGGTGGCGATCACTGTTCCTGGAGGCGCGGCCGCAGACACAGCCTCTAGCTCGGCCACGACGGCATAGGCCAATCCATTGCCTGCCCGAGCCAGATCGGTGATGACGATTTCGATATAGCGCACCGCTACGCTGGGGAAGGTCGTGCTCCAGGGCACGCCCGCCGTAGCAGTATAACCGCTCTGGGCCGCCACCGGCACCCACTCCAGGCCGTCAGGGGAGAGCAAAACCTCGAACCCGCGCGGGAACAGAGAGATGTTGCTGGAGAGGGGCCACAGCTCCACACTCTCCACGGTTTGCGCAGACCCGAGATCCGCGATCAAGGACTGCTCGTCGCCATCGGCGCTCGCGGCCGTGGACCACGCGGTTTCGAGGCTGCCATCGAGGGCCGCGCTCGCCGGGAACCCCGGGAGCTGTGCGCTCGACCAACTCGAGGCCGTAGCGGGTAGCCCCGAGCCTCCAGCAGGCGGAGAATGGAGCGCGAGAGTGGACACCGAAGGCGGGGTGTGATCCGGTTCGGCGACAGTGACGGCGATTGCCACGTTCGAGATATAAGAGGTCGTCTGGACCTCATCGCGCGTGACGATGGCAAAGCGATAGGTCGTGCCAGCGTTGAGCCCAGTCACCGTGACATGCTCGGTGCTGCCTGGTGTGGACGGGATGGGCACGGCCGTCCACTGCGAGGCCAGCGGGAAGCTCTCCTCGGTCATGGTCCACGGCGCATAGCGAAGCTCGTAGCTGGCCGCGGTGCCGGTCCGGCCGTCATCACCTGTCGCGGTCCAAGAAAGAGCCACGGAGCTCGTGCCCTGGGCGCTGGCACTCAGATCAGAGACCGGTGACGGCGGCACGGCGACCGTGGTCTTTGACACAAGAGAGGACAGCGGGCCCACGTTGCCCGCCTCGTCCTTGGCCCGCACGGCAAAGTAGTAAGCCGTCTCTCCCCGAAGGCCACTCACGAGCATCGACTCCGCGCTGCCGCTCGTCTGTGGGACAGGAGCGCCTGAGACGCGGGTCGAAAGGCCCAAGCTGGAGAGGTCGAACGGCGCGGTGTGGCGGTAGACCTCGTAGCTGCTCGCCCTGCCCAAAAGGCCGTCGTCGCCCGGCGCCACCCAAGACAATCTCACCGAGCCGCTCGACGGACGAGCCGACTGAACCTCCACCTCGGCCACCACCGAGTAGCACAGGCCAAAGAAGCTCGCCGGCGGATCGAACGAGCGCAGCTCCACGAATCTGGCGTTTGCAGCTTCGAACCCAAACGTCAGAGAGTCATCGGCGGCGATGGACACAGCCGCCTGCTGCGCGGCAAGAGACCACGCCACGCCGTTCTGACTGGTCCAAACCTCGAGGTCCTGCGGGAACAGGCCGAGGTAGGTCGCATCGGGCCACAGGCTCACTCGATCGATGCTCTGAGCTGTGCCCAGGTCGATGGTCAGCCTGTCCTCTCCACCAGGCTCCGCTCCCTCGGACACCCACTTGGTGTGGCGGTCTTCATCGATGGCATTGGCAGCGCCCAGGGACGGATCCAACGAGGACGAGGCCGTGGCCGACGCCAAGGGCAGCGGCGCGCTCTCGTCGCCCAGGGTCACGGCAGACAACGCCGAGGGCGCTGCGGGGGCGGTCTCGTCTGGAATCGTGGCAAAGGGCACGTTGGAGATCCCGCTGCGGGCACCGACGTCGTCGATGACCACCAAGGCAAAATAGTACTTGGTCGATTCGGTCAGCCCAGTGACCACGACGCTCTGAGGCGTACCGCTCAGCGAAGGGGTCGGCGGATCGGGCACGAGCGTGGCTGAGGTGAAGTTGCTCGCGTAGATCGGGGCGAGCGAGGTGCGAATTTCGTAAGACGCCGCCGTCCCTGTCGTGCCGTCATCGCCCGAGGCGGTCCAGCGCAAAGTGGCGCTGTGGGAGCCGGGCGTGGCCGACAAATCGGCTACCGCAGACGGTGCAACTGGAGGCGTGGACGCCGACACGGAGGTTGAAATCGGACCTGCATTGCCCTCTTCGTCGAGGGCTCGCATGGCGAAGTGGATCAGGTTTTCTCCAGGCAGGTTCGCCGCGTTCAGCATCTGCGGCGTGCCAGAGCTCGCCGGGGTGGGCGCGCCGCTCACCAGAGTTGCAGAGGCAAAGTTCTGCGCCGTGATCGGGGCGAGGGACCGCCGGATCTCGGTGCTCGCAGCCCGTCCTACCTCCCCGTCATCGCCCGTGGCGGTCCAGGACAGAAGGATTGTTCCAGGCAAGGGGCCGGTGGTCGCGGTCAGGTCGTCGATGAGGCCAGGCGCCACGTTGTCTCGCGTGGCCGTTTGCAGCACATTGGACATGGCCGAGACGTTGCCGCGATCATCCGCTGTCTTCAGGGCAAAGTAGTAAGTGGCGTTGCCTGCAAGGCCAGACACCGTGACCGACTCCTGTGTTCCGCTCGGGGAAGGTGCCACAGTAGAGGCCTTGACCGCCGCGGCAAAGTTGGCTGTGGTGATGGGAGAGGTCGAATAGCGCAAGTCATAGGACGAGGCTGTTCCCAAGCTGCCGTCGTCTCCTGGCGCTGTGAACCGCACGGCGATCGACGAGACAGTGCGCGTCCCCACTCCCAAATCGCTCACAGCCGACGGCGCCACATCGAGGGTACGGACCGAGGGGCTGTTGGAGGCGAGCGATGCGTTGCCCACGTCGTCCACGGCTTTGATGGCGACGTACAGCAGCGCCTCATCGGGCAGGGACGAGACCGTCACCGACAGCGGCGTTCCGGCCGGCGTCGAGGGCACAGTGGCCGATACCTTGATGGCGCTGGCAAAAGTCGCGTCCGTGATCGGGCTCGTCGCATAGCGGATATCGTAATCGCTGGCAGAGCCTCGAGAGCCGTCATCGCCGCTCGCGGTGAACGTGAGAATCGCCGCACCTCGAGACAAACCGGTCGCAGCCGCAAGGTTCGCAACCCGCGCAGGGGCCACGGCGTCGGCTGTCACGGCCGTGGCGACATTGGACAAGGTAGAGGTCGTTCCGCGCTCATCCGAGGTCTTCAGCGCGAAGTAGTAGCGGGTTCCCACCTCGAGGGAACCGACGGTGAGCTGCTCGGAAGTGCCCGAGGCTGAAGGCGGCTGGGTCGTCACGCGAGCAGCGCTCGGGAACGACGCGTCGTTGATGGGCGAGGTCGAGAAGCGCAGATCGTACGACGAAGCCTGCCCCACCGTGCCATCGTCGCCCGGCGCGGTCCAGGCCAAGGTAGCAGTCGCAGCATTCAGCGCTGGGCCGGTGGTGGCGGTGACGCGCAGATCCGCGACCGCGGCCGGAGCCTCGGCGCGGGTCTGCGCATCGGCGATATTGGACAGGGCCGAAAGATTTCCGTCCGCATCCTTGGAGCGCAGTGCCACATAGTAGAGAGTTTCCTTGGCAAGCCCCATGATTCTCGCGGTCTCTGGCGACAGCGCCGACTTGGGCGCCGGAATGACGATGCGGGTCGCTGAAGAGAAGTTCGACGCATGGATGGGCGACTGAGACACGCGCAGCTCGTACTCGCTCGCCTTGCCCGCTGGGCCGACATCCGTCGGCGAGGTCCAGGCGAGCAAGAGCGAGCCGCTGGCAGAGCTGTCGGTGCTCGCCACGAGATCCGTCACCGAGCTCGGAGGCAGGCCGTCCGCGGTCGCGGCGAGGGCATCGTTCGAGAGGTTGCTGCGCAGATCCGACGCGTCATAAGCGACGAGGGCGAAGTGGTAGGAGGTCGAGCTCGCAAGGCCGCTCACCTCGAGCTGCTCGGTGCTCCCGGCATCGGCAGGTGCAAAGGGCACGGAAACGAGGGTCGCAAAGGCGAAGCTCTGCTCGGTAAGTCGCGAGCCGGACATACGCAGCTCGTAGCGACTGGCGCGGCCCACGGCGCCGTCTCCGCCCGGAGCGGTCCAGGCCAGAGTGACGGTGGTTGGAGTGGCCCGCACCATGCGCAGGTCGGCCACCGTGGAGGGTGGGAGTCCCGGCGTGCGAACACAGGAGGTGTTGGACAGAGTCGAGGTGTTGCCTGCCTCGTCCATCGTCGTAAGAGCAAAGCAGGCGTCGGTCTCTGGGGCAAGACCTCGCACCTCGAGGCGCTCGAGCGCTCCAGCCAGGCTGGGCGTCGGGGCTCCGCTCACAGGCTCTGCGCCGTCGAATGCGCTCTGTGTCTCAATGGGCGCCCCGGCGCGGCGCAGGTCGTAGGACGCGGCCTGTCCCACATGTCCGTCATCTCCCGAAGCGGTCCAGGCAAGGCGGACCCCTGTGTAGTCGGTGGTATCCTCGATGACCTCGACCTCGGAAAGCGCGGCGAAGTGGCGCGCGGTCCACACGTTGGTCTTGGTGATCACGAGACGGAGCTCTCCAGCGACCAGAGAACCCAGAGACCAGGTCTCGCTCTGACCATCTGACACAAAACCGGTCTCTGTAACGACCGTGAACCAAGCCGAAGCCGAATCCAAGCGCGCTTCGATACGGAAGTCCACAGGAAACAGATCCTCATAGCCGCTCGCCGGAACGAGCCGAATCTCTCGGAGCCTCTTGATACCCTGCATTCCAAGGCGAACGGTCTCGCCGACCTCTGTGGAGCGTCCCTGGCTCAGCCAGTACGTGCCGTAAGCGTGATCGACGAGCTTGTCCGCCGCGTTTTCGGGCGAAAAGGATCCGCTCGATTCGAGGACAGAGGCAGTGACAGGAGGTTTGTCCTTGGGATCCACCACCGTGACCACGAGATCGTTCACGGTCGCCGGAGCAGTGGCGTCATCGGTGGTCAGCACCGCGAGGTTCGACATGAGCGAAACGCCGTCCCAGTCGTCGATGGCCTTGATGGCAAAGTAGTACGTGGTGCCCGACTCGAGCCCTTCGACCGATATCTGTTCGTTGGTGCCTGATGGCAAAGGCGCGGGCAGGCCCAACACGGGCTCGGCCGCATCCCATGAGAGCGGCGAGATAGGTTGAGTGCTGTAGCGCAAATCGTAGGCCGTAGCCGTCCCGACAGAGCCATCGTCGCCCGTAGCGGTGAATCCGAGCACGGCGCTCCACGGACCGACGTCGACAATCGATAGATCGGTGACCGGCGCTGGGAGCACGGCGGGCGCGACATAACTCGCGACATTGGACAAGAGGCTGGCGTTGCCAGCATCGTCGAAGGCCCGCAGAGCGAAATAGTGCGTGGTCTCGTATCCGATATCGCCGACCGTGACGAGCTCGAGACCGCCGGCTGGCTGGGGAGCGCGGGTCTCGATGGGCGTCGCCTGGTCGAAATTGGACGCGTCGATGAGCTCGGTCGCGTGGCGCAGCTCGTAGTATGCGGCCGTGCCCATCCACGCGTCGTCACCAGGCGCGATCCACGCGAGGTCCAAATCGAGCTCTTGGGTCAGGGCATAGGCTTCGATCTCGCCAAGGGCGACGTTGAGCCACGAAGCGCAAGGGGTCCCGCCATCGGCGCAGAACTTGGCATGGGCCATCATCAGGCGCAGAAACCGAGCGGGGGTGGGTGGCGCGGTCCATTCGTCCCAGGTGTAGATCTTTCCCACCAATCCCTCGGCGTGGACAAGGGTTGCAAAATGGAGCCCATCGGCGCTGACCTCGAAGTCCACGGCTTTGGGGAAGAAGTTGTGGATAGACAGATATGGGTATAGGCGAAACCGTGAAACAGACTCAACGGCTCCAAGGTCGAGCGTGATCCACTCGGGATTGTCAACAGTTGCTGCTGCAGTGACCCAACCGGTGGTGAGGCTGCCGTCCACGGCGCGCGTGGCCTCGGCATAGGCCTGCTGGGAAGAGTAGTCCACGACGGAGAGGGAGAGCTTGCGCTGCGACGCAGAGTGATAGGCCTGCAAGTCGACCACCGCGGCCGGAGGCGTGACGTCCTGTCCGCCGCTCGCCGTGGCTGAGACGACATTGGAAACTGCACCGAGAGCACCACCCTCGTCCAGGGCGCGCAGGGCGAAGTAGTAGAGTTTTCCGACCTCGAGGTCTTTGACGATAGCATCTTGCTCCGTACCAACGCTGGCAGGAAGAGGCGCTTCGACAGGGGTCGCGAGGTCGAACACGGCCGGGGTGATCGGCTCCGTGGACAAGCGCATGTCGTAGGACGCGGCCGTACCGACAGTGCCGTCGCTGCCCGGTGCGGTCCAGCCGAGCCCCACTTGTCCATCTGCTGTGCCGAGCACTCGCAGATCGGTGATAGCCCCAGGCGGAATGACGACCGTGGTGCCACTGGCGAGATTGGAGAGCGGCGACGCGTTGCCTGCCTCGTCGTAGGCAATCATGGCGAAGTAGTACGTGGTCTCGGCCTCGAGATCTTTGATCTCGACAGACTCTTTGAGGCCGGCGGCCGAAGGAGTCACGAGCCCCGCGGAGACGGCGAAATCGAAATTCGCCTCATCAATGGGCTGGTTCGACATACGGAGGTCGTAGCTCTTCGATGTGCCTTCACCGGGATCGTCGCCCGGCGCGGTGAACGAAACGACGAGCGTATCGGTGCGGTTCGAGACCACATGAGCGCGAAGCTCCGAGGCAGCGGCGTAATAGAGCGACGACTCGTGCTGGGCCTTGCGCTTCACCGAGAGCTTCACATGAGTCGCGGTCGTGGGTGCGAAAAAGAAGGACATCGGCATGGCCTGGTCCACACCCCGCGCGCCGCCCACCACGGTCCAGCTCGCCGCGCCATTCGACACCGCGATGTCGAAGTCCACCGGGAAGAGGCCAGGGTAAGCGGCGGACGGCACGAGCTCCACGCGGTCGATGAGCTCGGGCTTGGTCAATGCGACCACGACGTGTTCCTCGCGGTCGTCTTCAGTAGCCTCGGAGACCCAATCGGTGAGCTCGCTGCCGTCGTAGAGGTTGGCGGCGCGATAATACGCGGACGCCTGGCTCGAGGCCTCGAGCACGTCTCCGGACGCCACTCGCCCTTTGAGCGCCTCGGCCCGCAGATCCAGAACCTGGGCTGGCGCCATTCGATCCGCTGGGACAGCGGTGGTCTCGTCGCTCACGGGGCTCTGGTTGCCGCCCTTGTCGATGGCGATGACCGTAAAGAAATGGGCCTTTCCATTTTCCAACGACTCAATGCGCAGGCTGGTCTCCTCGGCGCCAGTGGTCTTAGCGCTCGGGTAGAAGCCGCTGGTCGTGCCCCATCGAACCTTGTACGAGGCGATATCCGACTCGGTTCCTGCGGTCCAGGAGACCGTAACGTCCGAGCGTTCGCCTGCCGTGGCGACCACTCCCTCGACCTTGGCCGGCGGCGCGAAGTCCGAAGACAGCATGGCCTGCACGTTGAGCACGCCACCGGAAGATATCTTGCCCACAAGACCCTGCACGGGCCGCACGGTGGAGAGGAGGCGCGACCTCGCCTGTTCCATCGAGAGCTGCGGAGCCGCAGCGCGCATCAGGGCCGCGGCGCCAGCCACATGCGGCGCGGCCATGGACGTTCCCTGAAGGTAGGCGTAGCTGTTCGGCGGATACGTGGACATGATGCTGGTGCCAGGCGCAGCCACATGCACCTTGGTGGCGCCGTAGTTGGAGAAGCTCGCCAGCGTGTCTCCAGATTGGATCGCGGCCACCGATATCACGTTCGGCAAAGCGTACGCCGCGGGATAGAACGGTGAACGGTCGATGTCCGTGGCCGAGTTCCCCGCCGCCGCCACGAACAGACCCCCATTGTTGCCCAGTTCGGCAATGGCCTCCTCCATGTAGGACGCGTAGCAACCGGGACAGCCCCAGCTCGCATTGACCACCTTGGCGCCATTTTTCGCGGCATATAGGACAGCTTGAGCACCGGCGAGCAGCGTTCCAGAACCGCTTGCGCCGAGCATCTTGACGGCCATGATCTTGGCCTTCCAACACACGCCTGCCACGCCTAGACCGTTGTTGCCCGCGCCGCCGATGGTGCCGGCCACATGGGTGCCATGGTAATGATCGTCCATGGGGTCATTGTCGTTGTTCGCGTAGTCCCAACCGTAAACGTCATCCACCGAGCCGTTGCCATCGTCGTCCACGCCGTTGCCAGCGATTTCGCCGGGGTTGGTCCAGGTGTTCGCGGCCAGATCCGGATGATCGCGCCGCACGCCAGTATCGGTCACGGCCACCACCACGGACGAGCAATCAGTGCGGGTGTTCCACGCCTCAGGAGCCTTGATGGCCGGCATGCCCCACAGAGAGGGGTAATACGGGTCATTGGGCGTTGTCTCCACGCTGACCACATAGTTGCGCTCTGCCTTGGTCACGACCCCGCGCTCCAGGAGAAAGCTGATGGCATCATCGGCCATGACGTCCTTGGGGAGCAGCACATGCCGAAACCGAAGCTCGGTCTCGAGCGACGAAGTGGGCGGAACGATCTCTGCCTTGAGCTCGGCCACGGCGTCGGCGAGGGCTGCCTCTGAACCGCTTTCGGGTAGGCGCACGACGACCTCATGGCTCAGGTACAGCGCCCCCTCGCTCGACACCCGCGTTTCGTCTCGAAAAGACAGCTCCTCGTCAACTCGATAGCAACCCATGGCAAACAGGGCGGCAGCAGCCGTGGTGACGAGCAAGTGTCGCATCGTATCCCTCCTTGGGGCAAAGAGCGCGAATACTACCCAAGCAAGGAGCGAGCCACGATTATCTCTTATATCTTCCTATCATTGGCGTCCCCATTCGGACCGTGACAGGGTCGACAAAGCCCCATCATGGAGGATTTCGGTTTGCCGCGACCCATCGATGGTTCGCTGGCAGGCTTTAGGCCTCGCCAATGGACCTTGCGGGGCTGCCCCTCCACGAATATAAACTCAAGGCTCATTTATGCGGCCTGAGTCTGGGAAAAGGGCTCGCCGCGAGGAAGAGGCTTTCATGCAAGAGACCTACGAACCGAACGCCATCGAAGCGCGCTGGCAAAAAGAGTGGACCGACAAAGAGGCTTTCAAGGCCGTGCTCGCAGACGGGCGGCCGAAGTACTATATGCTCGAGATGTTCCCCTACCCCTCGGGCCGCATTCACATGGGCCATGTGCGCAATTACGGAATCGGAGACGTGGTGGCGCGGTTCCGATGGAAACAGGGCTACAAGGTTCTGCACCCCATGGGCTGGGATGCCTTTGGTCTGCCAGCGGAGAACGCGGCCATCGAGCGCGGCATCCACCCGGCGCAGTGGACCTACAAGAACATCCGCGAGATGCGCGAGCAGCTCAAGTCCTTGGGCATCGCCTACGACTGGAGCCGCGAGCTCGCCACATGCCACCCTGGCTACTACAAGTGGGAGCAGATGGTCTTCACCCGTGCGCTCGCGCAAGGGCTGGTGTACCGCAAGCAGGCCCTCGTCAATTGGTCCGAGAAGATGCAGACCGTGCTCGCCAACGAGCAGGTCATCGACGGCAAGGACTATCGCTACGGACTGCCGGTCGTGCAAAAGGAGCTGACTCAGTGGTTCTTCAAGACGACGGCGCTTGCTGAGCAGCTTCTCGAAGGCCTTTCCGAGCTCAACGGTCATTGGCCCGAGCGCGTCATCCTCGAGCAGCGCGCGCGCATCGGCAAGAGCCACGGCGCCGAGGTGCGGTTTAGGCTCGAGCACAAGGTGGAAGAGCATCAGGAAATCGTCGTGTTCACCACGCGTCCGGACACCCTGTGGGGCGTGACGTTCATGAGCATCGCCGCCGAGCACCCTCTCGCTTCCCGTCTCGCGGTCGGCACTGCGCGCGAGGACGAGGTCAGGGCGTTCATCACCAAGGTGCAGGCGCAGGACAAGTTCAAGCGGAGCGCCGACGACTACGTGAAGGAGGGTGTGTTCACCGGCCGATACTGCATCCATCCTCTCACGGGCGACAAGGTGCCTGTGTTCATCGCCAACTTCGTGCTCATGGACTACGGCACCGGCGCGGTGATGGCCGTGCCGGCCCACGATCAACGCGACTTCGAGTTCTCCCGCAAGTACGACCTGCCGCTCAAAGTCGTCATCCAGCCCAAGGACGGCCCTGTGCTCGACCCGGCGGCGATGACCGCG
>JALOQD010000387.1 GCA_025453525.1 Myxococcota bacterium
CTTGGAGACGAGGTCGAGCATCAGCCGCGAATTTTCGATGGTCATGGCGAGCTGCGTGGAGAGCAGGCCGGCAAACTCGAGATCCTGGTGACCGAAGACTCCACCGTCGACCTTGTTGATCACCTCCACCACGCCGATGGTGTGGCCATTTCGACCGATGAGAGGGTGGCACAGGATGCAGCGCGTGCGAAATCCGCTGCGCTCGTCCTCAGATCGGTCGAAACGCGCGTCGGCATAGGCGTCTGGTACGAGGACCGGCCTGCCGGTCTGAGCCACCCACCCGGTGATGCCCTGGCCGAGGCGCAGACGGACTTCCGAGACATGCGTCCCGTCGATGATGCGGGAAAGCAATTCATCGCCTTCGATGAGGTAGAGAACGGAACGCTCCGCGCCCATGAGGTCTGTCGTCTTCTCCACGACCTCCGTGAGCACCGCTTGGAGGGTCAAGGGGGACTCGATGAGCAGACCGATTTCGCGCAGAGCTCGGACTCTGTCGTACAACCTGTCGTGCGCAGGCCCTGGCGACCCTGGCTCGCTCATGGGGTTACTCGAACTTGGCGCCGCACTCTGGGCAAAATTTGGCGCCGCTTTCTAGCTTGAAGCCGCAGTTGGCGCAGAATTTCGGTTTGAGAGCCAGGGCCGCGCCGCACTCGGCGCAGAACTTCCCCGGCGCTACGACTTTGTTGCACCCGCCGCAGGTGACACCAGCGCCAGTCGACGCCTGTCCCGCTGGAGTGGACGCTCCTTGCAGCGCTCCTGGGGCGCCCTGCGCCGGTGCGCTTTGAGGGTAGCCTGCTTGCGCCGCAGGCGCATTTTGAGGCTGATTCATGGCCGTGGACTGCTGACCGAACATCTGGGCCATGCCAAAACCCACGCCGAGCGCCGCGCCGCCGAGCATGCTATTTCCGCCACCACCACCGCCTCCCTCGCCGCCGCCCTTGGACATTCCTTCCCCGGCGCCGAGCATGGCCTTGCCGGCTGCGAACTGCTGGAACCCTTGCATGCCGCCCGCCATGCGCACGTAGGCGGCATCGGTGTAGAGCTTCTTGAGGTTGGCTTCGTCGTCCTCTTTGATGGAGATGACGAAGTTGCCCATCTGGGCGATGGCCACGCCGTAAGGCCCCACGTATTTGACCACTCCCTGCAGCACGGTGTCGCAGATCTCTTCGGTATAGGCGCCAGAGACCACGTCGAGCAGCGGCCATTTCTGCTTTACGATGAGCTCGGCGATCTGGTCGCGGATGACCTTGAGCACCTGTTGTTTGAACCACGAGAAGAAGGACTCGTTGTCGGCCTGGCGCATTCCCACGAGGCCGAGAATGAGCTCCTCTGGGCTTTTGATCTGCAACGCGAAGTCGCCGTACACCGAGGTCTCCACAGGCACGCCGGACTTCGGATCCTCCACCGAGCCGATCCGCCCGCCGAACTTGACACCGGCAAACTGGCGCATGGACACGAAGAACACCTCGGCGATGAAGACGTTGCCGCCGGTGAAGCTGTCCACGAGGTTAGACAAGAACGGGATGTTTTGGGTTTTGAGAGTGTGGCGTCCTGGCGGAAGAGTGCCCACGACTTTGCCATCCTTGAAAAACACCGCCACTTCGTCGGAGTCGACGGTGAGCTGTGCCACGGTGGGGATGGTCTGATCCGGGTGCTTGTAGATGGCGTATTCCTTGGCCGAGTCAGGCCGCGCCACCATCATTTCGCTGACGCCGCGCTTGAGGAAATCTCCGATGCCCATGTGTCGCTCCTTGGCGGCCAGGTGAGGCGGCCGCGATACCCGCTCTCTTGTACGCTGTCGCACCGCTGTGGTTAAGGATGCGTAGAAAATAGAATACTGCGGCCCTTCCAGAGGTCAATGCGCCCTTGTTGAGTCCGATCGGATGGTTCGAGATCTGCGTGCTAGAGTTACCGCATGAAGATCCCGGCTGGCAGACTCGACGCCATCATCCACTGGCTGTCATCGCACCTCCCTCCAGTCATGCTGTGGGGCCGCTGGGACTTCGATTCGCCCCTCGACAGGGCAACGCTCGCTCGCGCTGTCCTGCAGCTTCCTCAAAGGGTTCCGGCGCTCGCGTGCCATTACCGTCCGGGGCTGTGGCGGGGAGCGTTCGTAAGAAGCGACGAGCCGGCGTACGCGTTCGAGCATCGAGAGTATAAAGGGCGGTTGTCCGCCCTTGCCGCTGCGAACGACTCCATTTCCTTGGAGCTCGGGCAAGGGAGCGGACCGGTTTTCACTGTGCGCTGTTTTGCCTGGGAAACGGGGTGCCAATTGCTGCTCGCTCTCGACCACCGGCACGTCGATGGAAGAGGGATGGCCAATGTCATGAAGGCGCTCGCCGACAGCTACACCGCGGCGCAGAGCCCCCGACCCGTCCCCTTGGAACCCCTCTCGGAGCAGCGCAGTCTCGCGCCTGTGCTCAGAGCGCTGCGGCCCATCCACTATCTGCGAATGCCCATCGCTCTGTGGAGGGATTTTGTCAGTCACGCGCGCGTTCCGCTTTCGGCGCTTTCGCCCTTGGGCATGGATGGCGACGAGAACGCTCCGTCCAGGGTCGAGCGCCCGGCCCACGCCCACTTGCACCTCGATTCCGACCAGGCGATGGAGCTGCACCGCACTGCCAAGGCCCGCAGCGCCACGCTGAACGATGTGCTCTTGTCGGCGTACTGCGTCGCCACGCGCAGATGGAACGAGCGCAACACAAGCCGACCACAAGGAAAGCTCAGCTTGATTTTCGCCTCTGACTACAGGCGCCACTTTGCAAACGGCGTCCGGCCCATCGCGAATGTCAGCGCCGTGCATCGCTTGGTCTTGTCCTACGAGGGACTCGATTCGATGGACCTTGCGTTGCCCATCATCAAGAGCCGCGTCGACCGCATGAAGCAGCGTGGCATGGCCCTCGACTCCCTGTCGTTTTTGCTCCAGGGGCTCGCGATTCCAGATGGGTTGGTGGCTGGGGTCATCGCGCCGGTGTTTCGCTCCATGGTCCGCACGGTGCGGCGCTCAGTGGCGCTGACCAATATCGGCGCCCTGGACGAGAGTGTCGGAGCGTTTGGCGAAAACGTCGCGCGAGCGTGCACCATTTTAGCCCCTGTGGCGCCGGCCAAGGCCCTCATCGCAGCCGCGACCTCGTATCGAGGCGCCCTCGATGTCACGCTCGGCTTCGACCGCGCGGCGCTCTCCACGGATCAGTCCGCGGTGTTCGTCGAGCTCTATCGGCAAGCCCTAAAAGAGCTTCGCGGCATCTAGCTCCGGCATGTGCATTGGGATTGGGGGACGTTGCTTGGATTGGGGGACGTTGCTTTGGAACTTAAGCTTGTTGTGACCAGCGGTTATCTCGGTGGCCCTGGCCAAACCGTCCTGAACCTCGCGCCGCCGAGTGACGAAACCCCGGCCCACACCTGACCGCCATGAAGCTCAAGAATGCGTCGGGTGATCGCCAAACCGAGTCCCACCCCGCCGGAGTCTTTGCTGCGGCTGCCGTCCAGCCGGAAAAAGGGATCGAACACGCGCTCTCGATTCTCTTGCGCGATCCCAGGTCCGTCGTCTTCCACGTCGATGGTCAGTTCGCTTTCCGAGTCCTCGACACGAAGCAAGACGGTGGTGCGGGCGTAGACCCGGGCGTTCCTCATCAGGTTCTCCAAGGCACGTCGGAAGAGCCGAGCATCGACCAGGACGACTTGTTGCTGCGTGATCCCCTCGGTCTGAAATCGAATCTCCGGCCGTCCCGGCATGATCCGTTCGATCATCAGGTCCAGCAGCGGCAAAATGGGCGTGGGCTGCAAGTCGAGCGGGGCGGTTCCAGCATCCATGCGCGCGAAGTCGAGCAACTCTTGTATCAGGCCGCTGACCTGCTTGATCTCATTTTGAACAAATCGCACCTGCCCGGAGAACTTCTCGGGTTCGCGGTTCTCTTCCAACATATCCAAAGCGAACGTGATGTTGGCCACGGGGGTGCGCAGTTCGTGGGAAACGGCCTGAATGAGGTGCCGCTGCCCGTCGATCTGCCGCTGGAGTTCGTTGGCGGTGCGGTCGAAGCTCCGGGCCAGGGTGCCGATGATATCGGGCCCGGTATCGTTCACCCGCACGCCGAGGTTGCCCTCGCGCAGGGCGTCAGTGGCGCCCTCCAGTCGGCGCAGCCTTCGAACGAGTGGTAGGCCGACGACGATGCTCGTCAATACGAGGACGAGGGCCAGTGTAGCCCCGACGAGAAGAATGGAGCTCGTTCGTGGACCAGGGAGCTCGGGAAGAGGGCCCAGCACGAGAATGTACCGGCCTTGCTTCATCGATGCATAGATGGTGCATGTGAAGGGGTTGAGGCGAAGGCGATCGGGGAAGCGGGACCAACTCAGGGATGCCCGGCTTTGGACGTGCGCGACGAGTCCTCTGCGCGGTAGGGCCTCGAGCACGTCGCTTGGCAGACCCGACTTTGGGCCAGGGAAGATGTCGACGGGGTACGAGTACTGGGAACGCATCTGCCCCAGCTTTTCCTGCCACCGCTCTTCCGGTATCGGCTCTAGCACTGACCGCAACAGCGCGACATGTCCACTAAACGTTTTCACGTAAAGCGAGCCCAATTGTTCGTTCAAGTGCGAATAGTTCACCAGGAGAGGCAGGGCTGTGCCGAGCACCACGAGCAGGGCCATGCCAAGGCCAATGCGCAG
>JALOQD010000388.1 GCA_025453525.1 Myxococcota bacterium
GAATTACCCAGTCTGGAATCTTCCCTCTCTCGGCGGCTCGTTGGTGGTGGCGATCATCGCCGTCGTCCACGTGTTCATCTCTCACTTGGCCGTGGGCGGCGGCGCGCTGCTCGCCGTGGCCGAGTGGTGGAGCGATCGGCAGAAGGACGGCGAGAAGATCCGTCAGTTCCTGCGCAAGTTCGCCACGTTTTTCCTGGTGTACACCACAGTATTCGGAGCCATCACCGGCGTCGGCATCTGGTTCTCCATCCAGCTCGCGAGCCCCGAAGCCACGAGCCTGCTCATCCACCAGTTCGTGTTCGCCTGGGCCATCGAGTGGGTGGCCTTCCTCGCCGAGTTGTCGGTGCTCTACCTCTACTACTACGGCTGGAAGACCAACTCGCGGCAGATGCAAGTGTTCCTCGCCGTGGCGTACTTCGTCATCTCTTGGATGTCGCTCGTCATCATCAACGGGATCCTGACTTTCATGCTCACGCCTGGCGGCTGGACCCTCGAGAACACCGACATCTTCGCTGCCTTCTTCAACCCTGGATACGGGCCAGCCCTCGTCATCCGCACTCTCGCCATGTTCGTGCTCGCCGGGCTCGCGGCCATGCTCATCGCGTCGCTCCTCGAGGACGACGACCTCAAGGCGCGCATCATCCGTTTCTCGGCCAAGTGGATCGTTCCCGCGGCGCTGCTCATGCCCTTGTTCGGCTTGTGGTACTGGTCGATCCTACCAGAGAGCACCCTCAAGCTCGTAGCTGCGGGCAAGGTGGGCGTGGCAGGCGGCAAGCTCGAGGCCATCACGCGCTACTTCTGGCTCGCCGTGTCCTCGGGCGCGCTCATCGTGCTGGGCACGCTCATCGTCTCGCTCCGGCCCCGAGCCGCTCACTTCGCGCCCCTGCTCGCCCTGTTCCTCACCGCGCAGCTGGGCATCATGGGCGCGGAGTTCTTTCGCGAGATGGCGCGCAAACCCTATGTCATCTACGGAGTGCTCTACTCGAACGCCCTGTGGAAGAAGAACGCCGACACGCCAGGGTACCTCGCCCGGCCCTACTTCGAGGCCACGCGCTGGGAGAAGCAAGGTGTCGCGCCGCTGACTCTCGAGCACGGAGAGTGGGTGTACCGCCTGCAGTGCGCCACATGCCACACCCTCGACGGCTACCGCGGCCTCAAGACCCGCACAGCCAAATGGCAGCCCACGTTTGGCCCTCGCTTTCTCGAGAAGCTCGAAGAACAAGGCGTGATGCCGAGGTTCCACGGCGACGAGAACGACCGCGCCGCGCTCGCTGGGTTTCTCATGTCGCAGTCGCGCAAAAAGCCCATCTCAGGGCATGAGCTCCGCAATGAGCTGCGCAAGGAAGAAGAAGCCAAGGCTCTAAAGGAAGCGCAGCAGCTCGAGGCCGCTGCCGCTGCGGCCGCTGCCGTTCCTGTCGCGCCCGCACCACCGCTCTCGCCAGCGCAAGGGGGAACCAAGGCCCCTCAACCCGTGTCCACCGACAAGGAGGTGGCGCCATGACCCTCGATTCCCTCGCCGCGACACTCCCGGCCTTGAGCGTGCCCCTGCCGCCGCCGGATCCCATAGGCTATCCCCTGCCGCCGCTCCTATTGCAGGGACTGAGCTATCTCACGCTCAGCCTGCACCTCCTCGCCATGAGCTTCACCTTGGGAGGACTGCTGCTCTACCTCCTGAGCCGCGCGCGCAAAGGGCCTGGTCACGAGGTGCTGTCGCGGTTCTACCCCGTGGCATTGCCGCTGGGTTTCTCTTTTCTCGTGACCTTTGGCGTGCCGCCGCTCCTGTTCGTGCAGGTGCTGTACGGCCAGATGTTCTACACCTCGTCGGTGGTCATCGGCGCGTTCTGGATCGCCGTGATCCCCCTGCTCATCACCGCCTACGCGGCGCTGTACGCCCACAAGCTCACCAACGATGGCCGGCCGATTCTGCAATGGCCCATGCTCCTCATCGCGGTGAGCGCCATGCTGACCGTGGGCTTCATCTACGTGAACAACCTCACTCTCTCCATGGAGCCAGGCCGCTGGGCCGCCCTGTACCACGCGCATCCAGCAGGCGACACGCTCAACTCCGGCGAGCCGACCCTCTTGCCGCGTTATCTCGCGTTCATCCTGCCAGTGCTCAGCGTCGCTGGCCTGGCGCTCGTGATTCTCGGGAGCGTGCGTCGCGCCTGGGGAGACGAGCAGAGCGGCAAAGCCATCGCCGCTTTCGGCCGCAATGCGCATCTCGTCGGTCGAGCCCTGGCCCTAGGCGCCGCGGCGTGGCTCCTTTCGACCCTGCCGCAAAACGTGCGAGAGACTGTGATAGGAGGCGGGCTCACCACCGTCGTTCTCTATGTGGCAGGCGGGCTCGTCCTCGTGACCACGGCCCTCACGGTGGCCGGGTCGAGACAAAAGAGCCCGCTTTTCCCCATCGCCGCTTCGGTTTCCATGCTGCTCGAGCTCTTTTGCCTGCTCATCGTCCGCGACCACGCGAGACTCGCCACCCTTTCGCCCTTCTTCAAGCTCGAGGATGTCCCGGTGAACGCGCAGTGGGGCATGACCATCGCCTTTGCCCTGACTCTGGTCTTGGGCCTCGCGTTTCTCGTCGTCATCACCTGGAAGGTCGGCAAGACCGCCGCAGCCTCGGCTCGAAAGAATATCCGAACCGCGTGAGCCTCAATGAATCGCATGATTGCCAATTTATTTTTGAGAAGCTCCATTTTTATTCGTAGAAACCCCTGACCACGCCCACTAAAGGACGTCCACAATTTTATCCTGCCTTATTGGGTGAGCCTTTTGGGGCAGTGGAAGGAGCAACCGTCGTGCATAGAACCATCACCTTCATGGCGCTGCCGGCGCTCGCGAGCACCTTGTCGCTGCTGGCCTGCGACAAAACCCAGGATCTCTATGGCGGATTGATCCCTGACGGAAACGAAACAGCCTCTGACCCCATCTCGGTCTCCTCGGACGAAACCACCGATGAGACCTCCACCGAGACCTCGAGCCAGACCTCCCTGCCGTCCACGGCAAGTGAAAGCCACAGCGCGACGCAGGAGGAGAGCAGCGAAACGCAGGCCACGCAGAGCGACACTTCGAGCAGTCCGCAAGACACGGGCAGCGCGCCTGATTTCGAGGACGCCGACAGCGATGGGTGGGTCGGCCACGAAGACATGGACTGCAACGACTCGGACGCTTCGGTGAACCCCGCTGCGCCAGAGGTCCCGGGCAATGGCATCGACGACGATTGCGACGGCAAGATCGACGAGACCGGGAACGCGGACACGCAGGGCTGCGACGGCCAAGAGTTCGCGATCGAGGTTCTGCCCACCAACCTCATGGTCCTGCTCGATATGTCGAGCTCCATGGTCACGGCGCCTCCCACGCCCACCAAGTGGGAGCAAGCCCGCGCCGCCCTCGTCACGCTCCTTTCGCAGTGGGACAGCGAGATCAACTTTGGCTTGGACATCTTTCCCGATGACGGCGACTGCGGAGTCAGCAAAGCCGTGACCGCGGACGTCGCGCCGGGCAACGCGACGAACATCATCCACTATCTCAATGGAGCAAGTCCTTACGGTACGACGCCTTTGTGCATGGCCTTACGCAAGATGTCGGACACGAGCTATGCAAAGGGGCTATGGAGCGGTAACGCCGCTTCTTACCTCGTCTTGGTTTCAGACGGCACCGACACCTGCGGCGGCACGGCGGGCATCTGCCAGGGCAAGGGTCTGTTCGGCTCCACAACGCCGTCAGTGCAACAGCTCAAGGACCGCACGACCGACCTCGTCAAGGTCGGGGTGAGCACCTTCGTGATCGGTTTTGGCGATGGTGTGGACCCGATTCAGCTCAACGCCATCGCGGGCATGGGCGGTACGATGTTCAATACCTACCTCGACGCCTCCAATCAAACCGAGCTCAAGGACGCGCTCGCGTCCATTGCCACCACGATCGCCAGCTGCACCTTCGAGCTCAAGGATCCGAGCGCCTCGTCCGATCCGGACAAGGTGAACTTTTTCTTCGACGGCGCGCCCGTGCCCTATGACCCGGGCTGCAAAAGCGGCAATGGCTGGGACTGGACCGACGCCACTCATACGGCCATCACCTTCTGCAAGAACGCCTGCGAGCAGCTCACCACCGGCTCGGTCTCCCACATCTCGGCCGAGTTCGGCTGCGATCAAGTGGCGAGCTGACATGGGAGCCTGTCATCATGGCAGATGAGTCGAGTTTGCAGCGGAGGCTTCGGGGTGTTCGTTTTGGGCCGAGGACTGTCTGAGTGGACATTTCGATGTCCGAGTTCCGCAGGTCCCAAAAGGAATACCCCGAAGCCGGAGCGATCATCGGTTTGAGGCGAAGCTTCGCTAGTAAACATCAGCGCAGCCAACGAGGCCGGCGACGGATGCGAGCATGGCTTTCAGCTCCTTCCCGCTCGTCGCTGGCAAGAACAGCGGGGCTCCTTCTGGATCGGCCGCCACGTAGGCGCCTCCGCCCGAGTCCGCGCAGCTCGATGCGAAGTCCGGGGCCGTTTTGCCCGCGCAGGCCATGTTGTTGAGGGTACTGGCATCGATTCCCTTGCCCGAGCCGTCAAAGCCCACCACAAAGGTGGAAACCCCGGCAGCAGCAAGGGTTTGGACGCGCTCCACAGGATCCGGAGTTTCGCAGGTGTCCCTTCCGTCTGTGAGAATCAAAACGT
>JALOQD010000105.1 GCA_025453525.1 Myxococcota bacterium
CCATCCCGAAATGGGAGTTTTCCGGCGTCCTTCGGAAAGGCGAGGACTGTTTGAGTTGGATAATTCGATGTCCGAGTTCCTTTAGCCTTGGAGAAGGATGCCGAAAACGGGGCTTTCGGGATGGAAACTAGCTAGGCTCTCGTGCAAGCTCGCGCGAGATTTTTTAGCTTCTGTAGCAGCCTCGCGTTGTGTTCTTGAGAGAATCCATGCGATCTCCAAATTTGCTTGGGTCCACGGAAAGGAATCGATTGCCTGCTTCTTCTTTTTTTTGTAATACGGAAAATAAGAGCAATTGGGTTGGCAGCACGCCAGACCCCTCTCAAGCAGGCAGCCTTCGCGAGCAATAGTGTTCTATACGAGGTGATCCATGCGAACCAATATCCCACTTATATTGACTGGCCTTTCAATGCTTCTTTGGGCATGCGCGGAAGCTAGAATCATGCCTATTGAAGACAACGATAGGAGACCAGCGCCGACGGCTACGGGCACCGGTTCGGGTGAACTCGAGACGGACACCGGTTCGGGTGAACTCGAGACGGGCACCGGTTCGGGTGAACTCGAGACGGACACCGGTTCGGGTGAACTCGAGACAGACACCGGGGCAGGTGAGCCCGGCACAGGCACTGGTGAACCCAACAACGATACGGATACCGACCAACTTATACCTTGCAAAAACATCCTAGATTGCCTCAGTCAGGGAGCCAACATAGACTGCTGTGATGGTCAATGCGTCAACCCGCTTACTTTCTACCTAACAGCAGCGAGGCACTGTGGTAGATGCTCTAATGACTGTATCGCCTCAAAAAAGGGAAACAGCTGTCTCCTCGGCTCCTGCGCTTGCGGCACAAACCCAGGGTGTGTAGATGCTGACATGTGCTGCAAGGCTAACATCCTCGGCCCACTATTCGCCGTCTGCGGGCCCTGCTGATCTTCAACTCCGTCATTTCCATCCTTGGCGCCTTCGTAATTTGCTTTTGATTCAAGCATTTTAGACTCCACGGAGTTCGTGGCCGAAAGCTGGAAAGCAGACGCAAAACGTCTCCCAGATGACTTTTTGAGCTGTTTTAAGTAGGTTCTCAAAAAGTCGTGGCATATACCGCAGCTCCTGCGGGAACTCGAACATGGTCATTCGATCTTCCGTGGTAGGACGACTCGAACAGTCCTCGTCGCTGCGGCACACGCCACGACTTTTTGAGAAGTTTTCAAAGGCAGCGTCGCCATTAACGAGGACATTTAGCACTTTTTTGCACCAACAACCGACAACGGGAGCGAGTGCAGAACCTATCTCTTGACGCCGGCCACGACGACTCGTAGATAAAGCTTTCGCGCTGTTCTTTGAAAACCGAATCCGAGACACAACGCTCCCAACAATTCGGGAATCGTGCGGAGAAATGGGAACTGTCGCGAGACCAGATGTCGGACAGTTCACTCGTTGACCACCTTCAACGTCTCTCGAAGACAGGAGTCGCAGCTCAATTGTCGGTTCTTTTCGGGGGCGAGCCTGACGAGCTTTTTCTCTCGCCGCCGCAAGTTGTGACGGAATTTCCTCGCCCGTGCCGAAGACCATTTCGTCCGGTGTCCGACCTTGAAACGCCGAGTGGGGCAAGACGCTGTTGGGCTGGTTGACGTAGAATTCGACGAGCCTACGCGGTGTTGCCAAGGCGCGCAGGTGGTTGAGAAAGAGCCATTGGTGTTTCAGAACTCGCCAGAAAGCTTCGATCATAGAGTTCGAAAAGCTTAAGGTCTGTTTGGGCCAAAATGAGCGTCAGGATTCCATCGGAAACGAGTTTCATCACGGATTTGAAAGGCTCGGCCAAAGTGTCGGTCGTTCGAATGGAAAAGTGCAGGAAGTGCTTGTTAGCAGAACGGAAACAGGTGAACTATGATTTCAAAAAGATTTCAAAATGATAATAAGAGATTGCTCAAGCTGAATAGCCTGCAGATGTCAATGGTTGACCAAATTAATACAAAAATAGGTATAAAACGCTACGAATTCGAAGACATTTCCTGTGCGATTTGCAGTTCTGTCTCGTTTGAGAGCCTAGCGGAAAAGGACAGATATGGATTGTATTATCCTGTCAAAATATGCAATCAATGCGGTTTGGTCCAAGCCAATCCGAGAATGACCAATAGTGCATATGAGGAATTTTATGAAAACGAATATAGAAGTCTTTATGTTGGCATCGACAAGCCATCAAAGGAGTTCTTTTACGGACAATATCGCAAAGGAAAGAAGGTCTATCAGTTTTTAAAGAAACACAATATTTTGCCGGTTGGAGAAAGGCCTTTTGTATTCGAAATTGGATGTGGCGCAGGCGGGATATTGCACTTTTTTCGTGAACAAGGTTATGCCACAAAGGGAATCGATCTGGGGAGCGAATATCTCGGTTACGGAATAAACGAATATGGTTTAGATCTGTCACGAGGATCGTTGAAAAATATCACACTTGACACCAACCCAGACTTGATAATTTATTCGCATGTTTTTGAACATATCTTAGATCTAAATGTTGAACTTTCAAGGATAAAGGGTCTTTGCGGGCCGCGAACAATTGTCTATATTGAGGCACCTGGTTTGAAGAATATTCATAGCAAATACAAGATGGATACGTTGCTCTATCTGCAAAATGCACACACATATCATTTTAGCCTGCAAACATTATGCAATATCCTCGGGAAGAACGGTTTTGCGCTGATTGGCGGTAATGAATATATAAGAAGCGCATTTAAATTGCAAGATAGCCCAAAGGCAGCGGCTACAAAAAGTGACTTCCGCAGTGCAATGTTTTATCTTGCCGTTGTTGAGAGATTAAACAAATATCATTTCGGCAAGTTGGTATTGTTAAGGAATTTTGTCCGGTCTATCATTGATCGCTTTGAATGATAGATCGCGGCCTAACCAAGCAATGAGGGGAGCCTGATGTGGAATGGGATCTCTCTCCTCTTTATCTCTGCCGTGCGGTCTTCACCTCTCTGTCAAAGCTCTCCCTCGAAAATATCGCCTTGCGCCAACAGGTCAACGTTCTTCGACGCCGATGCCCAAAGCCCGTGATGAGCTACCTCGACCGCTGCTTCTGGGTCACATTGTCCTAAGTCTGGCCAGACTGGCGTTCGGCTCTCGATATTGTCAAACCGGAGACTGTGCTGCGTTGGCACAAGCTCGCGTAGAGGAGTGCTACTTCAGCCGAGCTACGCGTTTGGCAATCGTTCTGCGGATCGATTCATAGCTTGGCGCCTTCGATTCCATTGTCGTCGCGTGCGAGCTTCGCCCGAAGTCCGTGGTGTGCCTGACCTCGGTTGAGCCACTCGCGGCGCTTGGGCCCAGCCTCCTTGGCCTCGTCGGACCAGTCCTCGAGGCAGAGGCAGAAGAGTTCTTTCTTGTCATTTGGAAGATCAATGATTTTCATGGGCGACTCCTTGCGACGACCGCGGGGGGCGCTGGCCCGGCACAACTGCCAGCAGGACCCCCGCGGCGACCAGGGCGATGGCGCCCGAGCCGGCGAACGCGACGGCGCTGCCGAACTGGTCCCACACCACGCCGAAGGTCGTGCTGGCGGCAAGTGCGCTGAGGCCGATGAGCATGTTGTAGGAGCCGAAGGCCTTGCCCTTGCCGCTGCCGGCCGCGAGCTCCGCGATGAGGGCCTTCTCCGCCCCCTCGACGAGGCCATGGGATATCCCGTAGATCGCCGTGAGCACAAACAGCAACGGGATGCTCTCGGCGAAGCCGACGGCAGACCAGGTGACGGCGTAGACAGTCCATCCGAGCGCCAGGGCGTTGCGCCGCCCGTAAAGGTCGGCGAGGCGGCCTCCGACAGTGGCCGTGCTCGCCTTGATGAGGTGGAGGGCTAACCAAAGGAGCGGCGCAAGGAGCGGCGAGGCTCCGAGGCGCGCGGCCTTGACGATGATGAAAGCATCGGTGGCGTTGGCGAAGGCGAAAAGCGCGACCGGCAGCAGCGCCCTCTTCAGAGCCGGCGGCAGCGCCGTTGTCGCTCTCTGCGCCAAAGGCACGGGCGCAGGCTTCGGCGGCTCGCGCGTGAGGGTGAGCGCGAGCATCGCGAAGACGCCTGGCACCGCGGCCCAGAGAAACACCGTGCGCAGCTGGTCCAAGGTGGCAGCCTCGGCGGTGGTCGCGCCAAGAGAATAGAGGAGGCCGGCGCCGAGCAAGGTGCCGATGGCCGCGCCGGTGTGGTCCATGGCGCGGTGGAAGCCGTAGGCACGTCCCCTCATCGATGGGTCCGTCGCGGTGGCGATGAGCGCATCTCGCGGGCTGGTGCGCACGCCCTTGCCGACGCGATCGCCGACCCGGACGGCGAGCACGTGCCAGGGAGTGAGGGCGAAGGCCACGAGCGGCCGGACGATCGTCGAGATTCCATAGCCGACCATGATGAGCGGCTTCAGGCGAACGCGCCGATCGGCGACGAGCCCGGTCAGGTACTTGAGGATGTTCGCGACGAGCTCGGCGGCACCTTCGATCAAACCGATGAGTGCGTTGGAGGCGCCGAGCATGGTCAGGAACACGGGGAGGAGGGGGAAGATCGCCTCGCTGGAGACATCTGTGAACAGGCTTACGATCCCCAGGCCGACCACGGTCTTGGGCAGCTTGGAGTTTGGCGTCGCTCGCCTCCCGTCCGTCGTCGAGCTGGGCGCAGGCGACGTGCTCATGGGTCGATTCCCTTCCACTGTCCCTCCTCAAAATCCCATCCTGGAAAACCTGGTCCAGAAAATCGCTGGAATTGTTCAACAGGGTCAACGAGCATGCCGAAGGCAGCGCAGTTAGCAGATCATCGAAGCGTTCCCCGAAAAGACCGCTCCCAGGTTTCTCCTCCGCGATCGCGATGGCATCTACGGCGGCGAGTTCCGAAGGCGCATCAAAAACATGGGCATCGAAGAGGTCCTCTGCGCACCTCGGTCTCCCTGGCAAAATGCCTTGTGCGAACGAGTGATCGGCACTCGCAGAAGAGACGGACTCGACCACGTCATCATCTTCAACGAACGCCACTTGCTGCGCGTTCTTCGTCAACTGGTGGACTACTACCACAACGACCGGACCCATCTTGGGCTCGACAAGGATTGTCCCGTCCATCGAACTGTCGAACCTCCAGAAGATGGACCCATCAGAGAAATTCCGATCCTCGGCGGGCTGCATCATCGGTACACCCGCAAAGCGGCCTGAGCTGCTCGACCCCTGATCACCGCAACCACAGAATGCATTGTGACGAATGGACCGATCTGTCCGCAGTTCGACACTTATCTGCTTTGAGGTCGCGAACTCACTTTGCCGCTGTCGATAAGTCCGTTTCAGTTTGTTTCGCGATCGCGGCTGCGAAGATCTTTCCAGAATCATTGTTGCTCAACTCGGTTTGTCACGCTCCAGGGTTTCCACGATCGCTTTTTGAGGAGGCACAGAGGATCTCCCAGGTCGAATTTGCGAGTTTCGACGTTCAATGAAATGCGTCCAGCAACCTCAGGAGGCTTCTGCAAATCCGGATCCAACCGAACGAGCGCGATCACCACGTCCCGGCAGGGACAATCAGGGCTGGGGCACACCGTGGTAATCGCACCGCAAAGAAAAGCGCCACCGGTCGCAGGATCTACAACTTCAAACACAACTGGTGACATCGCGTCCACACACCTGTCGGAATGAGAATCATTTCCTGACTTCTTGCTCACGCGCCCTCCGTCTCCTTCCAAACCGATCTATCATCTGCTGGCTTGGAAAACTCGCGTTCTGGTCGTTCCCCAAGAATCGCGCAACCACCGCTATCGCACAAGTGGCACTCTGGACAGCTAGATGCGCATTTGGACCGTTCTCAATTCCGGCTGTTTTGTATACGATTGGCGACTCTAAGGAGGGATGCGAAGATGAGCAACGCCGCACGAAAACTCGCCCGTGCGAAAATGAAACAAGCCGGGCTGCCTCTGGGGTCGACGGGCAAAATCCTACAAGCCGCCAGGCAAGCGCCGTTCGGGCCGTGCTATCTGAATCGAGACTTCGACGATGAATCAAGCCCCCCCAATTTAGTGATGGCCGTCGTGACAAGAAGAATCTCCGAAACCAGCCTACTCGGAGCAACGGCGCTCGTTGATCGCACTTGCCTCGGAATCAAAGACGGGATGGTCATTCAACCCATGACCCAAAGAGACCTTCGCAGTCGATTCCTGGACGCTTACGAAAAAAAAACAAAACAGAAGATCATCGAAGCAGACCTCCTTACTGTGCAGTCCGTCGTGTATCACGCCATTGACTACGCTGCGCGCCTAGGGTTCCGGCCTCATCCGGATTTCCACGAGGAACTATTCGGTCCTCGTCCCAACAACCTCATCGAAACGCCTCTTTGGAATGAGACGAAACCGATGTATATCTCCGGCCCCAACGATGATAGCCAAAAGATCATCCGCCATTTGGAGAAGGCCGTGGGGAAAGACAGCTTCGACTTCATTTGTCCAGTTTTCTAAACCACGTCTGAGCCATAAAGACAGCACTTCTTGAACTTGCGCCCAGACCCGCACGGGCACGGATCATTGCGGCCTATCTTGGTCATTTGTCGTTGCCCAGGAGTTGGCGCCTTGGCGAGCAAGCCAGGCAACTCCTTGTTTTCTCGCTGTGGGTCGTTCTTCCCGCGAGGCAACCCTTCCCGCTCGTTCACCCTTTGCATGCCCTCTTTGACCGTATTCACGATAATCGACGCCATCGTCAAATGCGTGTTGCCCCGCCAATGCTCGAAGGCGCGGACAAAACGAAGCTGCAAGGTGTTCGCCAAATTCAGGAAGTCGGAAGTCTCTTCCTCATGATGGAGCGGAAAGTCTTCGACCGTCGGGACGTCCTCACCGCTCTTGACAATGCGGTCCACGAACTCCGCGATAGCACTCTTCGCGTCCTGACCAGGCCGAGCTCCCTTGAACTCGCGTCTGATAGCGATCTCTGCCTCGCGAGGATCGATAACGGTGGCGTCCTGGTCGAGACTCTCCATCAGTTTATTCATCGGGCCTTCGCCGGCGTCGAATAAGCGGTTGACCACGCGGCACCTCATCGCCACGACATCGCTTCCAAGCCGAGGACCGAAAAACCGCGCGCCGGCGATTGCCCGCAATATCGAGTTGGTCTCGAGCGTCATTCGGTTTCCATTTGGAAAGCGAACCCGACCAAGAATGATCGGCCGTCTGTCCAGCGGGATGTCATCGTAACCACGGTCCCCAAAGCGCAACGAAGCACTCTCGCCGTCAAAGAGCCATTGCCAGCACTGCTCTTCAGGCGCCTCCAGTATGCACTCGAGCTTCTTGAATTTCCTGACAACGAATTCCCGTTCTGGAACCGTGTAGTAGATCCGAACCGGCTGAAAGGGCTCGTTCGTCATCGTCGCAAGAAGAGTCCTCTTCTGTGTTTCGTTCTTGGTCATGTCACTTTCCTTCGTCGATTTCAGAACCCCTCGAATCCTTCTCGCGTCTCGACACCGGCATATGAAATGGCCCCTTGCCGGACCACACGAAATGCCGCGAGTACGCCTCCTCGATCTTGACGTCCCCCGTCTTTGTAAACCGAAGCTGCTGCTTGCAGCCCTTGCCCCAGCGCTTGTAGACCGTAACGGACGGCACGAGTTTGAGGTCGTGGCAGTGATACCGCAGAACGCGCAATATCCTCGACAGCCGCGTCAGGTTGCAGGTGATCACCTTTTCAAGGTAGGGAACCCGCCCGAATCGCCAATCCTCGAGCTTGGATTTCTCCAATATCCCCATCCCCACCAAAACGTCCACCGGCGCTACGACCTTGCCGCGAGCGAGTAAGGGCACGACGGCTCGAACAATACGTGGATACAAAGGGTCGTTTTTGTACTCCTCCACGCTCACCATGGTCGCGGAGTTGCCCTCTTTTAAAACTCGTGGCTGCTTGCCCTCGCTCATCCAATTGTCGTTTTCCATTTCAGTCTCAAGCGCAGGTAGTACCCCGGCGCACGTCGGCAGCGCTGCATCTGCACGCCCGGATATCACACTCGGAACGGAGTTGGCGAGAGGCAGATGCGTCTTGGCCATGACTGTTATCCAAGCCGGCACAAAGCCATCCTATCCATGTTTCTTCGCCACCCGCTGCTCTCTGATCTCCCTGTCAACCACACTGCGTTGCAAAAGGTGGAATGGGGTAGGAATCGAGACTTGGATGCTAGTTTACACATGAAAACATATGAACCCCATTCGAGCAATGCGCGAGTTTGCGGTTCACAGCCTCCGGCAAAGGCGACCTGCCCTCTCTCGCGATCACGACCCTGAAAGGCTTTTCATCCTGATCATCGCTCGACTCGGATTTTCAGGCTTTAGAGTTTCATGGCCCGAATTATATGGAGCCGCATCGGCTTTGGTGAGATAGTTCTAGTGGTCACTTGATTTCCAGTGGTCACTTGAAGCAAAATAGGGACGATGGTTTCTAAGGATAAGAATATCGAGCTTGTTCAAACCGCCTTGGCTCGCGCCCTGCCGGGATGCTCTTTCGAGCGAGTAAAGGCCGAGGCCGGTGAGCGATGTCCACCGTTCATCGCCGTGTGGCCACCGTCGAGGTTCGCGGTTGAGATCGAGAGTGTTTCCGCCTCGCGGACTGCAGATGTGCTCGGAAGGTTCGCGGTTGCTGTCCTCGAGTCGCGATCGCCGAAAGCCCATGACGGCAATCTCCCATTCGTCGTTGTCGTGCTGCCGCGGTTGGGGGCTAAGATGGCTCGCGTCGTCGAAGGGTTTGTCTCGCGTCATGCCTCGAAGCTGTCTTGGGCGTTGATCGACCGTGTCGGCGCCTCTCATGTCAGGATCGTGCGTCCCGCGCTCGACCCCCTGACAGTCGTGCACCGTCCGCGAGATCAATCGCCCAACAAACGGCAAAAGACGTCGCGGGCAACTCCGTTTTCCGATCTCAATCGCTGGATGCTCAAGCTCCTGCTGCTACGCGACGCACCAGATCGACACTGGTCGGGATTTCGCGGGAAAGTGCAGAATCCCACGCAGCTCAGCCGCATCGCGGAAGTGTCGGTGGAGACCGCACACCAATTCGTGCGCACATTCACAGCCCGTGACTTCCTCCGTGTCGAGTCCGGCGATCTGAAACTGGTCAGAAAAAGAGAGCTGCTCGAAACCTGGCTCGCGGAGGAACGTCAGGGATCTTCAGTGGTTAATTACGCCCGCACCATCGACGGTGGACCGTTTGAAGTCGAAGGGATTCTGCGGTCGGGTCGAGGCGCTGCCGTCGGTGGTTTCGAAGCATGCCGCCGCCATGGGATGCTGCACACGGCCGCCGGAGGTCTGATGGTCCTGGTGGAGGGCTCTTCGTCCGAGCTTATCAGGGCATGGGACCTTGACTATTGCGGTGAACACGAAGCTCAACTTTCGCTGGTCGAGCCCCGGCACAAAGCTTCGGTGTTTCGTGCTGTTGGAAACGCAGGTGGCGTGCCGGTCGTGGATATTCTTCAGGCAGCACTAGACGTCGCGCCAACGACAGGGCGTGGCGTCGAGCAAGCCGAACTCATCGTGGAAGAGATCCTCTCGTGGGGAATGGCATGACCGTGCGCTTGCCCCTCGAGATGGAAGATGCTCTTCGGGATTTGGGTGCCTGTCTCGCAGGGCTCGGCCCCTACCGCGACATGGCAGTTCTCGCAGGCGGGATGGTTCCCGTGATCTACCGGCACATGGAGTCTGTGCGCGCGGTCGAACGAGTCCCGCTCACGACCTTTGACCTGGACATCGCGCTCCCAGCTAAGCTCAGCGGCCGATGCCAGCCCCACCTCGCGGAGTTGCTCGACAAAGCGGCATTCGAGACGCGACTGCGGGGTTCGGACGAGCCGCCGGTAGTGATCTACCAGCACGCTCGCCACGGCCATGCGGGCATCGGCCCGATCTACATCGAATTCCTCGCGCCATTGACCGAACCGGAAATGGATCGTTTTGGCGCTCAAAAGAGGCTCGTCGAGGTCCAACGTCATTTTCACGCCCAGGCCATTCGCTACCTTGGGCTGTTGCTCGAGAGCTCACTCGTTGTATCTTCCGCCCGCGTGCCTGCCCTAAATATTCCGAAGCCCGGGGTTGAATTTCGTGTCCCGCATCCGGCCATGTACGTCTTGCAGAAGATGCTCTGTCGCGAAGCCCGTCCTACGGTCAAGCGAGACAAGGATCTCGCCTACGTTTTCGACGCGGTGACGCTCTTTTCTTCCCGCTGGACAGAGATCGGACAGGTCGCTCGCGATGTAGCCGCGAGCAATTCAACATACACAATTTGGATCGAGAACGCGAAGAGGACTTTAACCGCGCTGTTTGCCTCGTCGACCGCAGACGGACCCGTCTCCGTGCGGCGCGTGTACACTGGAGCTGGGAGTTCGACCGTACCGTCCGAGGACGGCGTGTTTCGCGTAATCAGCCGTTTTCTCGACGAGTCTGGACTACGCGCTGGGTGAGTCAAGATGGCATGTCACGAGGGTTCAACGGTGCAGTCGCCGTTCCGATTATCAACTCGAATTCACAGACTCCAGTATTTCCACACACGATATTTGCGGCACCTCAGATGAGGCCGTTTTTGCCTTCGGGTGTGGATTGTCTCAGGAATTGTATTGAGCTGACGCGTTTCTACCTGATAGATGAACTTCATGAAGAACGTCTTAGATTTTTTTGAAGCACAAAAACGCAGACTAGGCGAACGGCTGAACGCTCATCCGGAGATGTTCTCGGCATCGGAGACGGAGAAGCTGGTCGCGAACTTTAGCATCGCCATGCCGCCCAAGGCGGTATCGTCGATCGCATCTCCTTCACCACAGGGAGTCTCTGTTAGCGCCTGGCCCAAGCGCGTGATATCGGGGTTCTTCCCACTGCCCCAGTCCAACGAATCGGTCGTGATGTGGCTGCGGGAGACGGGTCATGAGACGATTCTGGACCAGCCACTTTCCACGTTGATTCCGCGCATTCCGACCATGGCGACCCGAGAGCTCTCCAAGGTTGGAGGCGAGCTGTCCATAGGCGCCTATTTGAACAAAAGGACTCACAGTTCTTATGGCGACCCCCTGCGACAGGCCGTGGAAAAAATCGCGGTGGAAATGGGGATTAGGGCCTCGAGGATAGCGCTCGTGCACCAAAGAGCTGCGGCACTCGAACAGCACGGATGCCCCACGCCCGAAGCCGCGCGGTTTGCGTCGTCGTTGCTGACTCTGATCAGCCATTTGACCGAGCACCATCTCCAGTTGGAAAGATTCGTTTTGCGCAGACCTATGCTGCACCTCGAACCTGGGGACCGGGTGTTGCAAATCCTCTTCGACAGCGAATACGGTTATGGCAGCACGGTACGGGTTGGATTGTGGCCGGATCGCCCTGAGGAAATGCTCGCATCTTGTTCGTGCACAGGGCGATACGAAGCGCCCTGCAGCTCGTTGATCGTAGCCCTCGGGTGGGTACTGGAAGTTCTTTACGATCGCAACGAGCCAGCCCACTTGGCCGTGGTGGAAGCCGTGTCGCGGCGAGCCAGCGCGGCGAGCGTCGCAGCTGTTGTGACTTCGGTCCTCGGTCGCCGAGAGACGAGCCAAGAGAAAAATGCCCGGGTAGTGTGGCGAATCCAGGAACAGGACGGCGTCATGCTCGTGTCGGCGGCCGTGCAAAAACGAGGTAAGAAGGGGAAATGGACGGCAGGCAGCCAAGCGGCCATCGGCCGATTGAGGCGGGACTCTGCGACGTGCTCCCTGCTCGACAGCGCCGACAACGCCGTGATCGATGCATTCGCAAAATCGAGGGACCATTACCAGCTCGATGTTAAGGCGCCGGTCAAAGCGGGAGATGCGATCGCGGCGCTGGTGGGGCATCCACAAGTCTGGTCCGTTGGCAAGGAGCCGCGCCCCGTGGCCGTTATCAGAGAGCCAGCGACCCTGGGACTCGTCCCTGAGGATGATGAGTATCGTCTTTGTTTGCGTTTCGCTGGCGAGTCGTGGTCCGTGGGTCGAGTAGCGCGGTCCAGGGGAGACTCTCATACGCTCGTGCGCTACGACGAGAGCCGCGGTGTATGTCAAGTGGGAGAGCTTTCCGGCTTGACTATCGACCTGATCGACGGCTTGGCCAACGCTCCGTCGCGGCTGCGGCGAGAGGACGCGGTGGGGCTTCTCGATGCCGTGGGACGCACAGGGGTGTGTGTCGAGCTCGAAACTCCCGACGAGCTACGCGGCGCAAGCATTCCCGGAGATCCCCGGTGTCACGTCCTGCTGACTCCTCACGACGATCAGCTGCTACTCGGCATCGCTCTCGTGGCCCGGCCGACAGGCGACCAACTCGCGGTGAAACCTGGCGCTGGACAGAGCGAGATCGTACGCGGCGTTGGAGGCGTACTCACCGCTGTGCGACGCGATCTCCCCGCTGAGGCTCATCACGCCGAATCCTTGGCCCAAACTCTCGGCCTCGCGGAACTCATCAGTCACGAGCCATGGTCGTGGCAGACCGCATCGATTGAGGAGTCGCTGCGGGTCGTCGAAGCGCTGGGACAACTCGGAGACGACGTTCGGGTGGAGTGGCCCAAGGATTCGGATCGATGGTTCGTCCACCGCGCAGGCCGTAACGAGCTCAAGGTGAACGTTCACAAGAAGGGCGAGTGGTTCGCCGTCAGCCCCGTGGTCAGCACCGACGGGCGTACTATCCCTCTTGAGCTTCTCATCGAAGCCGCACGCGCGAAGCGTCGTTTCATTAAGCTAGGCCCCCAGCGATTCGCCGTTCTCGAAGAACACCTGCGCGCCGCCGTTCTTGCCATGGACGACCTGGCCGCCGAAGGCACGACCAAGGAGCTGAGACTCGACGCCCTATCGGTCTCGCTGCTCAACGACGCCATCCAGGGTCACGGGCTGACGATGGAGGGAGATCGCGCTTTCAACCAGTTGCTCGGAAATCGTGCGGAGCTCGACCGTTACGAGCCTGAGCTGCCCGCTTCCCTCCGAGTCGACTTGCGCGAATACCAGCGCCAGGGCTTTGCCTGGCTCGCGCGGCTGTGTCAGATGGGCGGCGGCGCGTGCCTCGCCGACGACATGGGGCTTGGGAAGACGGTGCAGGCGCTCGCGTTGCTGCTGTGCCGGGAGACCCTCGGCCCCGCTCTGGTAGTGGCGCCGACCTCGGTACTCTCGACCTGGCTTGGTCAGGCAAAGTCATTTGCACCCAAGCTCGACGTGCGGCTGTACCACGGGACTGGCAGGGACGCGATACGAGCCAATCTTGGTCCAGGCAGCGTGCTGGTAACCAGCTACGACGTATTGGCCATGGACGTCGAGGAGCTCGCAACGATCAGTTTCGGCACGTTCATTTTAGACGAGGCCCAGAATGTCAAGAACGCCGCGACCTTGAGAGCCAGGGCGGCTCGGCGCATTGATGCCCAGGCCCGCGTGGCATTATCCGGCACTCCCATCGAGAACCACCTTGGTGAGCTATGGAGCATCTTTCACATCATCGCCCCAGGACTGCTCGGGTCTTTCGAGCGCTTTCGCACACGGTTTGCTGCACCCATCGAAAAAGGTAGTGACCCTGAGCGGAGAGAAGCGCTCGCCAGACTGCTTCGCCCATTCGTTCTTCGGCGAACGAAGGCTGTCGTGGCACCGGAGCTTCCGCCGCGGATCGAGGTGGTGCGCACGGTGGAGCTCTCGGAGGCGGAGAAAACGCGCTATGAGGCCGTACGCCAGGCAATGGTCCGACAGCTACTTGACGTTGAAGCGCGAGATCCGAAGGATCGCTTTCAAGTGCTGGCGGCTATCACGCGTCTGCGGCGTCTGGCCTGCCATCCACGCCTCGACGATCCGGCGACGACACTCGGTTCGGCTAAGCTCGAGGCGGTTCGCGAGCTCCTCTCCGACCTGGCCGCCGAAGGGCAGCGGGCACTCGTATTCAGTCAATTCACAAGCCACCTCGCCCTTCTCCGCGAAACGCTCGACAAAGGCAAACGCCCTTACCTGTACCTCGATGGAAGCACCGACGCTAAAGTCCGCGCGCGGCTTGTCGACGAGTGGTCCACGGGCGAGCCGTCGCTGTTTCTCATCTCCCTCAAGGCCGGCGGCACGGGTCTCAACCTCACCGGCGCCGATTACGTTTTGCACCTCGACCCATGGTGGAATCCCGCAGTGGAGGACCAGGCCACGGACCGCACCCATCGCATCGGACAGACTAAAACCGTGACCGTTGTCAGGTTCATCAGCGCTGGCACCATCGAGGAAACCGTCGTGGCGTTGCACGCCCGTAAGCGCGAGCTCGCCGCAGCCTTACTCGAAGGCACAGAGACAGCAGGCAGGCTCAGCACTGCGGAGCTCATGGAGATCATCGGCAACGCTAGGGCGCAATGAGAAGTTCGGCGACGCTCGAAAGGGCGACGCGACATGGTCCTTTGTTCGATATGCACCTGAAAAAGTTCTATCAAAATGGAATATCTACCGTGCCAACGCCTGCCTTCCGACATGCCACGTCGACGCCTTTTCCGGCAGGTTCAAAGGTATGTGGAATTGGATCACTATCTTCATCCAAGCTTGCCGCGCGTGCTTCCTGTCTCGTTCGGCCATCACCCTCGAAAACCTCGCTGCTATTAACGAGTTCTTTCCGCACTTTTCCGTTCGAATGACCGACACTTTGGCCGAGCCTATCATGGGGCTGAAATCTCTTGAACCCGAATCAACGGTCCCAATTATCACCCACCATGAACGAGCAGGCCTGTAAGAAAAATATCTATGACCACCGACTTCGAGAATAAGTTCGACGAACCGGGAACCTCGCTTTCGCTCAGAAAATTGGTGTGCCCAGAACGACGATTCTGAACTGGCTTAATTCTCCCGCCCAGGAAGTCGTGTCTCATGAGGTGTTCGATCTCAACGACATCCAGGTTCGACAGAGAATCATCAAGCTGGAAGATCGACTCCGTAGACTCACTGCACTTCTGAGGCTGGTCTTCACGGTGCTCCGAATCTTCGATTTCCAAATCACCTACGAGCGTTTGCCCGATGGCAAGAAGAAGAAAAGGCTTCTTCGGACCATCGACCGGGCAAGCGAAGTTCTGCCCTTGCGAACGGTGCTTCGAATTCTTAAAGCTGAGCGCCTCCAGATATCACACGTGGAAGCGGGCAATCGACAACGACTGCTCTCTCGACGACATCTCCACTTGTCCCAAGATTCAGCCAACCCAATTGACGCCGGACGAAATACGGACCATGCGAGAAATGGTCACTGCACCCGAGTACCGTCACGTGTCTACCAGCAGATTGGCGTTACTCGCTGAACGACTCGAAAAGCTGTTCGCTTCCCCTTCTACCTGGATCCTCTATGCCCGCACACGGCAGTGGCGTCGGCCGCGAAATCGAATCCATCCGGAAAAGCCTCTTGTCGGCCTGCGGTGCTCAAGTCCCAATGAAACTTGGCACATCGACACCACCGTGTTTCGTCTACTGGACGGCACCAAGGCTTATCTGCAAGCGGTCATCGACAATGACTCCAGACGATTTCTCGCTTAAAGGTTAGGATCGACACTTGGGGCCAGGTGGCACTGCGTCTTTGCTAGTCAAGGCTTACGAGTCGAAGGACCCGCCGAGCGCTGAGCCACAATCGGTAATGATCGATGCCGGTGTAGAGAATACCAACAACTCCGTGATGAAACTCGTTTCCGACGGAATCCTGAAGCTCATCTTGGCCCAAACAGACCTTAAGCTTTTCGAACTCTATGATCGAAGCTTTCTGGCGAGTGCTGAAACACCGATGGCTCTTTCTCAACCACCTCAGCGACTTGGCAACCCTGCGTAGGCTCGCCGAATTCTACGTCAACCAACACAACAGCGTTTTGCCCCACTCGGCGTTTCAAGGTCAGACACCGGACGAAATGTACTTCGGCACGGGCGAAGAAATTCCGTCACAACTTGCGGCGGCGAGAGAAAAAGCACGTCAGGCTCGTCTCGAAAAGAACCGACAATTGAGCTGCGGCTCCTGTCATCGAGAGCGGTTGAAGGTGGTCAACGAGTGAGCTGTCCGACCACTGGTCCCGCTACAGTTCTCATTTCTCCGCGCGATTCCCGAATTGTTGGGAGCGTTGTGTCTCGGATTCGGTTTTCAAAGAACAGGTCGAAAGCTCTATCTACGAATCGTCACGGCCGACGTCAAGAGATAGGTTCTGCGCTCGCTCCCGTTGTCGGTCCTTGGTGCAAAAAAGTGCAGAATGTGCTCGTTAATAGCAGGGCTCGTATCTATCGCGCACGCTTCAACAAAGCCATCCTAGCTATGTTTATTCGCCATCCGCTACTCTCTGATATCCCTGTCAACCGCACGGCTTTGCAAAAGGTGAAACGAGGTAGGAATCGAGACTTGAATGCCAGTTGCCAGTAAAGAGTTTTTAAGAAAATGGGCTGAAAGCCGGATGTTTTCAGGACTCTGTTAGCTCTCCACGGGAGAGCCCCGCGGCGAACAGTCGCCCGAAGGTCGTCTTGGCCTCGCTGGAGAGCAGCAAGGGCTGCGCTGTATGGGTGATCCGGCCGTCCTCGAGCAACACGACACGATCTGCCAGAGCCTGGGCCTCGCGAGGATCGTCGGGCACGAACCAGGTCGCGCAGGAGGCTGAGCAGCTCGACCTTGAGCGCCACGTCGAGGCTTGCTAGCGGCTCGTCGAGCAGCAGCGCCACGGGCTCGAGGACGAGCGCACGTGCGAGCGCCACGCGTTGCCTCTCACCACCCGACAGCTGACCTGGATAGCGTGCGGCCTTGTCATCGAGGCCGACCGAGCTCAGCGCTGCCTCGATGAGTTGCAGCCGCTTCGCGCGCGGCACATCTTGCGCCGTCAGACCAAAGGATAGGTTGCCGCGTACCGAGAGGTGGGGCCACAGAGCGAGATCCTGGAACACCATGGCGATGCGACGTCGTTCGGGTGGGACGATGACATGCCCGGCCGTGCTCGCGAGCGCTCCTCGAACCCGCACATCCCCACGAGTCGGGGCGACTAGGCCCAGGAGCGCGCGCAGCAACGTGGTCTTGCCACCGCCAGACGGGCCGGCCAGCACGACGGTTTCGTTCTCCTGGAGCTCGAGCGAAATGTCGTCGAGGATCGCTTGGGGCCCTGAAATGATCGAGAGTCGATCCACTGCCAAAACAGCGGTCATGTCTTCCTCCAACGCGCCAGAAACAACGCCCCGGCGAGCAGCAGCGTGGTGATGCCGGCATGCACGAGCGCAAGGGCGGCGACCACCTTGGGCGGTCCGTTAGCCTCAAGGGTGAAGATGCGCACCGTGAGCGGCTCGCCGTCCGGGGGATAGTACATGATGGCCGTCTCTAAATCCCGAAGACCGAACGCGAACACGAGGAGCCAGGCCGCCGCGAGAGCGCGAAGGTGGACCGGCGCAACGATGAGGAACAGTCGGCACAGGTACCCCGCGCCCGCGACGCAGGCCGCGTCTTCAAGGGATGGTGAGCTCTGGCGCACCGATGCGGCTACCGCTCGCACTGCGATGATGGCGTAGCGAGCGACGAAACCAACGACCAGGATGAACATCGAACCGTAAAGCCACGCCGACCAGGGTTGGTTCCACACAGCGATGAGCCCCACGCCGAGGATCGCCGAGGGGAGAAAGAAGCCACCAGCGAGGATGCCGTCAGCGACCCGCGCCGTGCGCGACCCACGGGCGAGTCCGTGCCCCAACGGGAGGGCGAGGGCGAGCGCGATGGTCGCGGTCACTCCGCTCGCGAGCAGCCCATTCCAGTGGCTGTTCCCCGCCCAAGAGAGAACCTCATGCGCCGGCGCTCCCCTGGCCTGGCGCAGCAGTTCCAAGAACGGCATGACCGATACGACGGCAGCGCCGAGGCAGAGGCTTGCCGCAAGGAAGCTGCTGCGCCCATCGAATAGAGGGCGCGCCAGTTCTCTGCGCATCCCAATCACGTCGAACGGACGCGCGCCGATGAGCCAGCGCTCAGCGGAGAACAAGACGACGCCGACCGGAAGGAGCGGCAGGAACAGCACAGCCGCCTCGGAGGGTGCGAACGACAGGCCGCCGAGCCTGGCGAAGACCGCCGATGGATAGACGACCACGCGCAGGAGCATCGGCACGCCAATTTCGGAGAAGACCAACGTGAACACGACCACCGCGCTGAGCGCGATGGCCGGCCAAGCCGCCGGGATGAGCAGGCGAACGCCCACCGCGAGGGGCCGGGCCACGAGCCGCCCCGCCTCCTCCAACGACGGATCGAGCCCGCGCACACCGAGCAACGTGAGCGTGGTGACAATAGGTGTGAAAACGGTGGCGAGCACGAACACCAGGCCCATGGGGCCAAACAAGAACCCTGCCGTTGCCGCGGAGCCGAGCAGGCCAGCGCGTCCGAGGAGGTGGAACCAACCGAGCGCCGGGATGAACGGTGGGAGCAGCATCGGCAGGATATGAACGCCGAGCAATGGCCAACGCAGCGGAATTCGGGCTCGGGCAAAGAAGAGTCCGAGGGGCAAGCCTGCAGCGAGCGTGAGCAGGGTGACCGCCCCGGCCACGGCGACCGACCGTCCGAGAAGCAAAAAAAGGCGGGCCTGCGTGAGGAGCCGGAACGACGTCGCGTCGGTCGAAGCGAGCTGCGCCCCAATCTGAATCAGGGGAGGGAGCACGAAGGCCGCCGCCACCGCCGCCGCCCCAAGGACGAAAAAGCACCGGGCGCCCGACCGGTCCACCATCAAAGCCCTACCCAGTCACGCAGCCATGGCTGTAGACGCTCCATCTCCGAGGCCACCTTCCCGTAGTCGACATTCATGGCCTTCATGCCGGTCAAGGGGCGGACGCTCGATGGCGTCGGGACGCCCGATCGCAGTGGCATATGGGCGCCGTTCTTGGCCATTGCCTGTTCGACATCGGCTGTGAGTAGGTAATCGACGAGGCGTCGCGCGGCCTCGGCGTGCGGCCCTTTGCGCAGAAGCACGACGGTCGTGGGCATGACCAGCGCGCCAAACCCGTCTTGGTCTGGATAGATAATCCCCACCGGAGCGCCTTCCTTCAACGCCTCGTTTCCGTCGTCTGTGTCGCACAGGCCGAATGCTACTTCGCCAGCGACCACCAACCGCTTGACCTCGCCGTTGGAACTCGCGATGCGCACGCCGTTCGCCTTGAGCGATTCCATGAACGCCCGACCTTGCGCGTCTCCCCAGGCGCCAAACAGCGCCGCTATGTGCATCGTCGTCGTCCCGAAAAGCGGATTGGCGATGGCGGTCTCGCCTTTCCAACGCGGGTCAGCCAAGTCGCGGATCGAGCGCGGCATGTCGGCGTTCGCGACGCGCTGCGTGTTGACCAAGAGGATGCGGGCCCGCGCGGCATACCCGGTCCAGGTCCCGTCCGTGGCTCGAAATTGCTGAGGTATCCCCAATGCCATCGGCGACTTGTATGGCTCGACGAGCCCGCGCTGCGCGAGTAGCAGCTGCCGTACGGGGTCGTTGGACCAGAAAACGTCAGCCTGAGGCTTGCTCGCCTCGGCGATTAGGCGATTGACGATGCCCGTGCTCTTCGTCTCCTCGGTGTCGAATACCGCGCGCACGCGCACGTCCGTTTGTCGTTCGAACTCTTTGAACACGGGCTCGGAGAAAACCTGATCGACAGACGT
>JALOQD010000106.1 GCA_025453525.1 Myxococcota bacterium
CCTCGTGGGGCTCGAGACCGACGACATGTGGACCGCCGAGCGTCTTTCGGAGATCCGAACCATGTCTCGCAAGCTCAGCGAGATCGACGGTGTTTACGATGTCTTGAGCTTCACCGATGTGCCAGACCCCAAGCCAGGTCCTGCAGGTCTCGAGGTCAGACCTCTGGTGCCACAGGTCCCCACGGATGCGACCGAGCTACAGGCGCTCAAACAGCACGTGCTGCAAAACGAGAACGCCCGGGGCAACCTCGTGTCGCCGGACGGCAAGGCCGCGATGATCCTCTGTTTCCTGGGCGGTAAGCGGTCGGCCATGGACGTCGCCACAGACATCAAGTCGCTCGCGCTCGAGTCCTGGCACGGTCAAGGCGTGTTTTTTGGAGGCGCACCGTTCATTCGCCAGTACGTGGCCGGCGGCACCAAGCACGACTTGCGGCAGCTGACACCCGTGGTGGCCATCGTGGTATTGCTCGTCACCTTCCTCATCTTCCGCAATCTCGCGGGCGTGCTGCTCAGTCTGGGTCTCGTGGGCGTGGCCATCGTCTGGACGATGGGGCTCATCGCCTTGCGCGGCCGCGGTCTCACGGTGGTCAGCTCGTCGCTCCCGACGTTGCTGCTCGCCATCGGCGGCGCCTATGGCATCCAGATCCTTTCGGCTTACTTCAGCGGGTGCGCCACCACTGTGAAGGGGCGCATCGTCGAGGCGATGCGAGAGGTGGGGCCACCGGTCATCGCTTCGGCGCTTGCCACCGTGGCAGGCTTCATGTCCTTCCTCGTGATGGACGTGGCACCCTTGCGTTCGTTTGGCCTGGAGGCTGCCACGGGAGTCGCGTTCACGGCGCTTCTCACCTTGTGCGTCATACCCGCGGCCTTGTCCTTCAGCCACAAGGTGCCCGCCACCCTGAGCGCCGCCAGGCTCGCTCGACCGCTCGGGAAATTGGGTGGCTTTGCAGCGAGCCACCGGCGCGCGACCCTCGTCGCGGCGATCATCGTCGCAGCCATGAGCCTGCTGGGTATTCGCCGCCTGGCGCCAGATGCAACCCTGAAGACCTTTTTCGCAAAAGGCTCGGAACCCGACCAGGCCAATGCGTTTTTGGAAAGGCACTTCGGCGGATCGATCTATTTGCAAATCTATTTTGAAGGGGACATGCGCTGCCCGTTCGTGCTCGCTGAGTTGCGCAAGATCGTTGAATACGTGCGCGGCAGAAACGACGTCGTGCAGGTCAGCTCGATTATCGATCCGCTGGTGATGATGAGCGAGGCCATGGGAGGCAGGCCGGATCTGCCGCTCAACCGCGAGCGGACCCAGTCGCTCTATCCCTTCTTGCTCGGGACGGCGGCCATCGACCAGATTCTCTCGCCAGAGATGGATGCGGCGCTCGTGCAGGTCCGGCTCGGCGAGCAGGATCCATCCAAGGTGGCGCGCGTGGTGGCCGATATTCGGGCGTTCATCGATGCCGAGGTGCCGAGGGCCGTCGACGCGGTCGAGATCGCGACCCTCGATGCAGAGGAGGCGGAGAGGGCCAAGCAGAAGGTGCGCCAGGCCGTCGCCCGAAGGCTCGGCCGGTTGGCGCGGGTGTACGCCAGCGTCCCCTTCAGTGAAGAGGGCGCAAATAAAGCGCTCGCGGTGCTCGAAGAGGGGAGTCGCACGACCGACCTCGTCGAGGGAGACGATCTGACAGCGGCCGTCGATCGCGCCGTCCGGGAGCAGCTTTGCAGCGACTCCTCGGCTCTCGAGGAACCACCGGAACAGGCGGACCAGAAGCTCTTGTCCCAGTGGGACGCCCGCTGCGATTGGGCACTCGCTGCCGCGCTGCCACCTTCTCGTCTACGTCAGGGCAAGGAAGCGATCGCCGCGGCGGTGCGCGGCGCGCTGCCGGCCATCGAGAAACACGATAGCGAGGGGCTGCAACTCGCCAGTGAGGCCCTCGCCTCTCAGATCGAGGAGGCCGTGACCGCCGTGCGAGCCGAGCGCCTCGCCGTTCCATCGCTGGCCGCGTTGTCGGTGCGGCAGCCTTCTGCGAAGCTGCGCAAGCTCGCCATGGGGGCCATCACCGATCTCGACGCCCCGGCATTTGGCTTCCCCTCCCAGGCAAGCAGCAGCAAGAGGGTGATGGCCACGGTCACGGGCCAACCCGTCATCAACGTCGCCTTCGGGCAGAGCTCCATTCGCAACCAGGTGCGATCCATGCTCGCCGCCATGTTCGTCCTGCTGCTCGTCATGACAGTCACCTTCCGCTCGCCCCTCATCGCCCTCAAAGCGCTCACGCCGCCTCTGTTCATGCTGACCATTGCCGGGGGCTTAATGGGGGCATTTGACATTCCCATCGATCTGACGACGAGCATGATCTCCTCCATCGCTCTGGGCATCGGAGTCGATTACTCCATCGCCTTTCTCTGGCGCAGGCGACATAGAGGCGAGAGCCTGGCGCGGACGAGTGAAATCGTCGGCCCAGGTATCGCTTCCAATGCCCTGCAAGTGGGGGCGGGCTTCGCGGTCCTGGCGCTGTCGAACATCGTGGTGATGCAGAGATTCGGAGCGTTCGTGGCCGTGACCATGGTCATGTCGGCCGTCGCCACGTTCCTCCTCCTGCCCGCCCTCCGGGCAGAAGGCGCGTTGCCGGTGGGTCAAGAAGACGAAGACGAATCCGCAGCGCCTCAGACAGACGCGCCTCGCTAGCGCTCAGTCAACTCAAAACAGTCGGGTCGAAATGGCTTTTTTCCCCCTTTGAATAAAGGGGGCCAGGGGGATTGTCGAACTTCCGAACTCAACGCGTGGCGTGACGAATGGACGTGAAGAAATCCCCCCTGCCCCCTTAAAAAAGGGGGAGTTGGCTACCCGTCATCGGAGTGTTGACGAGGCACTAGCGCTTTCCCAAAAAGCCTATCGAACCCGGGGAATGGTTTTTACAGGCGCTTCAGTGAGGCAGACCCTTTAGTGAGGCAGACCGCTCGTGCGCAGCTTGCGGCGGCGATTCTTCGCGCGCAGCTTGGCGTTCTTGCGACTGCAGCGTGTGTAGGAATTTTTTTTCTGCCTGCGGCGGTAGATGTACATTCTCGGCCTCCTTCAAAGCAGCTGGGCTAGGCCCAGCACCAACGGACCCCACCGTTTACTTGGACCGCCATGGCTTGTCAAGGTTTAGAAGACGAGCGTGGTCGGCGGCCCCCCTTTTCTCGTGCCATTGGTCTCGTGATCCTGTAACGTGCACGCGGTCTTTTAAGGGCTCACTAACGATATTGCTTCGCAAACGAGGAGTTCGATGCCCCAGACCCCTGTGGTTCCGAAACGCAATCTCAAACGCAGCCTGCGGGCTTTCTTCATCGTTGGTCCTATCGTGGTCTTTTTGGGGCTGAGCTTGCTCGCCATCAATTTCCTGCAGGCGCTTTCTGCCTTGTTCGTTCCCATCTCCCGTCGAGCGGTATGGGCGTTCAATCGCTTTGCCGCCAACACGTGGTGGGGATGGTGCGTGGTGCTGGGAAAAAGGGCTTGGAACATTCGCTATGAGATCACCGGGGATGAGCTGCCGCGCAATGAGAACGCCCTCATCGTGGTCAACCATCAGTCGATGACCGATGTCCCCTGCCTCCTGGCCTTTGCCCGACTCTACGGGCGGGTCGGCGATCTCAAGTGGTTTGTCAAAGAGATCATCAGGCGGGTGCCGGGTATCGGCTGGGGCATGGTGTTCCTCGATTGCGTGTTCGTGCGCCGCAATTGGACCCGCGACCGCAAGGTCGTAGAGCGGGTGTTTAGTCGCTTGAACAAGCACCGCACCCCGTTTTGGCTCATCCTGTTCGCCGAAGGCACGCGCATGTCCCGTTCCAAGCTGGAGCGCAGCCGCGCCTTTGAAGAGCAAAACGGCAAGCCGCTCATGGACCATGTGCTCTCCCCGCGCATCGCTGGCTTCGTCGCCTCTGTGCAGGGTCTCGCGGGCAGCGTGCAGGCGGTCTACGACATCACCATCGGCTACCCTGACGGCGTGCCCACCATGTGGCAGTACCTTGCGGGGTATTTCCGAACCGGCCATTTGCACGTCAGGCGGATTCCCATCAGCGAGCTTCCCACTTCCGACGAGGAGCTGGCAGCGAGTCTCGGCCAGATCTTCCAGGCCAAGGATCGAGCCCTCGATCGATTCTACAAGACCGGTCGGTTCTAGAAGCCTGTCTCACATATCGAACGCGTACACGAAGCTCGCCTTGGGGGTCTTGGTCATACGCTCGGTGATGAGCGGGAGCGGAGCCTTGGGATTGTCGACGTACTGCTTGATGAGCTGTTGCGCCGCTGCCTTGTCGGTCTTGGCCTTGATACGGCCCACCAGCTGCATGAGCTCGGTCACGGCAGCGGAGATCTTGTCGTGGTGGAGCTCAAAAGCGCCCTTGTCCGTGCCATTGGCGGCGAGCGCCTCAGGGTCGAACGTGATGGCGCCCTTGTCCATCAGGAACCCGAGTTGGATGGCGGCGAGCTGGCCGTAGGGTTTGGGTTGCTTCGTGGCCGTGTACATGCCTCGAGAGATGTGACCGAGCGCCCACAGGAAATCAGAGACGAGCCCTTGCTTCGACATCGTGGCATCGATGACCCCTTCCTGGAGCATCACCTCGTTCAAATACAGAGCCGCGGTCTGGGCCTTGAGCTCCTCGAGCGTCGTGGCGAGCGGTCCGCCAAAGGCTTGGTCATCGGTCTTTTTGTTGTATTTGTACTCGTGGGATGGCCCGAGGTTGTGGGCTGCCTCGTGAAGAACAATAGACATGAGGCCAGGCTTCGGGTCGTCGGTGTAATTCTGCATGGCGGCGACGCTGAGGATGGACCTGGCCTGCTGTCGGCGAGAGGCCAGGCTGTCGGCATCAACATAGAGGTTGGTGACGACCATGGTGCGGCCCCGACCTTCGGTTGCGACCTTTCCCCAATTCGGCAGGCTCTGGCCCATGGTGCCGCCCAGCGGCGAGCGATCATTGCCCGAGTTGCTCACGATATCGATGAAGTCCGGGAGCTGGAACGCAACCTTGCGGGCCTTGTACGGCTTGCCGATGAGAGCAGCGAGGGTGTCCTCGAGCTTTTGTTGCACAGGGGTGAGCTTTTCCTGCCAAGCGAGGGAGTCTGCATTGATACGAGCAAACGTCAGGTGAAACCCGGCCTTGCGCGAGCACGGCTCCCAATAGGTCTCGTCCGGCCCGACGCGCACGTACCATTTGGAGTTGCGGGCACTGGTCTTCACCCATGCCTCGTCGGCGGCGAACCAGTCGTTGTTGCGCATGGCGGCCGCTGCAGCCACGAGATAGTCGCGCAAGGCGCTTTCCCTGTCATCGAGCTTGGAAGCAGCGGCTTCGAGCTCGGTGGCGGCTGGCTCGAGCTGCTCTTTATAGGCGGAGCTCATGGGCTCGGGAACGAGGGCGTTGCCCTGCCCGCGCACGGTGTAGAACGGCGCGAGAAGGGCCTCGGCCTGCTTGTGTTTGGCAAGGGTCTCACAGAACCCCTCGGTCGCTTGCAGGTCGGCCGGATAGACGTCCACGAGGGGTTTGGGCGCGCCGGGGATGGCTGAGCAGCGGGGATCGTTTTCGGTCGCCGGAGCCATGCACCTTGGTCCGAAGTGGCGGCGGAACAGAGAGGCGCTCGCCGGATGATCCGCTGGAACCTGAGACACGAGCGCCGCGGCGCCCGTCTGCCGCAGGTGCGCGGCGTCCATCAGCTCACCGACCTTTTGCATGTGCAGGGCGAACGCCTTCTCTGCGGCGGAGAGTCCCCGCAGGTCGCTGTACACGAGGGTGGGCCGACCCTGGTTGAGGTCCTTTTCGACGAGGGCGCGCCGCGCTGCCTCTTCTGGCGAGATTCCCTGCGCAGGGTACGCCTGCAGGGAATCGCGGATCTTGGCGAACACCGCCACAAAGGCCGGAGTGAACTCGTTTCCCTCCACCCAAGTCTCCAAGGTCGGATAAAAGCGCAGCGCCGCGACTTCGGCGGGATCGATGATTTGGTCGTTGTCCGCGTCAGACACCCAGTACACCGGCAGGTTGAGGCGCACCGCGGCCTGGTTGAACTCGATGCGCGGGATTCCGAAGGCCTCGAATGCCGGCGCCGGAGGTGAGGGCGGTGGCGCTGTGGGCGCGACCTTCTTGCCGCCGCAGCCAGAAAGGGCGATCCCCATTCCCAGGGCAAAAGTAACAGCTAACTTCCTGCGTCCCATGAAAAGCTCTCCTTGCTGTGATTGAGCAAACTGTCCGGTAGGAGTTTTAGCGAAATCAGGGGAGCAGGGAAAGCCCCTCAGTCTGCAGCCAGGGCTTCGTCGAAGAATTCGAGCATCTTGGTCACGGCGACGGCGCGGTCGAGCTCGTTGAAGATTTCGTGAAAGTCATTGGGGAAGACCTCGATGCGGCACAGGTCGGCGTGGGTTTCATTGACCTTGTCGCAGAGCTCGTCTTGCGCTTCGGGGATGACGACCGTCTCTAGGCCAGCCTGGAAGATGAGCATGGGCTCTGTGATGGACGCCGTCCCGGCAAGCAGGGCCTCGCGCATGGGGAAGTAGGCCGAGAGATACCCCCAGGTGGGCTGTCCGATGTCGGTGATGGGGTCATCTTTAACCTCATCATAGAATTCGCAGTCATGAGTGACTCCGTGGCGTGTACGGTTTGCATGGCACTTCGCCATCGCCTTTCGCCACGGCGTTGTCGGCGACACCCTTCACGGTTTCATCGGGGAGTCCGTCGAACGGGACGCGGTACATGGGCGAGCCGAACACGTAGGCCTTGGCCACCCCAGGGTGGAGCTGCGCGAACCGCGTCGAGACGAAACCGCCCATGCTGTGACTGCCCACGACGATGGGCACATCCTTGGGAGCGAGTTGGTCAATCACCTCGCCGAAGTCGCAGACGTGTTGAGCTTCGAAGTCGTCGGCGTGAGCTCTCGGACCGTCTGAGCGGCCCTGGCCGAAGTGGTCGAACATGACGATATTCCAAGGACGATCAATCAGTGGAATCATGCGGTGATGCTTGTCGGTGTATTCTGTGCGTCCGTTGAGGAAGATGAACGTGGCCTCGGCGTCGCCTTGCCACATCCAGCGCTGGTAGGCGATCTGTCCAGAGCAACCGGTGATCTTGCCCTGCTCCATGTCCCCGCGGATGTCCTTGGCGGGCGTCGTATCGTCGCCGCAGGAGAGCGGGCCCAGCCCGACGACGAGCAACATCGAGGGAAGCAACGGGTGAAATAGTGCTTTCATGGGGAAACTCCTCAAGGCCGGTTGTCCTTGCCGGCTGAAACAGAAAACGGTTGCGTTGGAATAGCATAGTGCTGCTCCTTGGCAGTGGTCAATGAACAAACCCCAGTTCGCAGACAAGGCATGTGCCCACCCGTTGTAAGAGTACGCGCCCTGCAGATATACTCCACGCGATGACACCCTCAGGCACACCCGATATCGTTCCAATCGTTCCAGTTGAAGATCCCATACAAATACAGACGGCCTCTGCGGTGCCGCCGCCGCGCTCCTTCCTGTTTCCGCTCGCCGTGGCGCTGCTCGCCGTGGCCCAGCTCGCGCTCACGTTTTATTACGAGCGACCGTGGATCCTCTTCACCGATGAGCCCCATGGCTGGTTGGACTACGACACCCACATCGAACAAGTATGGCGGGTCACCGAAGCTCTCGATGGCTGGGGTGAAGCATGGGCCTACGATCCGTACCTGCTCGCAGGTCAGCCCAATGGCACCATTTTCGACGCGGACAACAAGGCCTGGGAGCTGTGGGTGTTTGCCCTGTGGAAGCTGGGCGTGCCGCGGGGAATGGGGTTCAACCTCTTCATCCTGTTGGCGCACCTGATGGTGCCTTGGGTGGTGTTTTCCTCGGCGCGTCTGTTTGGTTCGGACAAATGGACCGCGCTGCTCGCCGCGGCCCTGGGCACATGGTTGTGGTACTTCGATTCTTTCCCTCATTGGTGCTGGTGGGTGGGCATGATCGCCTGGGACATCGCCGGCTACTTCTTCCTGTTGCCGCTCGCGCTTCTCTACCGCTATGTGCACGGTGGGAAGTGGTGGCACCTCGTGTTGCTCGCGCTCACCCTGAGCGCCGGGCATCTCGTGCACCCGTACACCTTCGTCATCCTCGTGCTGCCCATGCTCGCCATTTACGTTCGCAGCTTTAGAACCCTGGGGCCGCTACGTCACGTCGGCATTCTGGCCGCGGCCCTGTGCGTGATTGCGACGAATGCCTACTGGCTCATCGCGGCGCTTCGACACTGGCACTACATCCTCAACTCGGCGTTCTACTGCCAGAGCACCTTGACGTTCTTGCTCACCGACTACTTGGGGCTTCTCAAGGAGCCGCTGGTCACGGGCGTGCTCATGAACCGCACCACCTTGCGTTTCGCGCTGCTGCTGGCGGCGATCGCGGGGTTCTACGCCTGGCGCAAGGACAAGGACGATCGCTTGCTACCTTTGGCCCTGGGCACGGGCTTCATGCTGGTCGTGGCCTACATGGGCGGTTACAGCCTCGTGCTGTCGCAGATTCAGCCGTACCGCGCCGTCTTGCCGGCCATGTACTTCACGCTCATCCCCGCGGCCGAGCTCGTGACGCGACTCGTGCGAGCCGGAACATTCAAAAGCCCGCCCTTTGCCGTGCGGGTTCTCTTGGCGATCGGCCTCGTGGCTCTGTGCGCCGGCCTCGTACGCGACGCTCTGTACTTCTTGCCCAACGCCCTGCCGGATCCGAACCTCACAGAGGATGATGAGCTCGCCAACACAGGAGTGAACCCGGACTTTGCCGTGGTCGACGGCAGCAAGGGTCGACAGATGGAGTTTCGCCATGCTCCGGCCTTCGAGGACTTCGGCCAGGTCGCCGACTGGCTCAAGAAGAACGACAAGGGAACCGGCCGCGTGCTGGTGGAGTGGTGGATCCTCGGCGAGCATCTGGCCTGGCGCACGCAGAGTCAGATCCTCGGAGGGTTCCTCGAGATCAACTTGCAGCACTCGGCCGCGAATCTGTTCCGCCGCGACAAGGGCGGAGACATCGGCAAAGAGGCGCTCCAAAAGTATTTCGAGGACTATGCCGTGGAGTGGATCATTCTGTCGCGGCCCAACCTCGCGATCGAGAAGAAGTACGGCGACCTACTCGAGCCCATCGGTTACATTCCGCCGCTCAATCGCATCTACAAGACCAAAGTCAAGGTGAGCTTCCTCGCGCAGAACGAGGGCACCGTCAAGGCCTCTCTCAACCGCATCGAGGTCAAGGGCACGGACCCAACGATGGATGCGGTGCTGCGCTACCACTTCCACGAGACCTTGGTGTGCGAGCCCCATTGCACCCTCGTGAAGGAGCCCATGAAAGATGACCCCGTGGGCTTCATCCGCGTGCCGGCTCCCCATCCTTCGGACTTTGTCATCGAAAATAGTTACGTCTGGCCGTAAGCCGCGAAAGCTTCAGCCCATCCCCAGCTTCTTTGCTTGCTCCACGAGAGCGGCCTTTTCTTCGTCCGACATGTTTTCGTACATGGCTTTTACGTTTTCGAGCTGCTCAGGGGTCATGTTGGCGAGCATCTTCTGCGCCTGCTCCATGAGCCCCGTGAGGTCCATGCCGGCAACAGCGCTGGGGTCGAATCCTTTGGGAAATCCAGGGAGAGATCCTGGGGCGGGCTTGGGCTCTTCCTTGATGGGGTAGAAGATGATCTTCTCCGGGGTTTTTTCGTGCCCGATCTTGATCTCTTCGAGTGTTAAAAGAACTTTGTTGAAATTGTAGCCCTTCTCGGCAGCGATCTCGTACATGCGCTCCAAGGGAAAGGCCACGCGTTTGTCCGGGAAACCGTGCTTCTTGATGTTGTCGATCACGCTTTGGACGAACTTTTTGTACTCGGGATCCATGGGCGTTTCTCCCTGTTATACGAGGGCTCGTAGCTCGCTCAGATGGGCGTCGGCTAGGTTCGCCAGGGTCTGTCTCGCCCGGGCTTCGGCTTGCTCGAGGGTCTCGTCCTGCGCGACGGTGTCCTCGATTTCGTAATAGCATTTAACCTTGGGCTCGGTGCCCGAGGGTCGCACGATGGCCCTAAACCCGCCTTGGAGGTGGAACACGAGCACGTCGCTCGGCGGTAGGCTCAAGCTGCCGTCGATGAGATCTATGATTTCGACCACCCGCAGTCCTCCGACCGTTGTCGGCAGCGCATCGCGCAGGAGCTGTCCGAGGCTCGGCGAGCCGGGGGACAAGGCGATGGTGCGCTGTCCCGTGAGCACAAGACCGTGCTCGCGATACAGAGCCTCGAGTTGACCGAGGAGCGTTTGGCTCGTGTCCTTCAAGGCAGCGGCGAGCTCGCACAAGGACACGAGAGCAGACAGACCGTCCTTGTCGCGGACAAAGTGCATGAGCCCATAGCCCAGCGCTTCTTCGTAGGCGAACACCGGAACCGCTCCCCCGGCGTCGCGCATCATGGCCTGGCTCGCCAGCCACTTGAAACCCGTGAGCGTCTCGTAGCTCGGCGCGCCGAAGCTCGCGGCGATGCGGTGCAGCAACGAAGAGGAGACGATGGTCGAGCCCACCACGGTTCCGACGGGTCCATGGGCCAGGCGGTCCCAGCCGAGCAGCACGCCCAGCTCATCGCCACTGAGCATGCGGTAATGGCCGCAAGGCGTTCGAACCGCGGCAGCCAAGCGGTCGGCGTCCGGGTCATTGGCGCAGGCCAGATCAGCTCCCACTCGCGCTGCCAGAGCGAGCACTGCGTCCATGGCGCCCTTTTCTTCGGGATTGGGAAAGCGCACGGTGGGGAACGAACCGTTTGGTTGCCGCTGACTCTCGACGACGTGAACTTGACTGAAACCCGCGCGCTCAAGGATTTCGAGCGCGGTCTGCGCGCCGACACCGTGCAGCGGCGTGTAGGCGAGGACGAGCTGCTCGCGGGTCGTCGTTCGCTGGTGCAATGACAGGCGAGCAACGCCTTCGAGGTAAATCTCGACCGTCTCTTTTCCGAGGCAGCGCAGCAGACCCTGTGATTGCGCATGCTCGACAGACGCGAGGGGAATGTCGGTTTTCGACGCCTCGTCGATAGCCGTGGCGATCGCCTGGTCCTGTGGCGGAATGATCTGCGCGCCACTTTCGCCATAGACCTTGAAACCGTTGTATTCCGGCGGATTATGGCTGGCCGTCACCATGGCGCCGGCTGCGGCGCCATGATGCCGTACCGCGAACGCCACGACCGGGGTGGGGACAATCCCCTCGAACAAGTGCACCGCAATCCCTCTTGCGGCAAGCACCAGCGCTGTGTCTAGGGCGAACTCGGCCGATAGCCGTCGCGCGTCGCAGCCCACCACGACGCCCCGAGAGGAGGCATCGGGCACGGTCGAGAGCAGGTGGCTCGCCAGACCGCTCGCCGTTTGTCGCACCACGAGCCGGTTCATCCGCATGGGGCCAGCCCCGAGCATGCCCCGCAGTCCTGCGGTGCCGAACTCCAGCCTGCCGGCAAAGCGGTCCTCGAGCTCGGCATCGTTTCCCGCTTCGAGAAGCTGCTGCAGCTCTGCGCGAGTTTGCTCATCTGGATCGCGCGCTATCCAGGCTTCCACCACTAATCGATCCACGGACAATTGCCTTTCCTCTTGCCGGAGAATCACTTCCGATTCGAGCTAGAAATCGCAGTGTGTCCGAACGAGCGTCGAGGCGCAAGGCTCAGCGTGAGTGGGGCAGTCTCGTCATGGCACGAAAGCTGCTCGGGCTGGGAAAATGGGGATCGCGCGCCCCACCTCCTGCGTCCTACGCGCGTCCAAGGAGTTGACATGCCCCACGCATCTTTCACGTCTGGCATCGTTGGCCTCAAATCCGTGCTCGTAGCACTCGTCCTTTGGACAACGGCCCTCGCACTGGGCTGCGCGGACGACAGCGAAAAGGCGTCCCGTGACACGAGCAACGCCCCCACAGACACGACCGAAGAGACGGGCGGCGACACAGGCTCGATCAGCAACACTGGGGACAGCGATACCCAGAGCGCAAGTGAGCTGTCTGCGCCGGATCCGCAGCGCATCCTAGAGGACATCTCCTATCTCGCCGATGACGAGCGGGCCGGTCGCGAGGCCTCCACACCAGGGAACGAGCAGGCTCTGGAGTACCTGGAGGAGCGACTGGCCGAGGCCGGTATCCCTCCCTTGGCAGGAGCGTCGTACCGCCGTTCGTTCACCTATCCGCGCTGGACCGAGCTGCGCGCGCCGACAGTTGCGTGGGATGGCGAGCCCATGATTGGGGGTCGAGATTTCGATGTGGTGCGCTTCTCTCCATCTGCCGACGTCACGGCCGAAGTGGTGTTCGTGGGCTGGGGCCTGTCTGTGCCACCGTATGACGAAAGCGAGTATCCAGACTGTCCCCTTCCCGAGGCGGGTTACGATGAGCTCGAGGGCCTCGACCTCACCGGCAAAATCGTGTTGAGGTTCCTGGGCGCCCCTCCTGGCGCCGCGGACCCGAGGGTCGCTTGCCCGCAAAACCCCGCGACCGGGCAGCAGCCCGCGGCATCTCTAGTCGTGATGGCGCCCGGATGGGGTATCGACTTCACCGCCGGGGTGACGGCCCGCTCCGATGCCCCGCCCAAAGCTCCTGTGCTCACCGTGCGCCGCAGCTTCCTCGAGGAACGCCTGCCACAGCTCGGTCCTGCGATGGTCTGCGCAGATGTCCTCGCGGGTCCCTCGAGCTTTTCCTTGGGCGTCACGGCGCAGGTGGAGGTGGAGACGAAGACCCAGGACGGACAATCAGAAAATATCGTCGGCGTTATTCCCGGCACCGATCCACTACTGCGCTCGCAAATCGTATTCGTCACCGGACACGTCGATCACGTGGGCAGCGAGCTTGGGACAGGGGTGATCTACAACGGCGCAGATGACAACGCATCGGGAACCTCCGTCGCCCTCGAGCTCGCGCGGGTCGTTGCCGCCATGCCCGGTGGCCCCAAGCGCACCGTGGTGTTTGCTGCCTGGAACGCGGAGGAAGTGGATCTGTGCGGATCCTGCGCCTATGTCGACGGATCGGATTTTCCCATGACTTCGATCGCAGCGGTGCTCAACTTCGACGCTGTGGGCGCGGGCATGACAACGGGCGTCATGGCCATCGGGGGTGCAGAGGCCCAGAACAAGGCCCTCCTGCGCATGATGCGAGACTCCCTCGATGAACAAGGCCTTTCCCACGCGGTGATGCCCTTGTCGTTCCAAGCGAGCTCGGATCATGCCTGCTTCTACGAACAAGGTGTGCCGGCCATGACGTTTCAAACCCTGGGCAACCATCCCTTTGCCCACACCGAAAATGACACCGTGGAGGGAATTTCCCTGGATGTTCTTCAGGTAGCGGCGGAGATCGGGTGGGCTGCCCTCGAGCCCATGGCCACGGGTCGTGAAGATCAGCTCGCGAGCGAGCAAGGTCAGTCCACGAACTCGAATCTGATGCAGACCGTTGACCTCAAGAACAGGCGGTACCTATCGGCTTCGACCTTCCGGTCCTCAACATTGCGCTTCTAGGATTCTAAGGATCGTTTTTTTAGGAACCACAATTGGCGCGCACCCCGAAAAGCGGCGTGGGATCGTGCCGCGGCGCCACCTCGAGCTTGAGGGTCGGCCCTAGAACGTCCCTGGCCGTACGCAGGGCGAGCGCTGGGGTGTTGTTCTGTGCAGAAAGGTGCGCCAGACACGCCCATTGCAGTCTATGAAGGCCCGTGGCGGCCAGCACCGCGGCCTGCTGGTTGGACAGATGACCTGCCGGTCCAGCGATGCGTCTTTTGAGCACAGGGGGATAAGGTCCGCGCTCGAGCATTTGGGGATCGTGGTTGCTCTCCAGGAACACAGCGTCCAAGGTTCGCAATACTTCGGCGAGCCCATCGAACACATGCCCGAGATCCGTGAGCACGCCGAGCCTCGCTGCTTCATGCTCGACGACAAAGGCCACGCCATCGGCGCCGTCGTGAGGGGTCGGGATGGTCTCGATGCGGGTCGCGCCAAATATTAGAGTCTCGCCAGCCTCGAAGGTCGAAAGGCTCGGCAGATCGCCCAGTCGCCCTCCAGCCTGGGCCACTCGCATCGTTTGCGGGGTCGCGTGCACCGGAACGCCGAGCTTACGGGCCACGACCCCCACCCCCCGGACGTGATCCGAATGATCGTGGGAGACGAGCAATGCGTCCACATCGGCGGCGCATCGGCCCAGGGCCGCGAGCCGACGCTCCACTTGCACAGCACTCGTCCCAACGTCGATGAGGAGCTTTACGTCCCTCGTTTCGACATAAAAACAGTTGCCGCTACTCCCAGAGATCAGGCTCGCTGCGCGAATCGCCGGACCGGTCGATTCGTTCACTGCGCGACCCAGAGATGACTGTAGGACGGTCCAACTTCTCGACCCACGACCTCAATGAGCGCAGGCGCGAGTTCTCCGAGCTCGACCTTGCCGATGAACAGGCGGTTCTTGCGATCCGAGGCGCGCAGCACGGCGGTGAAATAGTCCGCGCTGGTCGACCACTCTGGGTACTCCCACTCCTTGAGGCCCGTGGGCAGCTCGAACCTCGACGTTTCTTCGAAGCGATCAGCCTGTGCGGTGTACGTGAAGATGCGCACCCAGTCGTGGGGAATGACGAGCGTCATCAGTCGCGCCGTGGTGTCCGGGGCCATGGAGCCATTGCAGGTCTGGTGCGTCGCGGCCTCGCCGCCCATGAGCACGAACTTGTCTGTGGCATACTCCAAGTCCACCGCAGAGCCCACCTCGAACGCGAACATGTTGTCGTAGACCTGGCCCAGCCAAGACAGATCGCGGTTCGGGCCAGCGTCCATGGCGCGCGCATGGATCTCCTCGGCCTGCCCGCTGAACGTCGTGGTGCCATAAGTCAATGCGCGGCGGTAGGTCTTGCCGTCGGCGCCGTTCTGCGTTTTTTCCGACCAATCCGAGTACACGACGTACTCGACGCCTTGCTCCACCGCGAAGTATCCCACGTCTACTTCGTTGGCGACGAGCGCCGGATCCCCGCCGGACAGCGCGCGCAGGAAGATCTGCTTGGGGCCGTTGGCTTGACCGCGGCTGTAGATGACGCGGGACCCGTCGGGCGAAACGATGGGATTGATGCAGCTCGCCTCTGTCGACAGCAGCTGCGGTGCGGGGCTCTCCTCCCGCAAGTCCAACACCTCAATGCGACCGCCGGCATCGACAAACAGGAGGACCGCTGGTTTGCCGCCGAGAAACTGGGTGATTTCATCCGGAGTGGCGGGCGTATATGTGTCCGTATCGGCCTGGTTCTCACTCTGGGTCGATGGCTCGCTACTGGACCCAGTCCCGTCATCCTCGCCTGTGCCACTGCTCCCACAGGCGCATAGATTCAGAGCCGCAATAATGACAAAAGCGCGACATGCAAATGAAGTCATGGGTCGCCAAGCTCCTTTCGTGCAAAAATCCAAGCGAAGTCTATCAACGCGATGGGCAGACGGCTAGCGCCATTTGTAGACGGCGAGAGAACGGACGCGAGCGACAAAGAGGTCGAGCCTGTCCTCGAAAGGGACCGCCGCGCAGGCGAGCTGCGCGCCGGAAGTCGACGATTGGTCGCAGCACTGATTGACGAGCGACACTCCGCCGAGCAAACGCCGCACCTTGGCGACACTCCCTTTCTCGAAGACCTCGAACGCCCCTTGGGAGAGGCCCGCGATCTGCCACGGCCCCCTCGACCCGTCGCGACGCAAAAACAGGAGCATCTGCTTTCCGACAACCAAGCTGGCTTCCCCTGGCACTACCTTGACGACTCCGTCCCTCTGCCCACCGCGGAGGTAGACATGGAGCTGGGTCGCGCACTCGCCTGTCACGCACTCATCCACGCGCACCGCGACCTTGCGCATGAGCTCCGCGGGACGGCTCCCAACGACTTGCTCCGACACAGGGGTTACGACTGCCACGACCTGCGAAGCTCGAATGAGATTGACCAACGTCAGAGCCCTTGCCACTGAGGCGCTGGCGCAAGGTGTGGCGAGCAGCACAGCCAAGGCGATGCCGCTGAGATAGGACTTGAAGGCACGGTCTTTCATGATGATGACATTGCCCGGAAGAACGACCGTTGTAAAGCGAGTCTTACGGACGCTCGATGGTGCGGTTGATGACCTCTTGAGCGCCAGTGTCGATATCCACCTCCAAGGTGCTTTGGTAGCCGAGTTCCTCATTGCTGAGCTCGACCCGGTGGGTCCCGGCCGATAGCCGCAGATTTTTAAGAGGTGTCTGGCCGAGCGGCACGCCATCAACCACGACATTGGCCCATGGCCGTACGAACACCGAAAGCGTGCCTGTTCCCTTCGATTCGGATGCGGTCTGTTTCGAAGTGGAAGAAGCACCGGTCTGCGCAGGATTCCTTCGGGCTGGCGACGGCCCTTCCGTTGGGGAAGGCAGTATGCGGATCTCGGCCGCGGACGCCGCTATCGAAGGCGCCGGCTCTGGCGCGAGAGTGGGCTGCGGCGCCACGTCGCTGGCCTTCTTCGACGCAAGCGGTTCGACACCACGACTCGACCAGAAGAGGCTCAATCCCAAAAGGGCGACCGCCGCCACGACCATAGCCATGACCGGCCATCGCCGAACGCTTTGGCGCACGGTTCTCCCAGGCCTAGTGCCATGGGTCTCTGGTACGAGCTCGAGAGATTGGGGCGGCGGCGGAGAAACAGCTCTGTCTGGCGCGGGTTCTTTGACTCCCACGTCCGGTGCCGCGCTCTGCAGTCCCTGCACCAGGCGACCGACCTCTTTCATGGACGCCGAGGGCACACCGAGCTGGCGCAAGGCAGAAAGAGCAGCCAGCGCGCTTTGGAATCGCTGTGCAGGCAAAGGGGCGAGCAGCCGCGTCAGGAAACCGGTGAGTCCGTCCGCGAGCCCGGGAATGGGGACAAGCTCGAATCGATGCAAGCGAGCCAAGAGCGCGGCATCGTCCTCTCCCCCAAGGGCCCGCCTCCCACTGAGCATCTCGTAAAGCACGAGACCTGCGCTCCACAAATCGGACAACGGCGTGGCCGGCTCACCGCGAGCTTGCTCTGGCGACAGGTAGGCGAGCTTGCCTTTCACAATACCGGTGCGTGTCGTGTCCGACTGTCCGCGAGCTTTGGCAATGCCGAAGTCAGCGAGCTTGACCACCCCTTCCACTGACACGAGGATGTTGTGCGGAGACACATCCCGATGAACCACTGGAAGAGGAATACCGTCGATGACCCGACCATGCGCATGCTCGAGGGCGAGGAGCAGTGCCTCGATAAGGTGCATGACAACACCGAGGGGTAGAGCCAGCCCGAGCTGCCGCGTCCGCGCGAGAATGTGTCGCAGATCCCAACCGTCCACGAGCTCCATCACGAGGAACAATCGCCCCTCGTGGCGATCGAAATCCGAAACGTGAACGATATTGGGATGCTGCAGGGTCGCGGCAATGCGAGCCTCTGCCTCGAACATGGAAACGAACTGAGGATCCGAAGAGTACTCCGAGCGCACGCACTTGAGGCAGACAGGACGCACGAACCCAGCCGGCCCGAGCTGCTCCGCGCGAAACACCTCTGCCATGCCCCCTTTGGCGATGAGAGAAACCAGTTCGTACTTGCCCCAGCGTTCACCCATGATGCGAACGGACCTTAGCAAGTCATGAGCGAGAGCGCAAAGGTTCTTGTCACCTTCCTTGACAGGATCACCATTCCTCGACAAACCTCGCCTATGCGATTTCGGCCCGTGGTCAGAGTTGTGGGAGCATTGCTCGTTTTCATTGGGCTGGCCATCCTGCTCTGCGCGCTCCTCTGCCTCTTGTACCGCGAGGAGGATCTCGGCGCGATGCTGGCCGCAGCTTTGGCCACGTTGCTCACCGGAACCACGATGTTCGCTGCCACGGGCAAGAAGAGCCGCAGAGTCGAGCTATCCCACCGAGAGGCGTTCGCCATAGCCACTCTGGGTTGGATAGCCTCCTGCTTGGCCGGAGCCCTACCGTTCTTCCTATTTGCGCACATGCCGGCGCTGTTCTATCCCGATGCGGCGCAGCAAGCCTGGCAGGAAGCACACTCGCAACCCGCACTGCTCCCCCTGGAGTTTTCCACTCCCCCAGATTGCTCTACGGGCATTGGTCTCGGTCGTGAATTTTGCTCATTTGCCGACGCGGTCTTCGAATCGGTTTCTGGGTTTACCACCACGGGGGCCTCTGTCATCACCAAGGGGCTTTGGGACAACCAGAGCTCGCGCAGAGCAGGATTGCCCCATGGCCTTCTCTTTTGGCGGGCGTTCACGCATTTCCTCGGCGGCATGGGAATCATCGTTCTGGGAGTGGCCGTGCTCCCGCTCCTCGGGGTGGGCGGCATGCAGCTGTTCAAGGCCGAGGTCCCAGGTCCTGTAAAAGACAAAATTGCCCCGAAAGTCGCCGAGACCGCCCGGCTATTGTGGAAGGTCTACGTCGTGCTCACCGCCATTCAAATCGCACTCATGATGGTGGCCGGGCAAAACCTTTTCGTCGCGACCTGCCATGCCTTCGCCACCATGGCCACTGGTGGTTTCTCCCCGCTCGCAGCCTCTATCGCGACGCTCAAGTCGCCATCGTCGGAATGGATCATCATCATTTTCATGTTTCTCGCTGGCGCGAACTTCTCCCTGCACTTCCTCAGCTTCCGCAGACGACAGATGCTCCACTGGTCCGATGACGAATTCAGGCTCTACACGTTCATCGGCGTCGGCGCTGGGCTCATTATCTCGGTGTTCTTGATTCTGGTTCATGGGCAAGGTGTTCATGACGCGGTGCGCGCGGGCCTGTTCCAGTCGATGAGCATCATCACGACCACGGGTTTCGCCACCGAGGACTTCGTGTTGTGGGCCGTGGGCGCGCAAATGGTACTGCTCGTGGTCGCCCTCGTGGGCGGCTGCTCTGGCTCGACGGGCGGAGGCATCAAATGCGTACGCCACTTCCTGCTTCTCAAGGCCGGCATGCGCGAAATGCGGCGACTCACCCATCCCCATGCGATCATTCAGACCAAATTGTCCGGCAAGGTCGTCAAAGATGATGTCATTCACTCTGTCGCCGGCTTTGTCATGCTCTATCTCACCCTATGGTTGTTCTCGACGGTGATCGTCACCGCCCACGGGTTTGACATCGTCACGTCGCTTTCCGCTGTTATCGCCTGTCTGGGTAACATCGGCCCTGGTCTCGGCCCGGTCGGCCCAATGGGCAGCTACGAGCTGTTCCCTGAGGCCATCAAATGGCTCTTGTCCTTCAATATGCTCGCTGGACGTCTCGAGTTGTATTCCGTGTTCATTCTGCTCACCCCGGAATTCTGGCGTCCATAGCCATGGCCGCATTTCAACGAGAAGCGGAGTGTTTTTAATGAAAGCCGACACAGACTTCGCTGGCACTGCGCCGAGCCCCAATTTCTTTACCCTGGTCCTCATGATAGGCGCTATTCTCGTGGTCAGCTGCGCCACGACGGACAAGATACAACCGCCACCCAAGGTTAGGTGCGTAGAAGAGAGGCTCATGCTCGAAGAAAACGCCGTTCCAGACGCCATCAAAGCTCTCATCGAGCTCCATGGACAAAACCTCCGCGCGAGTATCGAAGCAGGAGTGAAACAGGCCAGCAGGCTTTGGACCGCAGCGGATGGCTCTGCGCCCGAGTTCGTCGCCTTCTGCAAGGACCACTATCTGTCCACCGACGACGACCGAGCAGCCCTACTCGCCCGTCTCGAGGAGAACCTCGAGCAAGTCTTCGGGCACTTGCTGGAGATGGGGCGCTCTCTTCGGAGGCACACGGACCTGGATATCGGGCAGGTATTTCCGATCGATAAGCTTTTTGCCCAATACGACCTCGGCTCGCATGCCGTCGAGGACTTTTTCAAAACCAAGATCGCGTTTGCCGTGTTGCTCAACTTCGAGCTCAAAGACCTCAGTGACCTTCTGGCCCATGGCAACGACCTCAGTCGACAAGAGTGGGCACAGGCCCGCGCTGCCCAATTGTTCTCTTCCAGGGTGCCCTCGCACATCGAGCAGGCGATCACCACGGCCTTTGTCGAAGCCGATGACTACATCAACAACTACAACATTCAGATGGGCCACTTGCTCACCGAGAAAGGCGAGCGACCCTTTCCCGAAGACCTCGTGCTCATCAGCCACTGGGGCCTGCGCGACGAGCTCAAATCGCACTATTCAGAACGCAACGGCCTTGGAACGCAGCGGCTCATCGCGGACGTGATGGAACGCATCGTTCGGCAAGAGATACCCAGCAGCGTCATCGATAATCCGAACGTGGACTGGGTCGTCGCCACAAACGAGGTGCGCCCTGCCCGAAAGACGCCTGACTCCTCGCTCTCCCGTGCGCCGGAACAGGACACGCGGTACGAAAAGCTCCTCGCTCTGTTCAGGGCCGTCCAGGCAGCGGATCCGTATCACCCGACAGCGCGCAGTTACATAAAGCGAAAGTTCGAACAGGACCGAGAGCTGCCGCAGCAGCGGGTCATCGAGTTGCTCGAATCCATTCTGCTCTCTGATGTCGCGGACCAAGTCGCAGACCTCATCCAAAAACGCCTTGGGCGACACCTCGAGCCCTTCGATATTTGGTACGACGGCTTTTCTTCTCGCGCTGGTTCAAAAGAGCAATCCCTCGACGAAGAGGTGCGACGTCGCTATTCGACGGTCGCGTCTTTCGAAAAGGACATACCGCGAATTCTTCAGGGTCTGGGTTTTGACCGGGAAAACGCTCTCGACATCGGGCAGCGCATCGCCGTCGACCCTGCCAGGGGCGCAGGACACGCGCTGGGCGCCGAGCGGCGCGGGGACAAAGCCCATCTGCGGACCAGAGTCCCCCATGGGGGCATGAACTACAAGGGCTTCAACATCGCGATGCACGAGCTCGGCCACAATGTCGAGCAGGTGCTCAGCCTCGATAGAATCGACCACTGGCTGCTGCGGGGAGTACCGAACAACGCCTTTACCGAGGGTTTCGCCTTTGCCTTCCAAGGCAAGGATCTCGAGATTCTCGGACGCCGCCCCAGTGCAAACGCCAAAGCGCTGTCGACACTCGACACCTTTTGGAGCGCTTTTGAAATCAGTGGCGTAGCCATGGTGGACATCGGCATTTGGGAGTGGCTCTACGAGCATCCGAATGCCAACGCTTCGCAGGTCAGGCAAGCGATGCTCGAAATCGCCGCTGGTGTTTGGGCCAAATACTACTCTCGTATTTTCGACAAAAAGGACGTGGTTCTCCTGGCGGTCTACTCGCACATCATCGACGCGGGAATGTACACGCCCGACTATCCACTGGGGTTCCTCATCCAATTCCAGATGGAAAGCTATTTTGACAAGAACGGGCTTGCCAGGGAAATGGAGCGCATGTGCCGCATCGGAGGCCTGACTCCGGACGCGTGGATGATCCAAGCCGTGGGACAGCCGGTCAGCGCCGAGCCCTTAATGGAAGCTGCCCGTCGCGCCGCCCAATCCCTGCTTTCCAAAGGATAGACTCCCTATTGGTGTGGCTTGACCTTCCAGTTCGATATTTCCTCTTCGACGGCTCGCGCAGCCAAGGGGAAGAACGCCACGAGCCGGAGTGGAACGCGGGCATCGATATCCAATAAGCCGTTTCCGAGAGTCAGGGTCACGCCAACCTCGACTCCCATGAAGCGAAAGTTGAGCAATGCCTGATTCCGCGCTGTCCAGTCTAGACTTGGCCTATGCTGGCCGAATCGTCGATGCTTCGCCTCAAAAGTGGCGACGATGCGATTCTTGAGATCCTCGAGGGACAGAGAAACTTTGTATTGGCGCTTCATGTGTCGAACGCAAGTCTGCTGAGAAAGAACGAGCCGCGACCAGCAACGAGAATGAAAATGCCCCCGGCTGCAACGCGGGATGCCTTACTCCAGGCTTTCGCAAGGCATTCCCGCTGCGCGCCGGGGGCATTTTCCGAGGTTCTTTTTCGCAGCGAACGTGGGTAAAAAAAAGCCTGAGTCTTGAGGACTCAGGCTTTTCGAAGAAGGCCCGGCGATGACCTACTCTCCCACAGGGTTGCCCCGGCAGTACCATCGGCGCAGG
>JALOQD010000389.1 GCA_025453525.1 Myxococcota bacterium
CGAGCGTTGCGTCGGTGCTGGCGTCATCCACCACGATGATGTGGTCGACATAGGCTGGGATGCACGACACGGCCTGTGTGATCAGGCGACGTTCGTTGTGGGCAGGGACGATGACGGCGATGCTCTTGTCCTCGAACACGGCGCGGATTCATAACACGGTTTTCCGCTCGGAAAACAGAGGAAAGAACGGATCACGCCAGACGCTTGCGGAACTTGAGGCTCGCAGTGGAAAAGACGACGAGACCGATGCCCACCAGCATCGCCGCGTCCTGCCACATGTGCTCGATATCCGCGCCGCGCACCAGAATGCCCCGCACCAGGGCGATGTAGTAGGTCAGTGGATTGATCGAGGCGATCCACTTCGCAAAAAGCGGCATGTGCTCCACTGGGAAGACAAACCCCGAGAGCATGATGGCCGGCAGGATGACGAAGAACGCGCTGAGCATGGCCTGTTGCTGGGTCTCGCTGAAGGTCGCCACGAGCAGCCCCATCCCCAAGGTGGTGAGCAGGAAGGCTGCGGAAACGGCGAACAACAGCCATAGGGAACCGCGAACAGGCACATCGAACACCAGCACCGCGAGGCACACCACGAGGCCCACCTCGGCGAGCCCGAGAATCGAAAAGGGCAGGGTCTTGCCCAGCACCAAGTCCGAGGGACGCAGGGGCGTGACCATGAGCTGCTCCAGGGTGCCGAGCTCTCGCTCTCGAGACAGCCCCATCGCGGTGAGGATCATGGTGATCACCGTCAGCACCATGCCCAGGACGCCGGGCACGAGGAAGATCGCGGTGCGCAACTGTGGATTGAACATCGCGCGAATCGACAGATCGAGCTGCGCCACGGCGTTGTCCGCGGACAGCCCTCGGCTCGTGAGCACCTTCGACAGCTTGTCTCGCTGCGCAGACGACGCGCGGGCCGCGAGTATCTGCCCTGCCACCTGGGTCGTCCGCAGCGCGGTGTTCGAATCCGCGCCGTCGACGGCGATGAGCACCTGCGCCTCGCCTTTCTCTGCCTTGTCCTCGTAGCCCCTTGGAATCTCGATGGAGATGGCCGCGCGGTTGTCTTGCAGCATCGCCGCTGCCTGCCCATGGTCTTTCACCACAGCGACGACCTCGAGCGCTTCGTCATGAGACAGCGCCTCGACGACTGCGCGACTGGCCGCGGTGCCGTCTTCGTCTACGAGCACGAGCGGCTGCTCGACCAGGTCGAGGTTGACCGCAAATCCAAAGATGAGGGTCTGCACAAGGGGCGCGACGAACAGGATGACGACCATGCGCTTGTCGCGGAAGGTCTGGCGCAGCTCCTTGCGGACGATGGCGCGGATGGCGCCCATCACTTCACCTCTGCGCCGAAGCGCTTGTTGGCGATGGCCAAAAGGAGCACCGCGAAGAGTCCCACGATGACGAGCTCGACTTTGAGCTCGTCGAGACCCGATCCCTTGAGGAAGATACCGCGAGTGATCACCAGGAAGTGCCTTGCCGGAATGATCTCGGTGAAGACTTGTAGCGCCTTGGGCATGGAGGCAATCGGGGACATGAACCCCGACAGCAGCATCGACGGGAGCACGCCGGACAGCACCGCGACCATCGTGGCGACCTGCTGGTTGCGGGCCACTACGGAGATGAGCAGCCCCTGACCCAAGGAGGCGATGAGGAAAAGCGTGGACGCGACGAACAGGAGCAGCAGGTTGCCGCGCAAAGGCACATCGAACAGCAGCACGCCCATCGAGGTGACCAGCAGCATTTGCGCCCAGCCGATGACGACGTAAGGAACGAGTTTGCCCAGGAGGATCTCAGCCGGTCTCACCGGCGTCGAAAGGAGTTGCTCCATGGTGCCGCGCTCCCACTCCCGCGAGACGGTCAGGGCCATGAGCAGGACGTTGGTCATGGCGAGGATCACGGCGATGAGACCGGGGACGAGGTACCACTGGGAACGCAGGGCCTGGTTGAACCAGTTTCGGCTGCGCACCGCGAGCGGCACGCCCATGCGCGAGGTGTCCAGCCCGGTGCGGCGCGCAAGGCTTTTGAGAGCGATGTCCATGGCCAGAGGCTGGAGGATGGCCGTGGCGTAGCCCGAGGCGATGGACGCGTCGTTGGCGTTGGTGCCGTCTACAAGGAGCTGGACTTGCGCCCGCTCTCCGCGATCGAGTCGTCGAGCCAGTCCTTTCTCGATGATGAGCGCTGCAGTGGCTTCTTGCCGCATGAACGCGTCGATGGCCTCGTCGGGGGAGTCCATGGAACCGACCAAAACGAACGCGCCGGAGCGGACCAAGGCGTTTGTGATGAGCCGGGAGTGACTGGATTGATCACGGTCCAGCACGAGCAGCGGCACTTGGTCGACGTCCATGGTCAGGGCGTAGCCGAAAAGGAGCAGCAGCACGAGCGGGATGCCCAGGGCGAGGTAGAGCGAGCGGCTGTCGCGGAGCACGTGCTCCGCCTCCTTGCGAGCCATGAGGAACACCCGTCGCGGGCTCATCGCGCCACCCCGCTGACCACGGAGATGAACACGTCCTCGAGAGTGGGTTGGCAGACCTCGACGCTTCGAGGCTGCTCCTCGAGGGCGGCGAGGGCTTTTCGTGCATGATTGATGGGGTCGAGGCCGGGCGCGACGATGAGGTGGATCGCGGAGCCGAAGGGCTGCGCATCGACGACGCCCTCGTGGGCGCGGAGCCTGCGGGCGAGACGAGCGGGTTCTTGCCCGCATTCGATCCGTACAATACGGCCGACAAGGCCCTGCTTGAGCTCGGTCGGCGTACCGAGCGCCGCGATGCGGCCGCGGCTCATGAGCACGATGCGGTCGCAGTTCTCCACCTCGTCCATGTAGTGACTGGTGACGAACACCGTGGTCCCGCTGCTCGCCAGGCTCCGAATGAGCGTCCAAAATTCGCGCCGCGCCCTGGGCGCCACACCCGCGGTGGGTTCGTCCAGGAAGAGCAGCTTGGGCTCGTGCAACAAAGCGGCGCCGAGCGCCAATCGCTGCTTGAAGCCGAGAGGCAGAGTGGCGCACAGCACCGCCTCCTGACCCACGAGTCCGGCCATTTCCACGGCAAACGCCCGCCGCTGCGCGAGCCTCGATGAGGAAAGACCGTACAGCCCACCGTACAGCTCAAGGTTCTCCGACACTGTGAGGTCTGGGTACAGGGAGAACTTCTGGGACATGTAGCCGAGGAGAGGCTTGACCCGTTCAGGCGCCTTGCCGATGTCGATGTCGAGCACTCTGCCCTTGCCGCTCGTGGGCGAAAGGAGCCCGCACAGGATGCGGATGGTGGTGGTCTTGCCCGCGCCGTTGGCGCCGAGGAAGCCGAAGATCTCGCCGCGGGTCACCGAAAAGCTGATGTCGTCCACGGCGCGGAACTTGCCAAAGAGCCGGCTGAGATGCTCGACCTCGATGACGGTGCTCTCGGTCATGACTTCTCGTCCTTCTCGCTGCTCGCCTCGGAAAGAGCCAAGAAGACGTCTTCGAAGGTCGCGCCCTTCTCACCCCCTGCCTGGTGCTCGGCCATGAGCCGGGTTGGATTGTCATGGGCTACGATCCGCCCATCTACCAGGAGCGCCACTTCGTCGCAGCGCTCGGCCTCGTCCATGTACGGCGTGGCGATGACCACCGATGTTCCGTCGTCCACGAGCTCGCGGAGGAACGCCCAAAGCTCGCGGCGGCTGATGGGATCCACCCCGTTGGTGGGCTCGTCGAGCAACACGAGAGGTGGCTTGTGACTGAGCACGCAGGCGAGCGCCAGCTTCTTGTACATGCCGCCGGAGAGCGTTCCAGCCGGCTTTTTCTTGTGCTCGAGCAGCATGGCGAGACCCAGTAGCCGTTCTTCCATCGCCGGGATCTCTCGCGAGGCAACGCCCAGCATGGCCGCGAAGAAGCGGAAGTTCTCCTCCACCGACAGATCACCATAGAGGCTGTAGGCCTGGGCCATGTAACCGATGAGCCCTCGCAGCGCTGCGCCCCTTCTGGCCACATCGACTCCACTGACGAGGATCTGTCCTGCGTCCGGTCGCATGAGCCCGGCGAGCAGCCGCAGGGCCGTGGTCTTGCCCGCGCCATCTGGACCGATCAGCCCGAGGATTCGACCGCGAACGAGGCGTAAGGACAGCTCGCGCAGCGCGGGCCTTTCACCATAGGACTTGGACAGTTGAGACGCCTCGAGCACGAAAGCGCTCTCTCGGCCACTCGTCACTTCTTCTTCTCCTCCACCAGCACGGCCTCCACCGGCATGCCAGCGCGCAGGGCCATGTCGTCGTTCTGCAAACGCACCTTGACGCCGAACACGAGGCGCGTACGGTCGTCCTTGGTTTGGGTGGACTTGGGCGTGAACTCGGCCTGCTCGTTCACATGAATCACGGTGCCTCGAAAGGTGCGTCCTGGGTACGTGTCGGCCACCACCTCGGCGGTCTGTCCGAGCCGCACGCGACCCACCTCGGCGTTCGACACGTACAGCACGGTGTGGACCTCTCGTAGATCGACCATCGTCAGCAGCGCCGCACCAGGCAGGAGCAGCTCGCCAGGGGCGTAGTTGCGCCGGGTCACCACGCCGCTTTTCGGCGCCTTGAGCGTGCACTCTTCGAGCTGAACCTTGACCGCGTCCACGTTGATCTGCGCGGCCGCAAGCTGCGCCTTGGTGAGCTCCGCGGCCGACCCAGCCTCGTCCGCTACCTGCGATGGTACGGCTTGAATGCTGGCCAGGCCCTCGAGGCGAGCCTTTTCCCGCTCTGTGCGACCGAGGTTCACCTCGAGCGGCTTCAGGCCTGCG
>JALOQD010000390.1 GCA_025453525.1 Myxococcota bacterium
CAATATCAGCTATGTCAGCTCAGGCATTTATCGAGACGATGTCTATGAACGCTGCATGGGGAATGACTCTTTCGCAAATGCCTGGGACCTTCCCCAGCTCTTGTCGTGGGGCTATTCAACCACGATTCTTCCTTCTGGCCAAGCGGTCTTGGCAGATCAGCCCGACATCTACCGCATTTACTTGCCCGAGGGAAATGGAGGAAGGCTCGACCTCATCTGCCCTAATTATTGCCCAAACGGTGTTGTTCAATTAGACATATATGATGAAAATCAGAACTTTATCGAAACGGCTTTGCCCACGTCCAATCCGTTCGTGATTCTAGGCGGGTGGGGCGGAATGCCAGGCGCAACCGGCCCGGATAACTACTGTTGGGATGGGGTCGAACACTACTACGTTATGGTCAGTAATCGAAGCTCAGGGAACCCAGAGGGCATTTCCCAGCCGTATGATTTGAGATTCAACGGCGACTACTTCTTCTGTGACACCGGGACCGATGGTCCCGGGACCGATGGTCCCTAGGTGTCCCCTTCTATGAGATGAGTTCTAGGCGTGTCGCAGCTCCTCCTATGAGAACCTGGCAAAGACAACCGCGAGATTCACTGGGGCATCGCTTGCTTGAGCCCCCGCCGCTCGAGGAGCGGTTCGATGCTCGGATCCTTGCCTCTGAAACGGCGATACAGCTCGGCCGGATCTGCGCTGCCACCCTTTTCGAGGATGTTTTTGCGGTAGGACTGGGCAGTCTTCTGGTCGAACAGTTCGGGCTGGTCCTTGAACGCCTGGAACGCATCGGCGTCGAGCACGGCAGACCAGATGTAGCTGTAATAGCCGGCCGAGTATCCGCCGCCGAACACATGAGAGAAAAAGGTGCTGCGATAGCGCGGTTCGATTTGGGGCACGAGCCCGAGCTCGTTCATGGCGTTGTTTTCGAACTTGACGACATCCACTTTGCCCGGTTCCTGCGTGAGCTCGTGCCAGCGCAGGTCGAGCACTGAGGCCGCGAGGTATTCGGTGGTGGCAAACCCTTGGTTGAAGTGCCGGGCCTTGTGGATCTTGTCCATCAGCGACTGGGGCATGGTCTGCCCTGTCTCGTAGTGGCGAGCAAACGCCCCGAGCACCGCGGGCTCTGTGGCCCAGTTCTCCATGAATTGGCTCGGCAGCTCCACGAAGTCTCGCGGAACGTTGGTGCCAGCGAGGCTCGGGAACGAGACATGGGACAAAAGGCCGTGAAGGCCGTGGCCGAACTCGTGGAACAGCGTCTGGACTTCCTCCAAGGTGAGCAGGGCTGGCTTGCCCTCGGTGGGCCTTGTGAAGTTGAACACGTTGGCCACCACCGGATCGACTCGCTTGCCGTTTTTCACCTGATCGCCCACGTATTCGGTCATCCAGGCGCCCTGACGCTTGCTGGCCCTGGGGAAGTAGTCGACGTAGAGCACTCCGACGTGTGTGCCATCGGCTTCGAGCACGTTGTAGGCTTCAACGTCCTCGTGGTACACGGGCATGTCTGCCAAAGGGGCGAACTTGAGACCGAACAGCTTGGTCGCCACGTCGAACGCGCCTTGCTGGACGTTTTTCAGCGAGAAGTAGGGGCGGAGGGCTTCCTCGGACAGGTCGTATTTTTGCTTGCGCAGCTTTTCGGCATAGTACCACCAGTCCCACGGTTGCAGGCTGTCCTTCACGCCGTCTGCGGCGAGCATGGCCTGCAGGCTTTCCGCTTCCCGCTGGGTCATGGGCAGGGCCGAGCTCCACAGGCGACCGAGCAGCTCCTCGACGCTTCTCGGTGTCTGGGCCATGGAGTCCTCGAGCACGTAGGCGGCATGGCTTTCGTAGCCGAGTAGGTGGGCGCGCTCGATTCGCAAGCTCACCATCTGCCTCAAGATGTCCTTGTTGTCCCGCTCGTCGCTGTGATTGCCTCGCCTGTTGTAGGCCTCGACCATCTTCTGCCGCAGGTCGCGGCGCTGGCTATAGGTGATGAAGGGCATCCAGCTCGGCTTGTGAAGGGTGAACAGCCACTTGCCGCTCTGGCCAGCCTCGCTCGCCCCTTCCGCCGCGGCTTGCACCAAGTCCTGCGGCAGTCCGGCGAGATCCTCGGGCTTGTCGAGGAACATCTTGAACGTGTTGTTCTCGGCCAAAAGGTGCTCTCCGAAGGTCAGCTCGAGGGTCGTGAGGCGTTGGTTGATTTCCGTGACCCGAGCCTTTTGGGCATCGTCGAGCAGGGCGCCACCGCGCACGAACTGCTTGTAGGTCTGCTCGAGGAGCCGCATTTGTTCTTCGGAGAAATGCTCGCTGGCTCTGCGGTCATAGACGGCTTTGATGCGCGCGAACAGCTTGGCGTTCATCAAAATGCCATCTGAGTGGGCAGAAAGGCGCGGGGCGATGTCCTGGGCGAGCTTTTGGATTTCGTCGTTGGTGTCCGCGGAATTCTTGTTGAAAAAGATATTGGAGACATAGCGCAGTCGCTCGCCGGAATAGTCCAGGGCTGCGATGGTGTTCTCGAAGGTCGGTGCTTCTGGTGCAACCGCGATTCTGTTCACCTCTTCCTGATTTTCGACGAGCGCAACGTCAAATGCCGGAATGTAGTGTTCTTGGCGGATCTCGGCGAATGGCGGCACGCCGAACTTGCCGGTGATCCCGGAGAGAAGGGGATTGTCCGTTTCGGCCGGTGTTCGTCCTGCCTTGCGGCTGCGCGAAGTGCCGCAGGCCGTGCCGAGGATGGCTATTGTGACGAGGGTCATGAGTAGAAGAGACTTCAGCATGGCGGCTCCTTTTTTCCCGTTAAGAGGTCGCCTCATGGGTAGCGTTGTGAGAACCGTTTGTAAAGCGAGGGTTGGTATCGCATCGTTCTCCCTCGTTTTTTGTGGTCGTGCTGACCCGTGTCCGCGACTTGTCGAAGAAGCGTTGCTCCCCTTATACCCCACTCTATTGTGATATGAATGCCGCGCGCAGCGCGTGCTCATGTCGACTGACCACGCTGAGCGAAAAAAGCATTGGAGGATTCGGTTGTCAGCCGCAGATGTCAAGAATGAAACACCGCTCGAACGCGCGCGAGCCACACAGATTTTGTGGTTTTCCTACGGAACGACCACCCTGGTCGCCATCCATCTTGTCGCTGTGGCTCAGTTTTTTTAAGCACGCAGCTCCAAGCGCCGAGACCGTTAACGGCATGGGGCTCGTTCAGCAGTACTTAATCCGCGGATGGATCGACCACGCTCCATGGTTGCAGGCGCCGGGCGAGGCACCCGCGGTCTTTGATCCGAGCTTTTGCATGCATTGGCTCCTTGTCCCGTTGCTCGCTGTAGCCGGCGAGCCGCTGCTCGTCGCGGCCAGTGCGGTGGTCGCGGTTTCGATCGCGGTCCTGGCTATGCTGGGCCGCGTGCTGGACACGTTCGGGGTACGCCCGGCGCCGCTGTGGCCGCTTGTTCTCTTAGGCGCTTCTCCCGTGGTCTTGGTGCAGATTCTCGTCTTCAAGGGCACGTTGTTCTTTAGCCTCGGGCTCCTTGAGCTACGGGTCGTCAACCCGCCGCGGCGCTCTCTGCCTTTGAGCTGGCGTACGACAGCGCTGACCAGTCAGGCCGTCCTGCCGAGAAGCTCCTGGCTGCCGTGGGTCTGGCCGAGTCGCTCATCAACACCAACCAGCCCCAGCGCGCCATCGAGCGCATCCAAGCGACGGAGCGGTGGCTTGCGACCCAGGGGGACAGGCTGCCCATCGAGCGGTGTGGTCCGCGCGTATTGCCACGCTGCGGGCAACTGCCAGCCAGAACTAAAAGTCACAAACTCATGCGGGAGGGAATGCGAGGACGGGAAGGCCCCTTCAAGGGCCTTATGTGCACAGGCAATGCCACTTGTAGGGATTTATCCCCGCCTGAACCGGAGAATATCCACCACAGAAGCACAAGCAGTCCCTCCAGCTCAATGAAGTCCCCAGTCTAATGCGTCTGACGGCTCCGGCGTTTGTGCCAGTGCAGTCAGGCCCCCCACTCTCGATGTAGTTCCAGTTCGCGGCGGTCGTGGTTGATGCTTTTGGGTAAATGCCGCTATTTTTTAGCTGCATGTAATCGAGCGCTCCGAGGTCAGCCGCGGTGATCTCGCCATCCGTGATCATCGTTGAGGTGATCGAGCTGACGCTGAACGTCGTTCCGGTAAGAGAAAGCCCTGTGCCGGCGGTGTAGATTGTGTTGGCGTCAGTGCAGATGCTCGAGCAGTTGCCGATCGACGCAAAGTCTTCTGCCAAGAGGGTTCCATTCGCGATGTTCGTGGTCGTCACCGCGTCGGGCGCTGAGGACAGGTAACCCGTGTGGGAGTGGCTATAGGCGGCAAACGCGTTTTCTGTAATGGCGATGTTGCGCACGCCTCCAGAGCCTGTGACCGCGATCGGTGAGGTGCCGGTGACGTCTGTCAAGGTTCCACCGCCGCTGCCGGCCTGCGCGACGTCCTCTCCGCAGAGGATCTGGCCTGTCGCGGGGTCGATGCCCTTGACCTTGTCCGTTCCATTGCAGGAGCCAGCGGCAGAGGCGCCGCTAGGTCCGATGAGCTTGGTTTGGATCTTGTCCTCGGTGAGCTGGCCGATCTGGCGGCA
>JALOQD010000107.1 GCA_025453525.1 Myxococcota bacterium
CTATAATCCGCCGCGCCTCCGGCGCGAGGATGACGATCGTTTCAACAAGAGGAAACCTGTGCGATCGTGGCCATAGTACTTGGGACTTCAGCCCGGGTGATCTAGCCGCGACTAATCGCACGCAGTGGCACCACAGAAGATCGTCAGTTCTTCTGCTAAGGCGCTCGGAATACAGGTCTTGATGCTAGCAAGCGCGCAGTCACAGCAATTGTATCCATCGGGACAGCAACCTGCGATGCAGTTAGAGACCGCGCACTGGCCTGGCTGGGTCGTATCTCGAGGGTCCTTCTGACATTTGGGAGCAGCGGTTCCGCAGTCGTCAGTGCTATTGCACGTGTCCCCCAAGCCCTCGATAGAGTCGGTTCCAGGCACGCAAGTGTCGCTGCCTGTACCGGGTTGAACCGTCTCCTGGTCGAAGGTCGTCGTGTCGGTATTGGTCTCACCGATTTTGTCTTCATCTGCGGACAGGAAGCATCCACCTATGAGGGTCGCAAACGCGATGATGAGCATGATGGCGCGCATTTTCGTTTTACCTCCTAGAACTCGACGACCAAACCCAGGCGATTGGGAGCTATCGAAGGGGCAACGGAAGCGGTCTTGGTTTCTACCTTCATGGCGCCGCTTTTCTTGCGACCGACGAGGCCCCAAATGAGGCTGGCGCCTACTGCCACAGCGCCGCCGAACATCAACACGTCAGCCACAATGACATGGGTCTTGAAATCATTTGCCAAAGACTGAGTGGCGTTCGGATACAACACATCGCCATGCGCGGCCCTCGGGTTGCGCTCGTTGTAACTGTCGTACTCTCCCTTGGCCTGCCAGGCGAAGCCCGCGCCCACGAGCACGGCCACGGCTCCGAAGCTGCCCAGCAGGATCGGCCCCATGGGCAAGGTCGAATCGATCTTCTGCCTGCCCTGGGTCGTCGGTGTGGCAACGGGTTCCTCGGCCCGGGCCGTGATCCCCGCGGTGCTTAAGCACAGACACAATGCCGCTATCAACACATGTCGCATCGCACACCTCCTACAAGCCAAAGGGAATACAACCGAAACCCACAAGAATCAAGTTCGAGAAGAACGACGTTATCAAAGATCAATTTGCCATTCCACGCCTTGCCCACACAATCATTTTGATGACGAAAAAGGGCGCACGAGCCACGGGTTCGGAGCAAGGGCGCCTGCGGAGGGAGATCGCCGCCGCGGGAATGATCCTCGTCCTGGTCGTCTCGGCCATGGCCTGCCGCGTCCGACAGGAGCAAGCGGTCTCTGAGCAGAGGCCAAAGCCACGGACTTCTGAAATTGCGCCAGAGCCTGCCCTCCTGCCCCGCACCGAGCTCGTCCCGGTGGTGGCGACGCAAGAGCCGGAGGACACGGAATCCAGCGAGCCACACCCCATGGGAAGCCTCTTGGTGCTCGCCATGGGGGGGATCGGCTCGCCCATGGATGATCCCGCGCCAGAAGTGGAAGCCGTGGAGCGCGTTCTCTCCATCCTCGCCCTGGGGGCCACGCCTCTCGACGCCGTGGCCGCGGGCGTCAGCGCTATCGAGGACAGCGGCCTTCGCAATGCCGGCGTTGGCTCGTCGCTGCGGCTCGATGGCATCACCGTCGAGGCCGACGCCGCGGTGATGGACTCAACCGGTCGGTTCGGCGCCGTGGCTGCCGTTCCCGGACTGCGCCATCCCGTCCTCGCCGCTAGAGCCGTGGCCGAGATGCCGGTCTCGGTGCTCGCTGGGGACAGCGCCACTAGATTGGCTTTAAGACTCGGTCTCGAGGGGCCGCTTCCCATTCCCGACGCCGTGGCACAGGAGTATCGTTCCGCGTTCAGCGCCGCCGTCGATCCCGCACACCGCGACGCGGTTCCATTCTATTTCGAGCATTTCGCAAAGCTCGACGGTTGGAGGGAACCTGCCTCGACAGGCAGTCCAACCGAGCCGACGACCGCGGACAGCGAGCCGGCGCCACAGACCGAGAAGACCTCCTCTGAGAGCGTCACGGTGCTCCTTCGCGACGAAAAGGGTCTGTTTGCCGGGGCCATGAGCTCCGGTGGTCCAGTGCTCTCCTTGCCAGGCCGCGTGGGTCACATTCCAATACCAGGCGCTGCGATGTTCTGTGGAGCCAAGGGGATCGTCGCGATCAGCGGCAACAGCGAGCGCGTGATCGCCGAGCAGCTCGCCCGTCGAGTCTACGAAGAGCTCGCGCGCTCCGGATCGGCTTCGGCCGCGGCTGCGCTCGGAAGCACTCTCGCCAGGAACGACGACGTAGCCATCGCCATCATCGGCGACGCTGGGATGCTCATCCATCCGCAGAGCGCCGTGGCCTTCGCCTCGTTCAGCACGGGCCGCATCACGACGAGCGGGGAGGAGAGCGCGCCATGAATCTCACTGCGCTGCTCGTGGCCGTGGTCTTCTTCGTCTTTATCGGCGGGCGCCTGCTCAATCGATACGTTTCGCGGCATATCGGCCTGAACGGTGCAGAATTCCTCCTGGTGGGGGTGCTCATCGGCCCGTATTTCCCTTGGCGAATCCTATCGCCCGAGGCGCTCGCGCAACTCGACCCGCTCGTGTCGCTGCTCCTCGGGCTCGTGGGTTTCATCGTGGGACTAAGTCCTCCCAGACGTGGCGCGACGCACGCAACCCGCATCGTGGGCGTCATTTCTTCGTCCCTGACCATCGCGGTGTTCGCTGCGATCTGCTTGCCCGTTCTTCAGTGGCTGGTGCCCATCGATGAGGCAAAAAGCGATTTCGTTTGGACACTGCCGCTCGTGCACTATCAAGGCTGGACCGTGGAGCTCCACTTGGCGAGCGAGCACTTGCTCGTGGCCTTGGGCTTGGGCTGCGCCGCGTGTGTGTGCTCGCCACTGCCCATCGCCGCCCTGCGCCAGATGGCTGGACGAACCGGTCCCATGGGCGATCTTCTCGAATCCACGGCCAAGAGCAGCCAAATCGTCTCAGTGCTCGTGCTCGGTCTGCTCCTCGCCATGACGCGCGCCATCGACCATGGGCCGGCCCTCTCTCTTTCTCTCATCGAATGGACCGTGATGGCCCTTGGCTGCGGCGTGATCTGCGGTGTTCTCTTTGGGTTGTTCGTGGCGGGCGAGCAGGAGAGCGGCCCGATCTTCCTGGCCACTATCGGCATGGTGACCTTTGCGGCAGGACTGGGCGCGTCCCTCGAGCTGTCGCCCGTGTTCGTGACCATGCTCGCGGCCATGACTCTGAGCGCCACGTCCAAGCACGCCGAAACCGTCAGCGCCGAATTGTCGAAATTGCAGCATCCATTGTTCGTGCTCGTAATGATCTTCGCGGGCGCCTTGTGGTCGCCTGTTCAAGGTCTGCAGTGGGTGCTCCCAGTTGTCTATTTGGTCGTGCGCTACGCCTGCTCAAGCTCTTGACCAACCTTTCGGCCCGCGCGGTCGTGGACGAGCCCATCGATACTCGTCGTCTCGCCGATGGTTTGCTCGCGCAGGGGACTCTCCCGGTGGCGATAGCCGTGGTGCTGGCCCAGGCGTTCGACGCCTTTGCTTCGATCGCGCTGACGACGGTCCTGGTCGGCGTCTTTTTGGGAAATCTCTTCGCGTGGCGGCGATTGCGGGAAGTGCTCATCGATGCCTCGGAGCTCGATGCAGACCAGCTCGATACCAAGCTCGGCCTGGACTTCGAAGAGGAGACCCGGTCATGAGAACCGTGGTGCTGGGCGCTGGGGAGGTGGGCTCGCATGTCTGTCGCGAGCTGTCCAGCGTGGGCACGGATATCGTTCTCGTCGATCGGGACAAGGGCGCGCTTGCCAAGGCCGAGGAGAGCCTGGACGTGCTCACTGTCCACGGAGATGTGACGCATCGCTCGGTGTTGGCGGCAGCCGAGATAGAACGGGCCGATCTGGCCGTGGCCGTGACCGGAGACGACGCCGTCAACATCGTAGCCGCAGGTCTTTGCGCCAGCCTCGGAGCTCGACGCACGGCCGCCAGGGTCGACGATCCCCATTTCTTGCAGGGCGAGGCTGGCGTGGAAGCCGGTGTGCTCGGAATTCACTCCCTGCTCTGCGGCGCGCGACTCGTCAGTGAAGAGCTGCTGCGCCTGGTGGAACAGCAGGACGCGGTCTACGTCGGCCACTTGTGTGCCAATGCCGTGCAGGTTTGTGTGATGCCGGTCACAGCGCACTCTGAGCTCTCGGGCAAGCGCGTGGTCGAAGTGCGACACGGCGATCGCGTCTCCATTCCGGCGGTGGTTCGAGATGGCGTGCTTCGCCTTGCGGCCGAGATCCCACTCCTCGAGGTCGACGATGCGCTCGTCCTGACGGGTCCGCCCGCGGCCGTCGCCGCGTCTCTGTCGCGACTGAGTCACGGCAAGGATCGTCGCCGCGCCGTGGTCGTGGGCGGTGGAGAGGTGGGTCTGTCCACCGCTCGACTGCTCATCGGCGCCTTCATCGACGTCAAGCTCGTCGAGCAGGATCGCCATCGGTGCGAAGAGCTCGCGGCGCTCCTACCCAAGGCGGAGATCGTCCATGGGGACGGAACGTCCCTGTCGTTCTTGCGCGACGAGCGCATCGAAGACGCGAGCTTTCTCGTGGCTGCCACCAAGGCCGACGAGGTGAACCTCATGGTGTCGCTCCTCGCCAAGGACATTGGTGTGCCGCGCACCGTGGCCCTCGTGCACCGGCCAGGATACTCGGACGTCTACGCGCATCTCGGACTCCGAGGCGCTGTCGGACCCCACGAGGTCATCGCCCGCATCGCATCTTGGCTCGCGCCCACGCGCAAGACAGGCGCTCACTCGATGGTGACCGGCACCGGACACGCCTTGGTCGAAATCGCGATCGAATCGCCACCCTCCTCGGTCCTCTTTCTCAAGGATATCGCGCTGCCACCGGATAGCTATGTCGTGGCCATGGCGCGGGGCAATGCGTGTCTTTTCGCCGAGGAATCCCCGCGGCTCGCCCTCGGCGATCGTCTCGTAGTGGCCTGTCCGCTCACCATGGTCCCGGACGTGGTGCGGCGAATGCACAAGGTGGGAGGTCGAGGATGAACCCGCGGGTCGTGGCACGGATCACCGCGCAGCTGCTGCTGCTCGTTGCGATGACGTTGCTCGCGCCCCTTTTCCTCGCCGTGTACGACGGCATTTCCCGCGCCATGTGGGCGTACCTCGTCACTCTCATCGCCACCCTAGCCATGAGCCTCGTCCTGGGGCTGGCGGGTCGCAGCGCTGCTACGACCGCCTTGCATCGCAAGGACGCCCTGGGCATCGTCGGACTCGCCTGGGTGTGCTTGGGCGTGCTCGGCGGAATGCCGTTCGTCGTCGAGGGCGCGATTGCCAGCCCCATCTCGGCGCTCTTCGAAGCGGTCTCTGGTTTCACCACGACCGGAGCGACCGTCATCGCCGACGTGGACCCCCTGTCTCGAGCGACCAACCTCTGGCGCTGTCTCAGTCACTGGATCGGCGGAATGGGGATCGTCGTTCTTTTCGTCGCCGTGTTTCCCCAGCTCGGGGTCGGCGCCAAGTCGCTGTTTCGCACCGAGGTGCCAGGACCGATCTCCGAAGGTCTCAACCCTCGGATTCAAAAGACGGCCCTGGCTCTTTGGTGGATCTACGCAGGACTGACCGGGCTGTGCTGCGGGCTGTTCCTCTTGGCAGGCATGTCGCCTTTCGACGCAGTATGCCACGCCTTCTCCACACTGGGTACTGGCGGTTTCTCAACCCACACGGCGAGCATTGGCTGGTTCCATAGCCCAGTCATTGAATGGATCTGCATTGTGTTCATGCTCATCGCCGGCTTGAACTTCGGTCTGTACTACACGGCGTTCACCGGCCGGCCAGGGGAGCTATGGCGCAATTTCGAGGTGCGGTTCTATCTCGCCTACAATGCGTTCATCATCCTGGTGGTGCTGTTGTGCATACGGGACAGACATCCAGATGTCCTTGGCGCTGTGCGCGCCGCGGCGTTTCAGACCGCCGCAGTGACCAGCACCACGGGCTTCATGACCGAGGACTTCGACACCTATCCGGACCTCGCCCGGTTTCTCTTGTTCGTCTCCATGTTCATGGGCGGCTGCGCAGGGTCCACGGCCGGAGGCCTCAAGGCGTCCCGCGTGTGGGTGCTGCTCAAGCTCGGCGTCAACGCCATCAGCTCGACCCTGCGGCCGAGCTCGGTGACCGTCGTCCGCCTCGGGCGCACCGTGGTGGGAAGCGACATCCTGCACGACATCGCCGTCTACACGACCACCTTCGGTTTCATCTTCGCAGCAGCCACGGCCACCCTCGTGGCCATGGGCATGAGCATCGAGAGCGGAGCCAGCGCGAGCATTGCCTGTCTGTCCAGCATCGGTCCTGGCTTCGGCGCCGTCGGTCCCTCGCAAAGCTACGCGGTCGTGCCAGAGCTGGGCAAGCTCGTGCTCGTCTTTTGCATGATAGCTGGCCGTCTCGAAATTTTTGCGCTGCTCGCGCTTTTTACCCCTGAGGCATGGAAGCGATGAGAAAAGTCGTCGTCATCGCCACGTTGCTCGGACTCATGCTCGGAATGGATGCCTTGCGAGTCGGCGGCAACGCCCTCCCCGGCACCCTATCCCTGGCGGCTATCGGCTTTGTGCTTCTCGCCGCCTTCACCCTCGGCGAGCTCGGTTCGCGGTTTCGGTTACCGCGCGTCACGGGCTTTGTTGTCACCGGCGTGGTCCTCGGTCCCTCCCTTGCCAACATCTTGTCAGCCCTCGTCGTAGACCAGATGCGCCTGTTCAACACCCTGGCCTTGGGACTCATCGCCCTGGGCGCGGGACTGGAGATGGACCTGCGCTCCATGCGCGCCGTGCTGCGCACGCTCCTGCCCACTATCGCCGTCAAGGTTGGGCTCGGGATCGGCCTCATCGCCTGGACGTTCTATCTGGTCGAGTCGTCGTTCCACCTCATCGGCCTTGGGTCCGAGGCCGAAGTCATCACCATGAGCCTCGTGCTCGGCGTATTGTCGATTGGAACCTCTTCGGCCGTCGCGCTGGCGATCATGAAGGAAGAGCGCGCCAAGGGCCGAATGATGAGCCTTGCGCTCAACGCCGCGGTTCTCAAAGACATCGTCCTCATCGCCTCCCTCGCGGCTGTGATCGCCATTGGGCGTTCGCAGCTCGGAGGAACGAGTGACGCGCAATGGTCGAGCGGTCTTGGGCTTTTTGCGTGGGAGCTCGGCGGGTCTCTCGTTGCCGGCGTGCTCGTGGGCGCTCTTTTGATTCTCTACTTGCGCTACGTCAAGGCCGAGATGCTGTTGTTCGTGGCGGCGATGATTCTCTCGACTGCCGAAGCAGGCCGCCTGCTCCATCTGGAGTTGCTGCTGGTGTTTGCCACCGCGGGTTTCGTGGTGCGCAACTTCTCCCCAAAGGAGGAAAAGCTAAGGACCACGCTTTCCCTGGTCTCCTTGCCGGTGTTCGTGGTCTTCTTCACGACGGCCGGGGCCAGCCTCGACTTGCGCCATGTCGTTTCGGTGCTGCCCGTCGCCTTGGGACTCTTCCTCCTTCGCGCCGGCGTGTATGCCATCGCATCGAACATAGGCGGCAGAGTCGGCGGCGAGACCGCGCTCATTCGACGCGGCGCCTGGCTCGGCTACCTCCCCCAGGCTGGCCTGACCCTTGGACTTGTCACACTCGCCGCGCAGCGACTACCGGAGATCGGCGCACAGCTCCTGACCTTGGTCATGGCCACAATGGCGCTCAACCTGCTCGTCGGTCCGATCACACTGCGCCACATCCTGTGGCGATGTGGAGAAGCTCGAGAAAAAGAAGAGGCCTCGAGCGCGCCATCGGATACCGCGCAGGAAACGGACACCGAGCTCCAAGGTGGCAGGGCAAAGCTGGAGAGCAGGGTGAGCGCCATCGCTTCTGCAGGAGAGGATCCGAGGCTCTCCGCCACTGTGCGCACCATGCTGCACGAGCTCGACCTCGTCGTGGATCGAGTCCTCGAATCGACGCTCCAACCGTGGTCCAAGGCTCTTGGTCAATCCGTGTCGCTCATCGTTCAAGCTCCTCAACTCGAAGACGAGCAGCGCAGACTGCGTTCCTTTGCCGAGCAACACCGCGCGATGCCCGAAGATGAGCGCGCCATCCTATGCCATGAGCTGTTCAGGGAGCTGCGAGGGTGTCTCCGGCGAGCGCCAGAACGCTTCGTCGTCCCCTTGTCTCAGAATCTCGCCAAGCCACAGCCCACGGATCCTCCCAAGCTCAAGACTCGCAAGCGACTCGCGGCGGTCCGTCGACTCTTCTCGGGGATGCGCAAGCCCAACCGGTCGATTCCATTGCGGCTGCTATGGCGATTCCATTTCGAACCCCGCTGCGCTGCCCTGGCAGCCCGGCTTTTCGACCTGTGGTACAGAACCGAGGCGGGCATCCTCATCGACCTTGGGGCGTTTGCCGCGCGACAGAGCACCGCTGCCGAGACAACGAAAGCCACGGCATCGAGACTCGCAACCATCACGGAGCGATGGCGCTTGGATATCGACGCCGCATGGGCAGGCGCCATCGGCGAGCTGACCAATCCCCTGCTGCTCATCGACTCGCCATGCTTTACGCAGAAAGCGCCCAGGCTCGCAGACATCGAGCCAGCCGTTCGCGCAAACCTGGACCGCCTCGCCGAGGACGCCCAGCACTGGCCCGTGGTGAGACAGGCCGCGTACGGAGAGCTCGCCTTGCGCATCGGGATTGCAGAGCTCGACCAGCGGCTCACCGAGTCCCTGCAAGCCTCGGTGCTCAAACCTTCAGGCGAAGCGCTCATGGCCATCGAGCAAATCGTCTCCGCGGCAAGAGCTCGGCTCGTGGACATCATTTCGGAGCTGCCCGAACCGGCTTTGGAACTGGAGACATCCTTCTGTGAGCGCCTCAACGCAAAGCTTGCGGCTACCGGCGACGAAAGGGACCAGAGAGTGCTCGAGCGAGCAGCGGCACGCCTGCGCTCCGCCTCCTCGGCCCATATTTTGGCCATGGAAGCACGCGTTTCCATCGAGAAGCTGCCGCAGTCTCTCATGCTGCCGCGCCGGGCGACACAAATCCCGTTGGTGCAAAACCCCAAGGAGCTGCGCCTGTGCAAGGTGGCTGTACAAAACCGAGCCCACGAGATTCTCGTGGAGCAGATGCTGCCGAGCATCGACTCAGAGGTCCGCGGATTGACCTCGACCGTGGCGCTCACTTCGGGACGCCTCCGAGACGCGATGGACATAGGTCGCCACGCCCTGAGCACAGCCGCCGCTGAAGCTCACCCGGATCCGCAGCTCGTTCGGGGAGCCTTCGAGCGGGCCCTGCACACCCTGGATGAGCATATCGTCGCCCTTGAAGGGGTCATTGCCTCGGCCGAACACGGCATCACGGCCGCAAAACGAACCGCCATCGACGAGCTCCTCGATATGGCCGCATCCGGAGAGTCCACGAGCGCGGATCTCACTGGCTGGATTCAACGCGCAGCCTTGCGAGCCCGCGGGACCGTGCGGCCCATGCGGACCAGGCTGAAGGAGCTGCGCCAGCGCGTGAAAGAGACCTGGGGTCAGCTTCAGGACAGCCAAATCACTCAGGATGTCCGCAGACGAGTCGCGGCCGCCGGATTCGACGCCAAGGAGATCAAGGACTACCTGGACGGGCTGAGCGCTCCGAGGGAAATCCCGCTCGACTACGTTAAGCTGTTCTCGCTTGCGCCTGTGCGCGAGCACCGACTGGCCGTGGCCCACGAGGCCCAGCTGCGCAGCATCGTTGCAACCGAGAGGACTTGGCTCACTGCGGGTTCGGGCTCGGCCCTCTTGATCGGCGCTCACGGCTCTGGTCGTACCTCGCTTCTCAACCTTTACGAGCTCGAGACGAGCGCTCCACGCCTGCTGCGACCAGACCCCCTCGAGTGGCGGCGAGAAGTAGGGCTCGTAGCGGCCATTGCCATCGAGCTCGGCGTTGCGCCAAACGCATTGTCCGTGCTTGCGGCGCTCGCCGAAACGCCGACGACGATCATGGTGGACGACCTGGAACAGTGGTTCACTCCCAACCTCGAAGGCTTGAGCCGCCTGGAGAAGTTTCTAGAGCTCATCGTGGCCAGCCGCGACACCGCGTTCTGGATCATCTCCGTCGAAGAGACCGCGGCCGCTCTCTTGTCCCAGGCCGTGGGGCTCGAGCAGGCGTTCTCTCGAGTCGTCCGATTGCGGCCGCTAAGCTCCGTCGAGCTGCGCGAGGCGATCGAACGTCGCCACGCGCTCAGCGGAAGGCGGATGAGGTTCACCACGACATCGCTCAGCCGGCTAGCGGCGAGACTGCGGCGCACGGACGAGAAGGCCATCTATTTCGAGCTGCTCGCGCATATCAGCGAGGGCAACTTGTCGCGCGCCTACACCTTGTACCTCTCGTCCTTGAACCTCGATCAAGAAGGCTCGATCCATCCCCACATCCACTTGACTCTCCGCATCGCCCTGCCCTTCTTGCGGGCGATCCCCGCGGAGGTCGTGGGAGCGCTCGTGCACCTGTGTCGTTTCGGCCCCATGAGCAACGATGAGCTTTCCACGCTGCTTCGAAGCGCGCCCTCGCTCATGCGGCGCCACTTGAGCTTCTTGCAGGCGAGTGGTCTTATCGAACCACTGCCGACCTACCCGCGACTCCTGCGGGTACCCGAAACCGTGCGCCCCTTCGTGCTGCAGGGGCTCAAAGAGCTGGGAGTGTTTTGATGCGCAAGAGAGCTCGACTCGCGTTCTTCCTTCCGCCCCTCTTTCTCGGTTGTACGATCGACAAGCAGGAGGGCGGGGAGCTCTCACTGCTCTCCACGCTCAATCAAGAGACCTCGGACCTCGCCTCTTTGTGGAGCCTAGAGTCCATCCTCATGCTGGGCCTGGTCATCGCCATCGCCACGCTCATCGCCAAGGCTGTCACGTTCGCGGTACGCCTCGCTTGGCGACTCGGGCTCGATGTCGATCGCAGGCTGTCCATGTGGGAACAGCTCGCCAGAATCGCTATTATCCTGGTGGTCATCGGCCTCGCGAGCGGAGCTGTGGCCAAGGTCGCGCCGCTGACGTTTTCCTTTGCCGCTGTGCTCCTCGTGGCCGTCTGTGGGCTCATCGCCGCACCACACATCCACGCGGCCATCATCGGCGCGAGCCTCACTCTGCGTCGCAAACTGCGAGTCGGAGATCGCATAGAGGTGGCTGGGAATGTGGGAATCGTGCGGGAGATCGGCCTGACTCAGGTGGAGATCCGCAAGCCCGACGGGTCATCCGCTCTGCTGCCGAACCGTTTGCTCGGTGAGCACCCGCTCAACGTCGCCCGCGTTCACAACAGCATGCCGGTGAGCGTCACAGCACGACTGGGAAGTCCGGTGACGCCCGCCGATCTCGAGAGAGCCAGAAGAGTGGGCCTCTTGTGTCCACACCGCGCCACGGGTTCTATCGTGCTCGTCGAAAAAGGCGCAGAGCCCACGGACCTGTTGCTCGTCGTTCAGGTGTGGTCGGAAAACGCCTCGCGGGTCGCTGCTGCCGAACTGACCGCAAGCCTCGCGCAGCACCTCCCCGGCTCCCCATAGCTGTTAGCAGCTTGGGGTGGGGGAGTAGCTTGGTACGGAAAGGCCCTCTTCGCGCCGAAGGCGCGGTGGCATATAGCCTCGGCCTTGAGGCCGAGGTTGGCCCGCGCACCCATATTCGTTCTTCTCTTCTTCTTTCTTCCGCGCTGAAGGCGCGGTGCGGGAAAGAAGCGCCGCGCCTTCAGCGCGGGATTGCGAAAGAAGAAGAAGAAACAATCCGTCTTTGCAGACCTCGGCCTGAAGGCCGAGGCTTTACGCCACCGCGCCTTCAGCGCGAAAACCACTTGGCCAGAGCATTTGTGGGCGCTGATCTAGTACCTCGGGAAATCGTCGCGACAGCTGCTAACAGCCATGCCCCGGCTCCCCATCGTCTCCAGCGCCATGACAGGTTCGAATGCGTCAAAGAGACGGCCTGAAGCTCTCAGAGCTTGTGAAAGAATCTCCGACCGAGCAGTTCGAGACGAATTCGGTGTGATCGCAAGGCGCGACGACGAGGCGTATTTGTCGATACGTCGAGGAGAAGCAACGCAGCGAACGCCCGAATTCGGCCGAAATGCGACCGAGGAGATTTTTTCACAAGCTCTCAGCCTCGCGCTTGTTAAGTTTCCCCGGTTTCGCCTTCGATAAACGAGGGGTCGACCGAGTGCTGACCGACCTCACCGCATTGGAAAAGAGCGTTTCGGAACAGCGCTGGAGCCACGAGCTCGTTGATGGCGACGACACTGAGGACGAGGGTTCCGGCTTCAGATCCGAATTCGGGAAAGGTCTTGGAGAACATCATGGCCAGAGCAATGGCGAGACCTGCCTGAGGAAGCAGGCCATAGCCTGCGTAGCGCACCACCGAGTCCTGTGCACCCGAGATCTTCGCTCCCAGCCGAGTTCCATAAATCAATCCGAAACCGCGAGTCAGAACGAATACCAAAGCAGGCAGGCCCACGACCATCAGTTGATGCAGATGCAGCGTCGCTCCGGCAAGGGCAAAAAAGACGATATAGACCGGCAATGAGGACGCTTCGATATGCTTGTGGACGTCTTCTCCGAACTTCGTGGCATTGCGAATGAGGATGCCCGCGCCGAGCGATACGAGCAATGGATCGAGATGCAGACGCTTTCCCACCTCGGCGATGATGAAGACCACGGTGAGGAGGAACAGCGTCTCCCCTGTTTTTGCCTTCTTCATGTAAAGGGCAAGCACAGCGCCCAGGACAGCGCCAATACTGAGCGACCCTATGATTTCCCAGGCGAGCGCACCGATGGTTCCGAGCAGGTCTGCACTCGTGCCGAGGATGGCCTTGGCCACCGTCGAAGCCATGGCAAAGAGCAAGATGACCACCAGGTCGGCAAGCACCACAATGCCGAGCACCGTACGAGAGACTGGGCCGTCTGCTTTCAACTCGTTTTTGAGCGCCACCACCACGGCAGGTGACTGCGCGACCATGACGACCCCCATCACCACGGACACGGCGATGACCTCGTGCAGGTTCATGGACGTCATGAATTCGAGCCAGGGACTCGCGACAAAGACAGCACCAGACAACAGCATGGCTGTGCCAAGGACACCCGTGATGGTGATCCAGCGAATGGATTTCAGAAGCGGTCGCATGCTGCGGAGATCGAGCTCGGTGCCAGCCGTCAAAGCGATGAGCGAGATAGCCATGCCGCTCAAGATCTCGAGCCCGTGCACGGCGCTGCGGTCCACGAGGTTCAGGACAGCGGGGCCGGTGACAATGCCAGTAACGATGTACCCCGTGAGTCGTGGAAGCTTGAGATTGGCGAAAATGCGTCCAACGAAATAGCCCGAAAGGAGCAGGTAGCCAAAAGCCAGGGCCACGCCGACGCCGCCAGACACGGACTCGTCGCCAAACGATCGGAGCGCCTGCATCAGGGCAAACAGGACGACCACGACGATGGCGTTCATGGTCTTTTCTCCGTTGGCATTTCACTGACTGAATCCATGTCGCCCATGGGGACGTACAGCGGATGGTCATAGGGGAGATGCGCAATGCGGAACGAGCTTCGGCTTGCCAGTTGCACAAAGGCCTCGGTGAGAACGCCCCCGCCGATCACGGCCGAGACGATGAGAGAAATGGAGCCGCCCGGATACAGAAGCTGCGCGTTTACGACGATCGCGATGGCGAGGGTGCCGATGGGCGAAATCGCCAAAACCCGGCTTTCAACCGCGGTGACAGGCATGTTCGCCCGCCTGCCGGCCACGGTCGCGGCAAGCCATTTTCCAAAAAGTCGCGAGGCCATGAAAACCGGCATGAGCGCCCATCCCCGCCAGTCGTCGACCTGCCATAGCGCTCCGATGACAAAGAGGGACACCAAATAGATGGGCCGCTCGAGACGCTTGAGCATTTGGAGCAAACGCGGTTGAAAGGTCCCGGGAAAATTGGCGAGCATAACGCCCGCGATAAAGGCCACGGCAACGGACGAGAGGTGAAGGTAACCGGCAGCCCCGGCTGCAAAGGAAATGGCGCCCAAGGTCATGGCGAGAAAGTCCGGCCCGCGGGGCGTCCACTGAAGAATCGAATAAAAGATGATCCCCAAAGTGGCGCCTAGACCAATGGTGATGAGAAACCAGGCGACATAGGGAATCTGCCATCCTGACTCCAAGTCTGCGGGTCGGAAAAAGGAGGCGATAAACGCTATCCCGAGCACACCGGCGAGCTCCTCGAGGCGAATGATCCGTCCGGCCAGCCCATCCTGACCTTGGGCGTCCAGCCATCGCACGGCAGAGCGAGCCGTCATGGCGCCGCATGTGGCGAGAATGAGCGCATCGCGAATGAACACTGGGTCTTGCAAGCTCGCGCTCAGCGTCTGGCTCGACAGCAAGAGCAACAGCGGCGCTGTTGCGCCCACCACGGTCGCTGCGGGAAGAAGGGTGACGAGCGCCGTCACGCTGGCTGTGCCTTTGGGCAGACCGTGAAACTTGTTCGCGTTGAAACGAAATCCCGCGACAAAGCCCACTGAGCTCAGTCCAATTCGGAGCACAGGGCTAAGCTCGGTCAGAACCGGATCAGTGAGGATGCCCACCGAAGGCATTCGCGCGATCATCCCTAAAACGATGAAGGGAAGGCCCGCGGTGATCACCTGGGCGATGCCCAAGCGTCTTTCCCATTCGAGCACCTGCTTGTGGCCGCCGAGGTAGGCGAGAAACATCAGGAGAAGAAGCCCAACGATGGTTTTAATGACCGTGCCGGGTCGATCTTCGGCCGGAATGGAGCGCGTCTCGCTGTCCAGCTTGTGCCTGTTCCTGGGCTCGAGGATAGGAGCCAAGGCAGGATCGGAGACAAAGGGCGGCAATGAGGCCCCCAAGCCGATGTCCTCGAAAGGAGAGGCTTCGACCATCGATGCCGGCGATTTGCCGACGCAGGCCTCCTCGTTCGTATCCGCCTCCATCCAATTGGGCGCCGGATCGAGGTCGTCGGTGCAGCTCGAAGTTAGGCAAGAGCGCAAAGGTCCAGAGTCTTCCCCCACGCCGGAGGAGCCTTGCGACTCCCTCCGCAACTCGTCGCTTGACGTCACCGTGGGCTCTCTAGCCGCAGCCGCGCGCGCATCGGCTGCGGACAGAAACGCCAGACACACGGTGAACGCATGGAACAACGCCTTTGCCTCCTCGTCCTTATCACCGACCGGAAAAAGTCGAGTGGGGGGACCTTTGAGAGCCTTCTTAGAGCCTTCTAGTTTTAGCGTATAAAAGGTGACATGAGTTGAGGATTTTTCAAACGAATTCCATGCACAAGGCCGACGGGAAGAGTGGTTCTCAAAAAAAAGCAGTGG
>JALOQD010000391.1 GCA_025453525.1 Myxococcota bacterium
TAGCCTGCACCCACATTCTGCGGGTTGAGGCGCACCACCCACCACAGCCCATCCTCGCTCACTCCGATCACCCGACCGGTTGCGCCGGTGGTGGCAATGCCGTAAGCGGGGAAGTTGGTGGCCGGACCGGTGCGCACGTGCACATTGGCGATAGCAGTTACCTGCGGGTCACCCACAGCGGGCGGGACGAACCAGTACTATCCGGCGACAGATACGGCGTCGTTCGTTTCGACCCTCGAGACCATCACCCAAAAGGTGGCCTCGTGCGAATTCGAGCTGTCTTTTGACGATTTGCCCATAAGCGCCTCCCGAGATCCAGCGCTCGTCAATATCTACTGCAAGGGCTCGGCAGAGGAGGAGCCCGGACAGAGCAACGTCATTAGACTGGATGAGGGATGCGCGAACGGGCATGGCTGGGACTGGGTGGACAGCAATACACTGCGCCTGTGCGACAAGGCCTGCGCCAAGGTTCGAGACGGCGGATGCGCGGTGGTCAGCTCTACGTTCGGTTGCCAGAGCGTGCCGATCTAACACAAGCTTGCATCCTGCCTCGCGATCACGTTCACTTACCTCTATGTCTGTCTTCGCCAGGGTCACGGTCCAAGCGGCGCTCGTCCTTTTCGTCTCTTCTGCTGCACAAGCACAGACCGGCGAAAACCCGCGCTCGGTGCAGGCTCTGCTCGACCAGGCCGCTGAGGAGCTCTCTGCGTTCGAGGCTGACAAAGCGCTTTCGACCCTAGCGCAGGCACGCGCAAACGGCGCCTTCCTGCATCGAGAGCACCTGCGCTATTTCGAGCTCCTTGGAGTCGCCAACATCTACCTCGAGCAAAAGCCGGGGGCATTGAGCGCCTTTGACATGTTGTTGGCGCTCGATCCTGGGTATGCCATCAGCTACACGCTCTCACCCAAGGTGACCTTCGTGTTCGAAGAGGCGCGACAGGCCGCGAGCGAGCGCGCCCGGCCCGAGGTGCACCTCAGTTGGCAGAGCGGACTCAAGCTCGACATGCCCATTCGCATATCGATTCAAGTGCTCGCTGACCCCAAGGCCTTTTTGGCAAGTGGGGTTCTGTATGCCCGCCTCGCAGGCGACAAGCCGTTCGAGCCACATTCCCTCATGCTCCCCAAGCAAGGGGAAACCGCCATCTTTACCGTGCCGGCCATTGCGCCCCGGATGGCCAAAGACGAAACCCTCGAGCTGTTCCTCGTGGCGAGCGATCGAAATGGCGACGAGGTGCTGGTGGTGGCTGGCCCGTCGAGTCCTTATCGCTTGTCCCTCGCATACGTGAAACCCGAACCCTGGTACCGCAAGTGGTGGGTATGGTCCATCGGCGCCCTGGTAGTGGCCGCGGGCACGGGCATCATCGTGGGAGTCGCCACTTACGACGAACCGACCAAGGTCAGTGGCTCCTTCCGCTGACGTCGTTCAATTAAACGCCACCGCAAGATGGCAGGTGCAACAGGGTGGCCCAAGGGGGGTGCTATCCGCAGATGGCTTACCGCGCGAGCGTCATGGTGGTTGGCGCATGTAACTATCTGAAAAGACTGTAAATCTGTTAATGAGCATGGGTTGGCATGCCGTATGCTTGAACATCCAGACAACAACCGAAGCGAGTCCAAAGCTGGACGCGCTCAAACCCAAAGGAGACGGAAATGACGCGCGCTTATCAAAACCTCGTGTGGTTCCTCCTGGCATCGGCGATTGTTTTGGCCGCGGCGTGCGACTTGCCCGATCCCGAGGGCTTGCCTGGGGGCCCGAATGGAACCGACCCCGTTGTCGACACAGACTGCGTCGCTGCGCTCGCGCAGTGCCTTGCGACCTGTGACAACAGCACTTGCGGCGACGCGGTAGAGACCTCACCCGGATGGCCCGGCGACATGCCCGTCGATTCGGAAAACAGCTGCATCGACAACTGTCGTGCGGATTACGAAGTGTGTATCAGTTGTACAACCAACACCTGTGAGACACAGCTCAAAGATTGTGTGAGCTCTTGTTCGGCCTGGTCGCAAGACCCCACCTCTCCCAGAGAGATCGACAACGGCGCATGCATCGACAGCTGTTTCTGGCAATACGAGCAATGCCTGGGTCTCGAGGCGCAATGCTGGAGCGATAAGGACTGCAATCCCGGCTATCATTGCGAGTTCGTGGGATACGGTCAGACCGAGCCCTCTTCAAACAAGGACGCGCCTGATATGGCTCCCTCGGGCGTGTGCGTTTTGGACCAGCAGCCCAATGACTGCGAAAAGCAGCTCGACGCATGCCTGACGAACTGTGGAGTGTGGGACTGCAGCGTTTCAGAGGATGGAACTACAAAGGAGTGCGCGCCCATGTACGCCGACTGCGGAACCTTCTGCTGGGAGGAGTACGACCGCTGTCTAGGCAACGTCAACGGCGAGTGCCGGTTCGACAAACCTTGCCAGGTCGGCTTCCACTGCGAGTTCTACGATTGCCCACAAGGCGCTGAGTGCATGCCCGCAGAAGTCGGCATGTGTGTGCCGGACGTCCAGCCGACCGAGTGTGACAAGCAGCTCCAAGAATGCCTCACGATGTGTCCGCCCATGCCGGCGATACCCTGCGAATGCCCGCCAAACACCGATTGCGACTGCTCCGATCCCTGCATGGACAAGTGCTACGTCCAGTACGACCAATGCGTGAACAACAACAACGGCGAGTGCAGGTCCGACCAAGACTGCAGCAGCGGCTTCCACTGCGAGCGCTACTGGTACGATTGCCCCGCGGATGTCGACTGCATGCCCCCGGAACTTGGCACCTGCGTTCCGGACACCCAGCCGAACGAATGCGAAAGGCAGCTCAACGAATGTTTGATGCAGTGCCCGGTGTACGACTGCGCCTGCGACCCGAACCTCGATTATTGCGACTGCGGCATGCCGTACGACCCTTGCACGGAGAAGTGCAACGTCCAGTTCGAGATGTGCTTGAACGGCGGACAGTGGACGTGCCTGAGCGACGCGGATTGCGAAGAATACGAGTTCTGCGCTCTGGCCGACTCGAAGGATCCCTGCGATGGAGTCAGCGGCGAGTGCTTCCCTGAGCGTCCGATGGGCGTGTGCGTGCCGATGCTCGATTGATCATCCACCTCGACCTCTTGCGCCCAAACCCCGTCGCCCTCCCCTTTCTACTTGATGAGCATGTGCTCGTGTCCGCCTGGCGGGATGGTCACCGTCTCTTGGTGGCGTACCGTACCATCGTCTGGGCGGATGAGAACGATCTGATGCTCTCCGGCCGACAGGGTGAGCCCCATGAGGGGCGTGCTACCCACCATCCTGCCATCGATACGCACCCAAGCATAAGGCGTGGCGCCCAAGGTCAGCTTGCCCTCCTCCACGGGCGGCAGGCTCTCCGCAGCAGGACGCGGCGAAGCTTTTTTGAGCGAGGGCGAGTGCTTGAGTGGGGGTTTGGCGGGTTTGGCGATGGCTGGGGATAGCGCCACAAAAGGTGCTCCTGGCAGCTTTGGGAACGACATGTCGGGCATCTCGGAGGGGCGCTCGGCAAAGGTCCCAGGGGAAAGACCGCATGCTTTTGCCGGCGCAGCGGTGCGAGGCTCTCGCGTTGAAATCGCCACGATCGCGGCCGCGCCGATGAGCGCCACCCCGAGCCCCAGGAGAACGGGCAAGAACGCGCGAGAGCGAGGCCTCTTCGCAATGGAAGCATTTTGCGTTGGTGGCTCCGGTGTTTTCAGGAGCATCATGCTCGGAGGGCGCGACGAAGCCGCTGGCGCGATAGCCGTGGGCACTCCCTCGGGACGACCCAGCAAAAACGCAGAAGGAACCGAGGTTCGACTCCCAACGACTCGGCTCAACCAGTCGCGGTGCTGCTCGTGCAAGCTCGCAAGCTCCCTGCGCGCGAACGTTTCGAGACTGATGGGGCGCTCCTGCGCCATGAAGAGCTCGAGCTCATTGGCCATGGCCGCGGCTGTTTCGTAGCGGTTGTCTCTCTCTCGCGACAGCGCCCGCAGCACGATATTGTCCAGGGCAGAAGGGATCTCGGGCACGAGCGCCGAGGGTCTCGGGACCTGCGCAGAAGTGACGGCCAGTGCGAGCGCGAGCATGGACGGGCCGGTAAACAGCGGACGACCGGTGAGGATCTCGTAGAGCACGATGCCAGCAGAAAAGATGTCGCTCCGCCTATCGATGGGCTCGTTGTTGACCTGCTCTGGAGACATGTAAGCCGGCTTGCCCTTGATGTGGCCGAGCACCGTCTCTTGAGCCTGCCGGTCTCGGACCAAGGCGATGCCGAAGTCGAGGATCTTCATAGCGCCTTCGAAGGTGAACATCAGGTTCTCAGGGCTCACGTCGCGGTGCACCACGCCCAGCGGCGCGCCGGACATGTCCTGGAGCTCGTGGGCCGCGTGCAGGCCGAGGCACACGTCTTTGATGGCCCGAGCCGCGATGAGAGGCGGCAGCTTGGAATCCAGGCCGCGCAGAGAGACGCCAGGCACGTATTCCATGACGAGGTAGAGGGTGTTCTTGTCCTCGCCAAAATCGTAGACCTGGGCAATGGACGGGTGCACGAGTC
>JALOQD010000108.1 GCA_025453525.1 Myxococcota bacterium
ACCGACGTCACCGATCAGAAAATGGACAAAGACGTATTTGAACCCAACCCGCGAGCTCGAGAAGTCGCCATTGTGCAGTCCCATCTTGTGCAAGAAGGTTTGCCACGGCTCAACCCCTCGGTAATCGAGGGCTGTGGCCGCGACGACGAGCACTGAGGTGGCGACAAGCGCGGCAGCGAAGCCCACCAGCTGTTTATCGAGCTTCCGTGTCTTCCATGCTCCGAGCACCAGCAAGACGAGCGGCCCGAAAGCGAACACCGCGGGGAAAAATCGCGAGGCAGTGGAGAGCCCGAGCAGTACGCCGGCGGTCTTGAAGCGTTCCTTGCGGGCCGCGCAGACCGATAGCACGAGAGTGACGAGCCAGTCGAAGCGCATGAAGGCGCCCTTGATGTGCACGCAGCTCGTGAAGTAGTTGATGCCGAAGAAGGCCACGGCAAGGAGCATCGCCCTGTATCCGAACGCCCAGCCTATCCCGGCGAACATCAAAGCGAGGAGGAAGAGATCGATGGAGACGATGATGCCTCGACCCCAAGGTGTATCGATGGGGACGAGGTTGGCGATCCGCGACGCGATCGAGGTCCAAGCTGGCGTGGCGTTGTAGCCCTTGTCCTTCAGCATCGCCTGCCATTTCCACGTCGGTACGAGATCCTGGAACGCCTCGATGTCCCGCTTGAACTCCTCCCAGCGGCTGGGGCTGAACCGCGCCTTGCAGCTCTCGAGCTTGTCGTTGATTTGATCGACCTTGATGTATTTGTAATTGGAAAGATCGCGGATCTCACTGGCCGCCAGGAGGCGCCGTCCTTCCATGTCCGCCGCTGCCGAGGCACAGTACTGGCGCGTGTAGCCCACTTCCGGGGAGTACTTGGCGCCTATGTAGTAGTGGTAGACATCGTGAGGGTTGATGTAACGGTCGAAGCGAAAATGGCCGAATTGGAAGTAGGACGCGATCGAAAGCAATGCCACCGCGTGCAAGAAGATGCCGACCGAAACGGTCAGCCAGCGACGCGTCGCCCGCAATGAGAACCAGAGTAGACCAAGCGAGACGAGCGCCGCAAGCGCGAGGATGGGGTTCGTGATGGATAGCAGCGCGCCGATATCCGAACCATTCCAACCGAGCCAGCTCATGTCCATTCCCACACCTCGTCGTAGAGAAGCGCCGTCTTTCTGACCCGCGAAGTTCGGCTCGCACGTCGGCCACAATAAAGCAAGTCGGTTTTCGTCGCTAAGGGTTTTGAAGGCTTGCGCATCGGTGCTTTGGGGATCATCCTGATGATCCTTTCCCGCTGCTTGGTTGGTGGACCACAATAGGTATCGGTGCGCGCTGAAGTAAAACGACCAAGTAAGACCATGGACGACGCAACGGTGATTAGGGGTCTTCGCCCTCGGGAAAGAGCAGGAAGAGTCATGAAAAGGAAGAGTCATGAATGGGAGGAGCGGAGCAAAAGCAATTGTGCGACCATTGTTTTCGCGGCTCTGTGGATTGTGTTCGAAGTCGCGTGCGCCAGCTCCGACGGAGCGGCGCTGGCGGTCGACTGGGGAGAACACAGAGTCCTGAACGAGCCAGTGGATGGCCGTGGCTCCGAGCGAGGTGCCCTCTCCATCGACACGGCGGTGGTTGGTGGCTCGGAGCAACTCGTCCTTTGGCGCGATGAGTCTGGCGAGCACCAGGCAGTTTGGGTCGACGAGTCGGGAGCGGTTCTGCGTACCGCTCAAGTTCCCATCGAGAAAGAGGACGGCGATTTCGTGCAGGTGCACGCCGTGCATGATCCCTCAGGGTACACGGTGTTGGCGACGTGCTTCACCAATGGGTCTTTGCAACCGCGCCAGATACTCTCTGCCGGCGAGGGGGAATCGGAGTTTTCGAAATGCGATTCAGAAACAAGTGATACCGGCTCGATAATCGACCTCGTGGCGACGGATGGTGGGGTCTTGGCGCTATCGCTTCAGGGCACGAGTCTGTTTCTCGGATGGCTCGATACCGTCGGTTGTGCCTTGGAGGGGGAGATCGCTCTCGGCGAGCTGCAGACAAGCGCCGAGTGGATCTTGGCCGGGGTATCCAACCTGGTTGCCTTCGGCGACGGCGAGTCCGCTGGTATAGCTCTCGCTCGAGACGAGGGGGTAGAACTCGTGGTGGCGAGTTGGTCCGATGACAGGCAGATCAGCCTCGATCGGGTTGAGCTTGACTTCGCTCCCACGGTGACGCGGAGTCTTTCTTTGGCAAGTTCGGGGAACCTGGCTTATGTCGCGATGATGCACGACGGAGATTCCGAGATCGCCAATCTCGCCGGTGTCCGAGTGCTTTGGCGCGAAGGTGAGATCTTCGATTCGGGGGAACGGCTCATTCTTGAGAACGTCTGGAATTTTGGGCCCCGCCTCGCGGCGGCGGTCGATAGCTTTCTGATTGTTGCCGCTCAGCCGATGGACTTTGGATCGGTTTACGCTTATTGGTTCGGTCACGAAGCTCCCTCCCTGACCTCCGAGGACCGCATCGAGCTCGCTGCGACTTCTACCTGCCCTGACAAATTTCTCGATTTCGGAGAGGTCGGACGTCTTGTGGGTGATCCGCTCTCGAGCACCTATTTTCTCACTCTAAGCCTCTACGGTTGGGGAGAAGAAGGCACGGACGAAGCGCGTCTCATCCTGAGCAGGGATGAGCAGGTGCCTCTCAAGCAGGCGCCGTTGGGCTATAACCGTTGTTCCGTAGTGCGTGCCTTCGATGGATTCGGAGTGTTCTCGCCTTGGCAAATGCCTCTTCACGAGCCAATCAATGGGATGCGGTTCACTCTCATCGATGCCCAGACGGGCGGATCCCTGGGCGATGCTGCATCCGTAGACGTCGAGTTGTTTGGGGGCAACAACATCGAGTGGACCCCCCGCATTGCATCGAGCGGTCCATACGCTTGCGTAGCATGGCTCGATACCCGAGAAAGCGATGAAGGGTACGACCTTTTTGCCGGAGTGTGGCGCGGCGACTCCCTGGAAGCCGTTCACAGCCAGGTCCTGCCCGTTGGCCGCGGTCCGGCAAACTCTGAGGGCTTTGCTGTTGCTGTCAATGGTTTCCAATGTCTTGTTGCATGGGTGGCCCAAGAGGCGCGATGCTCGGTGCAAGACATCCTTGCGCGTCGCATCGAGTTGGCCACGGCTACCTTGCTGGACGAGACGCCCGTGCCCATCGGCGTGGCCTACAAGTACGAGGGGGGAGAGGAAATTCACGACGGCGCGGTCGATCTCTCGGTGACTGGCAAGGACGACGAGTTCTGGGTCGCTTGGGTCGAATCGTATTTGGACGATGATCGCTCAGGTATTGGTCCCCAGTGTTTGTATGATTTAGCGCGGCTCGATGACAGCGCTGTTTCCGCCGAGCATCTGGGACAAGCCCGAGCCCACGAATCCAGCAGATGCCGCCTATCGGTCGCGAGGGCAGAGACCGCGACCCTGCTCGTCACCACGGGGTCTCGCGAAGGGATCGTCATTCTAAAAAACGCCGACGGAGATTCTACGCTCGACCTGCTCGCGACAGTGGCACTGGACGAAGACGGAGATTACCTTCCCTACGCGAGCGACGTCGCGGCAGCAACGAATGGGGACAGGCTGCTGGTTGCTTATCATCATACCGATTCTTTGGCTGTTTGGGCTGTGAGCGTCAACAGCGCAGCGGGATCGACTCTCACGCGCTCACAGGCGATTGGACAGGGCAACGCCGAAGAGAAGCTTGCCAGCGTGTTACCGTTCGACGAGGGCTTCGTTGTTCCATTGCCGAAAGGCTTCGCTTATTATTCAACGGCACTTCCAGAGCGCCCCAGCTTCTTGGCGTTCGAGGACATCGCAGGGGCGATACCATCTGCAGAGCTCGAGGTCGCATCCAACGGTTCGAGGCTCACAGCCGCTGACTTCGTGACTGAACAAGGAACCCGCCGACTTGCCCTGAGAGCCATCGACGCCCGCATTGTCGACGTACCAGGGGACGATGGCCCCGCAGGCGGCGAAGGCGCTGGGTGTGGTTGCTCGGCTCTTGGACGCGGTGTTCGGGGTGTTCTCTGGGCGTTTGTCGGGCTCCTCGGCGCCCTTGCGGGACTGAGCGCGTAGCAACATCGACGAGCATGTTGTTGGCCAAACCTATCCAGTGCGCGGGGGGAGAGGGAACAGACGTCCGAAAGGCTAGAGAGATGCCAGAAACCGTGGCCCGTGCGCAAAGCGAGTCACAACACGCCGGCCTGAAATCCCTCGATTTCCCACCCCCCCAAGTTCCCCCCAGTTTGCCTCTAACCCAATTTTCTCGCACTCTAGGGCGGCGGTGCGCGCTTTACGCAAGAAGGAGCACTAGGTTCATGGGCGACGTGGCGGCGATATCGGGTCATCATCTTCTCGTGGAAGTCGGGTGGGAGGTGTGTTGGCAGCTCGGCGGCATCTACACGGTGCTGCGCTCCAAGGCGCCTTCGGTGGTGAAGGAATTCGGCGACAACTACTGCTTGGTGGGACCTTACAATCACGAGACCGCCGAGACCGAGTTCGAGCCTCGGCCTTTGTCTGGGCCCTTTGGCCGGGCGGCGCAGCTCCTTTGCGAGCGGGGCATTCCGGCTCGCTATGGCCGCTGGCTCATCGCTGGGCGGCCACAAGTCGTGCTCATCGATTTCCGCGCCTGTTATGACCGGCTGGCGAGCTACAAATACTATCTCTACAAGGACCACTTCATCGAGACAGTGAACGATGGCGAGGTCGATGGCGTGGTCCTGTTTGGGTACCTCGTGGCCGAGTTTTTGGACGTGCTCGCGGGTGTGGTGCGCGATCCTTCTGGGAGCCATGTGCCAGGGGCCTTTCGCGAGGCGGTGGGGCTGCCCACGCTCCCGATCCTCGCCCACTTTCACGAGTGGATGGCGGCCGTGGCCATCCCAGAGGTGCTGCGGCGGCTCCTGCCCGTGGCCACGGTGTTCACCACCCATGCGACACTTTTAGGGCGGTATCTGGCGAGCAACGATCCGCAGTTTTACGACTCCGTGCCGCACATCGACCCTTGGAGAGCCGCAGAGTCCATGGACATCAAGCCTCGCTACGCCATCGAGCGGGCCGCGGCTCAAAGCGCTACGGTGCTGACCACCATCAGCGGCATCACGGGGTATGAAGCTGGGCACTTTCTCGGGCGCGCTCCCGAGGTGCTCTTGCCCAACGGGCTCAACATCCAGCGGTTCACCGCTCTGCACGAGTTCCAGAACCTGCACGCCACCTACAAGCGCAAGATCCACGAGCTCATCGTGGCACATTTTTTTCCGAGCTACACGTTCGATTTGGATAAGACGCTGTGCGTGCTCACCTCGGGTCGCTACGAGTACTCCAACAAGGGCTACGACCTGTTCGTCGAGGCGCTGGCACGGCTCAATTGGCGGCTCAAGAATCATTCGCCAGAGACCACGGTCGTAGCGTTCCTCATTACCCGGGCGCCCAACCGCGGCGTGAGCGCCGAGGGCTTGCGAAGTCAGGCGCTGTTCCACGAGCTCGATCGCGGTGTGGGCGACATCGCGAAACAGATCCACGGCCGCTTGCTCGAGCAGGTGGCGTTCGGCCGCATCCCGAGCGGTCAGGGCCTCATCGACGAGAACGACCAGATCCGCCTGCGCCGCATGAGCCAGGCCTTCCGCCGCAAGGGTCTGCCGCCCATTGTCACGCACGACATGATCTACGACGCCGAGGATGCGCTGCTGAACAAGATCCGCTCGTGTTACCTGTTCAACGCGCGCGAGGACCGGGTGAAGATCCTGTTCCACCCAGAGTTCATGTCGCGCACCAACCCGCTGCTCGGGATCGACTACGACGAGTTCGTGCGCGGTTGTAATCTCGGCGTGTTTCCCAGCTACTACGAGCCTTGGGGCTATACGCCCATGGAGTGCGCGGCGCTGGGCGTGCCTTCGATAACGAGTGACCTTTCGGGCTTTGGCGGCTACGTGCAGACGCAGATCCCTCAGCACGACGACGTTGGCCTCTACGTGCTCGAGCGGCGGTATCGCAGCTTCGACCAGGCGGCGAATCAGCTCTGCGATAGGATGTTCGAGGTCGTCACCATGGACCGTCGCCGTCGCATCGAGCAGCGCAACCGCGTGGAGGCCGAGAGCATCCGGTTCGACTGGCAGAACCTCATTGCGAACTACTGGGATGCCTTGACGCTCGCCGCTTCGCGGGTCGTGGGTCCCTTTGCGGCCGATATCCCGGCGCCTCCTTCGAGGCTCGAGCTGCCCGAGCTGCTGCTCGAGCCCGTGACAGCCGCGGCATTGCCCAAGCCAGACAAGCCGATCCGCAAGCGCAGCGGCGGCGGCAGAGAAAGAAGGAGCCATCCATGAGCAAGACCGCGCTCGTTCTCATTGCCACGGGTTTTGAGGAGATCGAGGCCCTGACCGTGGTCGACATCCTGCGTCGCTCTGGCGCTTTGGTGGTGCTCGCCGGAGTGGGGCAGGCGCCTATCGTCGGTCGTTCGGAGGTGTCGGTCAATCCAGACGCGACCTTGGACGAAGCCTTGAAACAGGCGCCTTTCGACCTCATCGTACTGCCAGGTGGCCTGCCCAACGCCCACCTTCTGCGCGACGACGCGCGGGTGCAAGCGGCTGTGCAGGGCCACGCTCAGCAAGGCCGGCTCGTCGCGGCTATCTGCGCCGCGCCGCTCGCCCTGCAAAGCGCTGGAGTGCTCGAGGGTCAGCGCGCGACGAGTCACCCCGGCGTGCGCGCCGACATGCGGGCCGAGGGATACGTCGACGATCGCGTGGTGGTCAGCGGACGCATCGTGACGAGTCGCGCTCCGGGAACCGCCATGGAGTTCGCCTTTGAGCTCGTCAGACAGCTCTATGGGGAGAGCATGGTGAATGAGGTCAACCAAGGCGTGTTGGCCAGGCTCTAATCGAACCATAGCGGCGGGAACTAGAGGCCCATCAGTGTCCAGATCCAAGAAAGCAAACCTTGGACAGGCGCTCGCGCTGCAGCCTGACATCCTTTTCCGGATGTCGCTCCTGTGCCGTCCATGGCGTCGCCTTTGGCTTCGTCCTCGCCGTCCCCATCGAGGGGTTCTTCGGCCGAGGTCTCGGTGTCGGACTCGCCCTCTGGCGAGGGCGCGGTATCGGGTTCATCATCGACTTTCGGCTCGTCGAACGGGCTCGGCAAGTCCCTTCCCGTGAGATCCTTGTAGGTCTGCTCGATCCATGGCCGGTTGGGAACGACGTTGACGCTGAAGCTCCCTGTCTTGGCGTTGCAGAATCCGGTGATGAAGGATGCGACGCCAGAGACGACCCATCGCCCGGCCTGCTCTGTGAACAGCGGGCCTCCAGAGTCGCCTTGACACAGCCCCGAAGGGTTGCCTGTTCCGATTCGACCGGCGGCCACAGACTGGATCGTGGTCTCTCCCCATCGATGAACAGCGGCGGTGGTGGTGCTGTTGGATTTGGTGGCTCCGTAGCCGACCAGGATGCCCTTGGTCTTGACCGTGGGAGAGTCTTCGTCGCGGACCAGATAGGTCTCGATGCCTTCGATCGGAGTCTTGAGCTTGATCATCGAAAGGTCCGTCCCTCGTGCGACGTTTCCTTTCCATGTGGGGTGGGTGATGATTTGCTCGGCTTCTGCGTAGTACACGTCCATGATGGGGCCGCCGACGATCTGCAGGTACGATGGCTCTGAGACAAAGTCGATTCCTTCGGACGGCAGGTAGACACAGTGTCCTGCCGAGAGCACGACGTCGGGCGCGATGAGCGAGCCGGTGCAGATGCTGTAGCCGGTAAACAGACCAATGGCGCCTTGCCATTTCTCGTATTGCGTTTCCTGTCCGTTGACGATGCCTGCTTGGCCCTCGAGCCCTTTTCCCAGCGGTTCGTCGAGGGTTTCGCAGGCGATGGGGAGGAGCAGGCAGGCGAGCCCGATGGTGCGCAGAGCGTTGTATAGAATCATCTTCTTCTCCTTGGTCCCACATGGGCGCAATGGTACCCTACCTTACCTCGGAGCGGTTCTTCTTTGAAACTAAAAACAGGTCAATGCGAAAAAATGCGGGGCGAAATCGATCAGGTCGCTGGGGGCTCTTCGGTTCGCAGGAGGCGCTGACTGATCCAGTCGACCACGATGAGCGAGCCGTTGCCCATGAAGCGATCCAAGCCCAGAGAGCGAGAGACGACCCGCAGCACGCCGCCGTGGCTGACCACGAGGTGGCGGCCAAAGGGCAGGTCTTCGATGAACGAACAGACCCGGGCGACGAGTGTCGCGGTGGACTCGCCCTGTGGGCTCTCGAATCCCTCGAAGGCGAGCAGGCCGTCGCGATGGGCAGGTTCGATTTCGTCCCAGGCGCGGCCTTCGAGCTGCCCGAAGTTCATCTCCCGCAGCCGGTCATCGGTCTTTGGCTCGGAGTGGGCCAGGCGAGCCGTCTCCACGGCCCGGTTCAGGTCCGATGACCAGACGCCGTCGAAGTCCACGCCTTGAAGGTGAGCGGAGAGTTGCTTCGCCTGCTTTTCGCCTTGGGCTGTCAGGGGGACGTCGCTCCATCCAGCGATGCGATGCTCGGCGTTCCACACGGTCTGTCCGTGGCGCACCAGCCATAGCTCGAGCTTGCGTTCCATTTATCGTTCCTTTTATAGTCACCGGTGCTCGAATAGGCTCGAGCGCGATCGGTGCGGTCTTAGCAGATTGCGCGCAACCTTGCCCAGGAAAATGGTCTAAAGGCGCTCGAGGACGCGCTGTATTTTGGCGTCCACCTCGCTCGCCAGGCCGCGAATGTCCGGGTTGTCGACGATTTGGAACATGGAGGAGGGCCTGGCCAACGAGACGTTCACCGTGCCGTCCTCGCGCTCGAACACGACGACGTTGCACGGCAAGAGCAGGCCGATCATCTCCTCTGCTTGAAGAGCGGCGTGGGCAAGGCCAGGGTTGCAGGCTCCGAGAATCCTGTAGGGTCTGATGTCCACATTGATCTTCTTTCTAAGCGTTTCGGCGACGTTCATCTCGGTGACGATGCCGAACCCTTCGGTGGCGAGGGCGGCGGTGACTCGAGCGGTCGCTTGTTCGACGCTCACCTTGCCAAGGTTTTTGTGATAGCCGTAGCTCGCTTCCTTCATGACTCACGCTCCTTTTACGACACTGTATCCCGCGGCGGTGATCGCCGCGACCAGGGCGCTCGATTCGGCGTCCCCTTTGACTTTTACCGCTCCTTGGGCGAGCTCCACGACGACGTCTTGCACGCCGCTCACAGCGCGCAGGGCCCGCTCCACATGGGAGGCGCAGTTCTTACAGGTCATCCCCTGGACCTCGAGGGTGCGTTCCATGGCCATTCCTTTCTGGTGTCGAAGGCGGCGGAGCGCCGTGGCGATCCGCCGAGCGTAAAGGGTGCCGAGAAGGCCTAAAAGGACGAGCGCCGAGGCTGTCGACAAAAAGGTGGCGTGCTCATGGGCGTGGCCCGCGTGGGTGGCGGCGCTTTGAGGCAAGACAAAATCGAAGAGCAAGCCAAAGGCCATGCTCAAAAGCGCAACCACTGCGATGTAAATGGCTGCGACCCTTGCGCCGAACCCGCGGTACACGGCGCCCATGGTGGCGGCATTGCTCGCCGGCCCGGCCATGAGAAACACGAGAGCAGAGCCCATGGGCATGCCCGCGGCGATGAGCGAAGCGGCGATGGGCACCGAGCTCGTGGCGCAGACATAGAGAGGCAGCGAGATGGCGAGCACCACCAACATGCCGACAATGCCCGAGGCCCAGGCTTGACCCGCGAGAGCGCCGGGCGGGATGAGGGTGGCGATGAGAGCCGAGACGAGCACGCCCACCGCAATCCAGATGTCGATCATCGCCAAGAGCTCGCCAATGGCGTAGCGCGGGACGTCGGACAGCCTGCGGCGTCCTCGAGATGCGGCGCAGGTGGTGGGCGGTGGCTCTGGCGGCTCATCGCGAGGTGTGGTGACGTCCACCAAGACTCCACCCACGACCCCTGTCACGAAAGCGGCGATCACCTTGAAGATGGCGAACGGCAGGCCGAGAAACGAGGCGCTGACAACGATGGAGTCGACACCCGTTTGCGGGGTGGAGATGAGAAAACCGGTGGCCGCGCCCTTGGAAGCTCCTCCTTGGCGCAAGGAGATGGCGGCAGGCACCACGCCGCAGGAGCACAAGGGCAGGGGAACGCCCAGCGCCACGGCAGAGAGAACGCTGCGCAGACCCTTGCGCGCCAGCCTCTTCTGCACCCAGTCCGAAGGCAGGTACACGTGAAGAAGACCGGCGATGAGGAGTCCGAGGAGCAAGGACGGCGCGAGCTCGAGCAGCACGTTCCACGTGGCTTGCCCAAAGAGGGCAACGAAAGTGGCGCTGTCGAGGGCTTCCAATTTCATGGGTTCCTTTGGTGCCGCGCCCGATGCGCGGCCCATGACACCTTTAAGTATTCCTTCGTTGGCATGCAACCGATTTCTTTCACAACAGTCGTTTTGGCAATGATCTGGCGCGAAACTCGGTCAGGAAAGGAAAGCTCGAGTGGATAGCGGCCAATGTGGGCGAGGGAATGGAGCTACTGTATGCGCTTGGCGAGTGACGACGAACGGGCGTCCCTACTCTGCCACCTTCACCACCGTTGCTTCGAAGTTGAAGTACAGCCAGATGCCGCGGGTTCTTCGGTCTGGGCCATAGTCCAGATCGTTGCTACTGATGACTTCGGACAGATAGCGTCCTCCGACCACGGGAGCCCAGTTCGGCAACTGGGTAGCAGCGGCGGTCTTGAGGCTGACGAAACCTCGGACCATGCCAACCACTTTGGTCGCTGGCTCGCCGATCCACTTGGCGGAAACGATGGCGCTCTCCAGGATGATTCGGATACCCGCGAGGTCGATGCCCATGGTCGCCGGTTCGGTGTAAAAGCACGGACCTGTGACCGGTGCGACTGCGGGAGAGTACCGGCCCGTGGTGCGGGAAAGGACCGTGGCGCATGTCCCTGTGCGCTTGTTGGCATAGAACACCGTCGCGGGCTTGCCATTGGAGTCGAGACTGCAATCCGCGCCGCCGCTCACAGCCGTGCACGTGCCCTGCGATATCTCGACGATATTCCGATTGGTCCGCTGGTTCATGGGATCGAAGACGGCGAGGAAGCTGGCGTCGATATAGCTGTCGTTGCTGGAGTCTTCGGAGAACTGTTTATTAATGTAGAAGTTTAAATCACTCGTGACGTCGTACCTCATGAAGGACACCGACACGAACACATGGGGATCCCGCAACTCGAGCTTTGTCATCCGGAATGCCGTCTCGATATCCGCGCTCGTGGCTGCGGCAGGGCCGGACTGCAGGACGATTGCGGCGAACGCGGCGGCGAGGACGGTGATGACTGAACGCGACATTCTTCCCTCCGTTTTTAGCGTTGGTAAAGCGTTTGCTTTAATTATGTAAAGCGTTTCCTTTGCTTCGGCGTGTATAACACCATTCTGGGCAGTGGCGGGATTGTTTTTTTTTGCAGGACTTTGTTTTTTTTGGCGGGTTCAAGGCGCCTGCACTTTGCTGTTCCTGTTGGAATCTCTAACTGGCAAAGAGGTAAAACCCGCAAAGGAGACCGCCTGTGCCGGGCCCCTTGGGGTTCACGCGGGAATAAGTACCCGGAATTGGGCTGCCCGAGGCGCTCGGCCAGCAAGGCGCGAGGAGAGGGAATACTGGTGGTATTCACTGGACGAGCAACACCGCTGGACGAGATGCATCGGCTGCCAAAACTGGGGAGTTATTTTTGCGTGAGCCCTTAGGTCAGTTTAGTGCTCTGTGTCGTCGCGGCGGGTGACCTTGGAGACGAAGATTTCACTCGCCACCTTGGGCTCCACCGCCACCTCTGACTCGTCGAAGCGCAGGCAATAGACGGGGAACTTGCGGTGCACCTCCACGATCACTCCGGGGATGAGGCCGAGGGCCGACAGCTTGTGCAGACGTTCGTGGTGGCTCGGGGTGAGGTAAATGACCCGGCCGAGCTCGCCCGGAGAGAGATCTGTGAGAGGGTATACGGCGGAGGTGATCGTGCGCTTGAGCTCGGTGCAGCAGGGCCCAGGCGGGATCGGACGTCCGTGGGGGCAGGAGCTCGGGTGACCGAGCAACGTGCAGACCCCTTCGATCATCTCCTCCCGAATGCTGTGCTCGACGCGACAGGCGATCTCCGAGGCGAGCTCGCGCTCGAGCCCTAGGACGCTGAACAAGAGCATCTCGGTGAGGCGGTGACGACGCAGCATGGACTTGGCGATTCGCAGGCCGGGTTCGGTGAGGTGTATCCCTTGCTCATCCTCTCGCGCGTAAGACTGCGCTACGACGCGGTCGATATCGGTTTGGGTCACATCGACGTGAATATCCTCGCCACGCCGAAGGGGAACTTCAGTGGCGTGCGACGAGCCTTTCTCGCTTGCCACGAGCAGCGCTTCGAGCACGTCTTGGGTTCTAGAGTCGTTTGTCACTACAAAACACCTCGGGTTCTATCAGGTGAAGTCGATACCCAGCCACCGACATACAGCGCTGACCGCGATTCCCGTGAACAGAGCGTATAGGAACACCGCCGCCACGATGGCAGAGGCGACTTTGGCGCCGCGCTCCTTGAACAGCACGATGAGGGCGTTGGCGCAGGGCGTCAAGAAGGTCATGACGAGCAAGGTGACGACGACCTGCAGGTTGGTAAAGCGCGGCGCAAGCAAATTGAGCTCCGCGGCGCCGGCTTCGCGGCGGACAAAAGTTTTTACGAAGACCTGAACCGACTCGTCGGGCAGCCCGAGCCATCCACCCACGAGCGGTCGAGCAGCGTGCTCCAAGGCGGCGAGCCCACCTATGCGTTGGAATACGAACAGAGCGAGCGATGCGGCGAGAAAAAACGGCACGGCCTCTTTCATGAAGCGGAAGGTCTGGCGCACCGCAGTGCCGAGAACGCGCCGCGCCGAGGGTGCTCGCAGGGGAGGGATCTCGATGATGAAGTCTCCGGGAGACCCGGGAAGAACGCGCGCGGCCAGCGCTCCGGCCAGGACGATTTGCAAGGCGAGCACGCCAAACACCGTGATGCTGGCCGACACCGGCATGCGGCCGAGCACGACGAACATCACGGACAACAGTGGGGCGCAGGGCATGCCGAGCATGAGGAGAAACGAAGCGATGATCCGTTCCTTGCGCGTCGAGAGCATGCGAGTGGTGAGCAGCGCCATGGTGACGCAAGACATGCCCATGGCCAGAGGCAGGATGGCTCTTCCGTTGAGACCAATGCGTCGCAAAAGGACGTCGGAAAGGACCGAGAGGCGCGGCAAGTACCCGCTGTCGCTCAGGACTCCAAAGGCGGTGTAGAAAAAGAACAGGACAGGCATCACCAAGCCGAAGGCTAGGAACAGACCCGTGGGCACGAGGCCAAAGTCAGGATCCACCAGAGCGTCTCGAACAATGGCGATGGGAACGGACTTGGTCCACGCCTCGACCAGTGGCACGAGCCATTTCTGGAAGACCTGGGCATCGAGCGCGTCTACGACGATGGTCGCGCCGAGGACTCCAACCCAGTAATACAGCGCGACGACCATAGCCATGGCCAGCAGCACTCCCCACACCGGGTGGTAGGCAGCGCGTCCTAGGACATCGAGGGCGCGTCCTTTGCCTGCGGTGCGGGTGGCGACGACCTTGGATGCGAGCCTCGCGGCGGCGCGGAACAACGATTCATTGAGATACGCTTCGATAGATGGCGAGAGGGAGTGGCGAGCCTGCTCGATGACGTTCGATACCACGGCGACGGTCTGTGGGCCGAGCATCTTGGCGACATGGCGGAGCGCGACTGGGTCTTGTGTGAGCGCGAGCAGCGCGACTCCCCTCCCTTGTGGGCCGAGCGGTTCGAGCAGGGGCTTGAGCTCGTCGAGAGCGCGTTCCACGCCTTTGGAAAAGATATCGAGCCTTTGAGGGAGTCGCGCTCGCGTGAGAGCTGCGGCGAGCTCACCGATCCCTTCGTCGTCCGTGGCCGAGGTGGGCACGACCTCGATGCCCAGATGAGTGGCGAGCAGCGTCACATCGACCTCGATGCCCCGCTGGCGCGCTTCGTCCATCATGTTGAGCGCGAGCACCATGGGCAGGCCGAACTCCGCGGCATGGGCCACGATGGCCAGGCTGCGGCGAAGGCTCTTGGCATCGGCGACGACGAGAAGGACATCGGGGCAGAGCCGCAGCAGCGCGTCCCGTGCCACGTCTTCGTCTTCGCCTTGGGGCAGCAGCGTCGTGGTGCCAGGAGTGTCGATGAGCAAGAAGGGGGCTGCGGTGCGGCCGAGGTGGAAGCGTTCTTTCAGCCAGTCGCGGAGGGACAAGCGCCTGCGCAAGGCCATGGGAAAGACTTCGAGCTCATGGGAGCTGCCCGGTATGCCCATATACGTGGAGCGCTCACCGCTCAAGCGGCGGAGCAGCGAGGTCTTCCCGCTCTGGAGATTGCCCAGCACGAGAACGCGCTGCTGCCGCTCGACGGAGATACAGGGAGCACCAGTGGTCATGGCATTGCCAAATCGCGCTTCGGGCGACTGCAAGAGAAAGCGCGCCCAAAAATTTGTCGATAGAGCGCATTGCAGAGCGGTTTTGTCAAGGAAGTCTTCGCGCGATCCTGTCGTTGCCAAGGAGCCCCGAAAAAAGAGGTTGGACAGCTCCCTGCGCTTGAGGGCAGACTGTGCGGCCATGAACGCGGCGAAGAGCACCCATACACCGAGTGCAGTCGAACACGAGGTCATCGCCAAGCTCGATGGCGCGCGGTTGGACGCGGCGGTGAAAGACCTGTGGGGCGTTTCCTGGAGCCGCGCTCGAAGCTGGATCGAGACCGGCAAGGTCTTTCTTCTGGGCCAGCCATGCCTCGATGGTGGGCGGGTTGTTCGCCAGGGAGAGACACTCCAATTGAGGATCGATGCGCGGCGTCCACGCCTACCCAACGAGATCGACCGCGACGCCGTTTTGCACCAGGATGATCACATCATCGTGGTGCGCAAACCCGCTGGGGTGTTCACCGTGCCGTTCGACGAGCCGAATAGAGACGCCTTGGACGAGCAGCTTCGTCGGTTGTTGTCCTCGCAGGTTGGCCCGCGACGAGGGGCCAGGGCGGCGTTGTTCGTGGTTCATAGGCTCGACCGAGGTACTTCCGGGGTTCTCGTCTTTGCGCGGTCCGCCATGGCGAGGGAGCGGCTGGCCCAGCAGTTTCGCGACCACAGCGTGCATCGCCGGTATCTCGCCATCGCCCATGGACGT
>JALOQD010000109.1 GCA_025453525.1 Myxococcota bacterium
TCGACGAGATCAAAAATACCCTGGCGAGCCTGGGCGACGACTACTTCAAGGAGCGCGCCCAAGACGTCGATTTCGTCGGCACCCGCGTGCTTCGCAACCTTCTGGGTCATGCCACCGAAATTGTCGATGCCGCTGGCGGACCCTGCATCATCATCGCCGACGTGCTGTCGCCCACGGACACCACGCACATGGTGGACGCCCCGGTGATGGGTTTTGCCACAGAGGTCGGCACTCGCACGAGTCATACGGCCATCATGGCTCAGGCCCTGGGCATTCCGGCCGTCGTGGGCGTGGAGAGCCTCGCCGAGCGCGTCTCCACTGGCGATACGGTGATTGTCGACGGCCTGTTGGGCGTGATCGTCATTCGGCCAGATGCGGCCACCATCGCCGAGTATCGGGAGAGAGCCGCCCGTCACGCCGAGTCCGAGAAGTCATTGCTCGCCATGCGCGACGAGCCGGCGCGCACTCTGGACAACGTCGACCTGACCTTGCTCGCCAACATCGAGTTTCCTGCCGAGGCGGCCATGGCCCTCGATTACGGCGCCATGGGCGTGGGTCTGTACCGCACGGAGTTCCTCTACCTCGATCGCAAGACGCCGCCGTCCGAAGAAGAGCAGTACCGCATCTATCGCACGGTCGTAGAAGCCATGTCTCCCCGGCCGATCATCGTGCGCACCTTCGACCTCGGGGCAGATAAGCTCGCGCCTGGTCAGGAGAACCTCCACGAGGCCAACCCCGCGCTCGGTTTGCGAGCCGTGCGCCTCGGGCTCAAGAACCGGGGTATGTTCAAGGCGCAGCTCCGGGCGCTCCTGCGTGCGGCCAAGGTCGGACCTCTCAAGATCATGGTCCCGATGATCAGCGGCGTGGGCGAGTTACGCCAGGTCAAGGCCTTGCTCGAAGAGGCGCGCAAGGAGCTCGGCAGCGAGGCGGCCGAGCGCGTCCCGTTGGGGTGCATGATCGAGCTGCCGTCTGCGGTATTCGTGGCCGACATGCTAGCCCGCGAGGTGGACTTCTTCTCTATCGGCACCAATGATCTCATTCAGTACGCCATGGCCATCGATCGCGGGAACGACCATGTGGCCTACTTGTATACGCCGTTCCACCCAGGGGTGCTGCGCGCTATTTACACCGTGTTACAGGCGGCCGAAGCGGCCGGCATCGATGTGGCCATGTGCGGCAATATGGCTGCCGAGGCCTTGCTCGTGCCGGTTCTGCTCGGCATGGGTCTGCGCACGTTTTCCATGGCACCCACGAGCATCCCCGCGGCCAAGGCGATGATTCGCAAGATCAGCGTGAGCGAGTCCGTGTCCCTGGCGCAGGAAGTGCTGAATATTCCAACTGCCACGGAGGTCGAGGACCGCGTGCGCCGTCACCTCCTCGGCAAGCTCGGTCCGGACTTCAACGGCTGAATGCCGCGGAGAAAGGAGCGTCATGCCAGACCCACTGTCCCTCTTGGCCCTCTCTTTTTTCTGGGTAACTGCGGCGCTTCCCCTCGACGTCAGGCCCATCGATCTTCTGTCGCCAGGTCAAGCGTGGACGGCGGACAGGGACGGCGCTCGTGCGCTTTTCCAAGAGCGGGCGCTTGTCATTGGCCTGAAGGGAACCTCTTTCGAAGCGACCGCCACGGGTTTGCGTCTCGTCTCGGGGCAGGCCCTCCTCGTCGTGGGAGACCGCGGAGCGACGCTCGAGACCGAAGCGGGCTCAAACGAGCTTCGGGGAGAGCTTGTCTATTTGCCGCGCGATGCGATCACCTTGGAACAGAAGAAAGTTCTCGATGGAGCGCTGCGCGACGCAACGCATCGCAAGGCTGTTCTTCTGCCCAGGGAAGTCGAGTCGCCCGTGCCTTGGACGCAAACCGCACAGCGCCAGAGTCCCTTCGAGGGTCTGGACGTCGAAGCCTTGGAGATCGAAGCCGACTGCGTGGAAATCTGTTTGGAATAGCCCCTGTGTATTGACCTGCCTGGCGCTGGGCGATAGGGTTGCGGCCATGCATCCCATACTCTTCGAAATCCCGTTGCCCTTCACTGACGCCGCCATCCCCATCTACTCCTACGGAGTGATGCTCGGGCTCTCCATGCTCGCGGGTTGGTACATCGCCATGTGGCTGGCCAAGAAGGACGGCATTCCCCTGGACAAGGTCCAAGGGTGCTTCTTCTGGACAGCCGTCTCTGCCATGGTCGGTGCGAGGGTGCTGTTCATCATCACCAACCCCGATCATTTCGACAATATCATCGATATGCTCAATGTGCGGCGCGGCGGGCTCGTGGCCTATGGCGGGTTTCTCGGCGGGTTCTTGGGTTCGTGGATCTACATGCGCCGGGCGCGCATTCGCCTCGTGGCCTGGGCCGACGTCGTGGTTCCCACCCTGGGCAGCGGCCTGGGCATCACCCGTTGGGGTTGCCTGATGTACGGCTGCGACTACGGCAAGCCCATCCCCGAAGATGCGCCGAATTGGCTCAAGGCCATCGGCCTTCGTTTTCCCAACTGGGACGTGGCGTTCCCCGAGGCAGCCAAGCAGGCCGAGACCGCGAGCAGTTGCATGGCCGGTCCGATCCACGGCTCGCCGGCCTATTTGCATCACCTGCAAATGGGGGACAAGGTGCACGGCCTCACCCATGCCGCTTCGGCCTTGGTCTACCCCACCCAGCTCATGGAGGTGGTCAACGGTTGGATCATCTTCGGCCTGTGCCTGCTCGTGCGCCGCTATTCCAAGTTCCGCGGCCAGGCGTTCTTGTTCTTCACGATTTATTACGGCATCACCCGCACGCTCATGGAGATGCTCCGCGGCGACACCCAGCGCGGTGGAGTCGGGGAGCTCTCGACCTCCCAAATCGTGGGAGTGGGGACCGCGCTCGCGGCAGCCATGGCATGGGTGATCATGGCGCGCGCAGCGAAGAAGGATCCCGTGGCCGCCATGGCCATTACCTTTGGCAGCTCGCCGGTGAGCAAGCCCGTGGACAGGAATTCCAGCAAACCACGACGTCGAAAATAGCCTGGCCAGGATTGAGGAGTCGAGCAGGCAGGAGAAGGCGTAGGAGATGGCGATTTCACGAACGGCGATCCCGGGAAGCTTGGCGCTTTGTGCCCTCTTCTCCGGTTGCAGTCCGTCGCCCGACGCTGCACAGCCCAAGGCCGATGACTCGGCGTTCGAATCAGAGTCGACGGAGCAGGGCGATATCCAGGTAGAGACGCTGGAGCAGGGGGACGCTCTCACAGACGACGCTCCCGCCTGTCCCCCAGAGAAAGGGGCGCTGTCCACATGCCTTTTGCCGCGGTTTTCGCCCGAGTACTATGTGGCCGAGGCCCTCAAGTACTTCGACACCCTCGACGCAGAGGCGGATCGCAGCAGCGTGCCGCGCTACTCGACCCTCGTGGCCCGCTGGGAGTGGCCGCCCTGGCTCAAGCTCACGGGAATCGGCCGAAACATGATGACGTATATCGACGAGCTTCTCATCGTCATCACGCCGTCCACTGTCCCGCTCCGCGATTGCCGGGCCTTTTCGACGCAGCCCTTTGCCCGCTGCCGAGTGTCGTTCGACTACGATGGTCGCCTGTGTCCGATCTACGAGGAGTTTACCTTCAACGACGAGGGTGAGATGACCTTCATCGAGGCGTGGTCTGACCTGCCCGGTCTGCTGCCAACTGCCGACGAAGGGGATGAATGGGCCGAAGACCCAGAGGTTCATCGACTATCGACCAAGCTGCCTGGGCTGGGAGACGCCCAGGGTCTCCTGTCGCTCAACTCGCCGTGGATGCGGCGAGCAGCGGAAGAGGATCCTGAGATCGCGGACTTCCTCACCCGCGCCAAGCGTTTCTGGCCCACCTGGCTGAAGGAGTATTGGTCTGCTGGTTCCGACCTGTTCGACCGCGGCTGCGGGTGGTGAGACTCATTCGCTTACCTTTGGCTGAAGGACTCGAAGCTTTGTCGGCGTTGCGACGACCAAGCAACCCGTAAAGGACTCCGCCAGCTCTGGAGCCAACCATAGACAGAGATAATCGGTGAGTTGTGCCTGCGTATCGTCCGGCATTCGCACGAGCAGCACCCCGTGATGGGTTCCGGGCGCAAAGCGACGGATGTCGCTAAAATCGAGATCTTGCGTCACCAACAATCGCCCTGTTGTTTGGGCATGCTGCCAGACGACATCATCGGAACCACCACCAATTTGCTCATCGAGAACCGTATCTACATCGTGCCCGAGGCTCCGCAGACGAATAGCCGCGCTAGCCGGTTTTCGTCAAGCTTGATTTTCATGCCGCATAGATCTCTTTGGGCGGTAGCGGTGGAGTCGGTAGATCCTCCGACGCGGACGAAGCGGCAAAGGCGATAGCCGCTCGCAGATGGTCCTCGGTAAGACTGGGGAATTCAGAAAGAATCGTCTCTATTCGCTCCCCGGTCGAAAGGTAGCCCAAAACCGTCCGCAGAAGTACGCGGGTTCCTCGAAAGGTGGGCTGACCAGAGCAGATGCGTGGATCCCTTATTATTAAGTCTTGGAGGGCCATCGAAGTTTCCTTTCTCGTTTCTTTAGAATAACGTGGCGCATGCTGGTCGAAAAGGCAACTGCCGAGCGTTTGGAAAATCCGGGCTCACCTGTTTCCGACATCGCAGAGAAGCAGCGCGTTTTGCCACGACTTTTGGAGAAGCTAACGCATGGTCAAAGGAACGAGCGTGTAGCTCTGGCTGCCTAGGCCGAGCTCCTGGGCGTAGCGCATTTGCACCGTGCCGTCGTGGCTGGGGTAGCTCATGGACTCCAGGGTGCGGCCGGCCCTTTCGCAGATGAGATCGTGCACGGCTTGATCGAGGGCGACCGGGTCGGTCGAGGCCAGGATGCCGATGTCCGGGACGAGCCCCTTCTGGCTCACCCCGAGGCAGTCGCAGTCCTTGGTGATCTGAATCGCGGCGGTCACGCAGGCCATGGTGCTTCGGTGATGTCGGACCACGGCCGCGGCGTGCTCCACGATGCGCTCCTGAAGCTCTTTGCCCATGATCCCCCAGTCGTAGGCAATGGCGTTGTCTCGACACACGGCCACGCATTCGCCGCAGCCGATGCATTTTTCGGCATCGATCACAGCCGTGGTGCCCACGCTGATGGCCTCGGATGGGCACCACTTTTCACACACCCCGCAACAGGTGCAGGCCTGTTCGTTGACGTGCGGCTGTTGGCCGTGATGCTGCTGGAGCTTGCCTTTCTTGGTGGCACAGCCCATGCCCAGGTTCTTGAGGGCGCCGCCAAACCCAGTGCCCAGGTGTCCGGTGGCGTGGCTCAGGACGAGCAGGCTGCGCGCCTCCAGGATTCCGGCAGCGATGCTTACCTTCTTGTGGTGCTTGCCGTCCACGGCCACGTCGATGCCATGGTCTCCCCGCAGCCCGTCTGCGGGAAAGAACGGCGCTCCCACTTGGGTCAGCCCAAAGCCGTGCTCCATGGCCACCTTGATGTGGCCGATGGCATTGTCCCTGGGGCTGCGGTACAGCACCGCGGTGTCGGTGAGGAACACCGTGCAGCCTGAGCTTTGCAGACAATCCACGAGGGCCCCGGCAATGGACGGGGAGATGAAGGTCTTGGTGCCAGGCTCTCCGACGTGCAGCTTGAGAGCCGTGAGGTCTTTGGGAGCGAATCGACTGGCGAGCCCGCTTTTGTGCCACAGGGCCTCGAGCTTGCGAGCCATGACCTCCCTGGTGTCTGTGTGATGGGCTTCGATGAAAAATACGTCTGTCATACCCTGTGGTGCCATGCGCACGGCCTGCGCGACAAGCGCAAAGAATAGAACAATATACAATCGCAAAGCGAACAAACAGAGCTGCCTTTGATACCACAAAATAGAAAAAGCCTCTAGACGCACCAGGAATCCAGACTCAGACTCTTACGGTTGGAAGTGAAAAAAGAACCACAACCGCTGGGAAGTTTGCATGGAGGAACATCCATGACAAAATTGCCGATTTGCTTAAGGGGGTGGAGTTGGGTGGCAGCACTTTTCACGGCGTGGCTCGTGGCGTCTTGCGCATACGGGGGAGCGCCCACGAGTCCTAGGCAAGAAGCGTTTGGTCGAGAGACCTCGGTCGGCTCTGCAGAAATCGATGCAGCGGCGCACCTCTATCTCGACCCTGGCGAGACCCGGAGCGCAGGTGCGCCCTCCACCTTTTCGAGCGGCGCCGCGGATCTCAACGACGATGGCTACGTCGACGCCGTGGTCGTGCAAGAGGCCTGCGAGCGCGACGGATGCGAGGTGCTCGTGCTCGGTGGTACAGAGGATGGGCTGGTGCTCGTCTCGAAAGATACGGTGCCGACGTATCGAGTCTCCGCCTCCCGTCATACGACCAACGGCTGGCGCGATCTCATCGTGTCCTCGGACAGCACGCCACGGGCAAAGTATTCGGTTTTACGGTTCGATGGCCTGGGATATGTCAAAGATGATTCCGACGAAGAGCCTCTCGATGCCAACAGTCCCGTGATCAAAGACGGGATGATTCTCCTCGAGGTGCGCCGCGTCGATCAGACGATTGGCCGCAAAGAAGGCTCCGCCCACGGCGGTTGAAAGCCAAAACGTCAAGCCCCATCGAACGGTTCAGGACGGCAGGCACACGCCGATGCTCGAGTCGCACTCGAAACCCGGCGGACAATCAGCCGACTGGCCATTGTCCTCGCAGACAACGATACAGTGATCTGGGGACTTGGGATCCTTGCCCGCGCCACAGTAGCCGAACAGACCGAAGCCCAGGGTGGCGGCACAGGAGGTGGTGTCCTCTTCCCCGTTGCAGGTCGCTGAGCATAGGCCGGTGTTGGTGCCCTCTTTGAAAGCGACGCAGGTGGTGCCGTCCTCGCAGGTGGCGACTTCCTCACAGCGGCAGGGATAGCCCGAGTTGATGGGGCACGCAGAGTCATCGGTGCCATCCGACCCTTGCGTTGCGGTCTCGGAGTCGCTGCTTTGCCCGTTGTCCGTCGTTGTCGAGCTGTGGAGGAGAAAGACATGCATCTTGTAAGGCAGGGTCTCGCCTTTGTGGTCCATGGCGTTCATGGGCTTGCCGTGGATGAAGAACTGGGTGCTCGCAGCCCACCCTTGCTCGGGAATGACCTCGGCCTCCACCGCGCCGCTGTCGCTATAGAACCCATCTTCGTACAACACTCCGGCGTGAGGACAGGCGCCCTCTCCCATGGCCAGCTCGAGCTCCCAGGCGCTCTGCCCTTCTTCTTTCTGCCAGGTGATGACGCCGATGGCCTTGGCGTAAGAAACCTCGTTGACCCAGTGGTGTTTGATGTCGACTTCCTGGTTGCCGTCGTAGTGAGCTGGGATGATCACGTCGCCCACGCCGTCGTTTTCCAGGGTCGCCTCGATGCCGCCGTTGAGGACGGCCACGCGTAAAGGTGGGGTCTCTGCTGTGTTGCCCGAGAGATCCGTCGCCTTGACCGAAACATTGACGAGACCATCGGTGGTTTTCACCGTGTTCCAGGTGAGCTCGAACGGGCTCGTGTCTGAGGTCGCCACGGCCACGCCATTGACGCGCAGCTCGACGCTGGCGACGCCGACGTCATCTTTGACCTGCGGCGTGAGCGCCATGGCGCCGCTTATGGCCTGATACGCCGTCAGTCCCGCGAGCTCGATTACCGGCGCGGCGGTGTCCACCGACAGGTCGGCGGTGGCGTCTTCGTTGGACTCGCTTTCATCGCAAGCACCGAGTCCCAGCCCAAGGATAAGGAGCAGCCCGATTTTTCTTATCATGATTCTCTCCTGGTAGCGGACATAACCGCGGTCCGTTTACTAACAGAGGCATTGGCGAAAGAGCAATGCAAATTGAAGAGCCCCGGAGCAGATCACAACTCGAAATAGGCGCCGAGCAATAGACTCCCCGTGGGTTCGTCGATCATGGAGCGCTTGAGCTCGAGCATCGGCTGCTCGCCGACGAACATGTTGGACGAGATCCTTACGCGGGCGTGCAACCCGAAGCGGGGCAAGAGCAGAGCGCGGTATTCGACGAGCCCGATGGTATTGAAAGTGAACGGGTCGGTGCCCCGGATGTCGTGATGAGGGCGAAACGTGAGCAGCTCGTTGAGCTCGAGTCGTAACGCCTGTCCGCCCTTGGGCAAGAGCTCGAGGCGCAAGGCGACACCGAGGACGGTCTCATCGTCGGTGTACTGATGCGCTTCTTGTCCTCCGCTACCCCTGCCATTGGGCTCGAAGAAGTACCGCCCGAACAGGTGCGCGTCGAATCGCAGCCATGGCAGGTCGAGGGCGCGGCCCCATGCCCCGAGCTCGACGCCGTGATCGCGTACACCGCCCACGGCAAAGTACGTTTTGTCCACCCACTGATGTTCGATGCGGTGACTCAGATAGGCGAGCTCCACGCTCACTCGGCCTATGGGTAGAAGGCGTACGCCCACCTCGTTGAGGAGGCTCACGAGCACCACGTTGCTCCACCACATGCCGGTCACGGAATGGGTTCCGAACAAGCACACCATCGACCACGGACCGGCGTTCCACAGAGCCGTCCCGCCGAACATCGCCGTGTCGCCGGAGGAGAGCCCTGCCTGCTGCGGGACGTACAAGCCTTCCAATCCCAGCTCGACGCTCGCTAGAAGCGGATTCGGTGTGATGAGCCCCGTGCGCTCCGGCGTCCTGGGCCACAAGGGCTCTGCTAGGGTCGCTGTGCACACGAGCAGCGATGCCAGAAAGCACGGCGCGGCGACGAGTCGGGCTCTGGCGCGCTCGTTCATGGTTAGCAGAACTCCACGCGGCACAGGCCTTCGACCGCGCGCAGGAGCTCGTCGCTCGGCGCGACGCGGTAGCGCTCGGGTAGGCCGATGATGGTCGTGAACCTTTGAGGCAGGATGACGTCGACGAAGGCGTCGCATCGACCAGGGTATTTCTCGAGAACGGTCTTGAGATCTAAAATCGCCGAGGGGCCAGCGGTGGAGGCGTCGACCCTGAAATGCACTTCGGACGTGCGGTTGGCGCGCACCTGTTGCAAGGGTATGGCCTCGGACAGGATGATGCTGCGAGTCTCTTCTTCGTCGCGTTCATCGATGACGATGCGACCTTTGATGTAGACCGGCTCGTCGCCGGCGAGAAGCGCACCGAAGTTGCGGAGATTGTCGCCAAAGACCTTGACGTCGACGCGATCCGTAAGGTCCTCGAGGGCGAACAGGCCGATGCGCTTTCCACTTTTCGTCATCCGCTCGCTGTAGCCCATGGGCATACCGGCAAGACACACCTCGTCCTTGAGGTTTTGCGCGCCGAGTCGATCGATGGTGCAGGTGCCGAGCCTCTTTGCCTCCTGCGCGAATCTCTGCATGGGGTGACCGGACATGTAGAAGCCGAGCGCAGCCCGCTCGTTGGACAGGCTGGTGCGTTCATCCCAATCCGCAAGGCCCGAAAAGTCCGCGCCGCTTCTGGCTTCGGTCTTGCTTGCGCTTCCTGCGCCGCCGTCGAGGAGCGCGCCAAAAAGCGAGGTCTGACCCGACTCTCTATCGCGCTGGGCTGCCTTGCCTCGCTCCAAGGCGCGATCGAGGGCGCTGAAGAGCTTGCCTCGGCCGATACCCGCATGACCCTCGAGCTTGTCGAGGGCGCCGGACTTGACCAGGGACTCGAATACGCCGCGGTTGACCTTGCCGAGCTCTACTCTTCCGGCAAAATCGAAGACGTCCTCGAAGGGCCCTTTTGGGCGCGCCTCGAGGATAGCCGTCAGGGCTCCGCCGCCCACGCCCTTGATGGCGCCGAGGCCGAACAGAATCTTGGCAGTGGATCCTTCTCCCTCGTAGAGAACGCTGAAGTCTCTGTCCGAGCGATTGAGATCCGGCGGAAGCACTTCGATGCCCATTTCCTGGCCAAGGCGAATGTACTTGGCGATCTTGTCGGTATCTTCGCGATCATTGGTGAGCAGCGCGGCCTCGAACTCCACGGGGTAGTGGGTCTTGAGCCAGGCGGTCTGGTAGGTCACGAGGGCGTAGGCCGCAGAATGACTCTTGTTGAAGCCGTAGAGGGCGAATTTGTCGATGAGGTCGAAGATGGCCCCGGCTTTTTCAGCCGCAATGCCGTTGCGATCGCAGCCGGCCACGAATTCGAGCCGCTGCTTGGCCATCTCCTCGGCCTTCTTCTTGCCCATGGCGCGGCGCATGATATCCGCGGCGCCCAGGGAGTAGCCGGCGAGGATCTGGGCAGCCAGCATGACCTGCTCTTGGTACACGATGACGCCGTAGGTCTCTCGGAGCAGCTCTTCGAGCTTGGGATGAGGGTAGGAGATCGCCTGGCGGCCATGCTTGCACTCGATGAACTGATCGACCATGCCGCCTTCGAGCGGTCCTGGCCGATAAAGAGCCACGGCTGCGACGACGTCTTCGAAGCAGTCGGGCAGAAGCCGCTTGAGGAGGCGCTGAAAACCGTCGGATTCGAGCTGAAACACGCCCCAGGTGTTGCCCGACGAGATGAGCTCATAGACCTTGGGGTCGTCGATGGCCAGGGTGTCGATGTCGAGGGGCGTGGTGCGATCCGGACGCCGGTTGATGAGCTTCACCGCGGTGTCGATGACCGTGAGCGTCTTGAGCCCCAGGAAGTCGAACTTCACTAGGCCGCATTGCTCGACGTAGTTCATGTCGAACTGGCTCACGAGGCTCGCGGCTTGATCGTCTCCGCCCTTGAACACCGGAACGTATTCCCACAGAGGCGCATTGCCGATGACCACGCCGGCGGCGTGCATGCCCGCGTGGCGGTTCAGGTTCTCTAGGCGCCCGGCGTAGCCGAGCAGCTCGTCGATACGGGGATCCGCCTTCCTAGCTTCCCTGAGGCGCGGCTCGCTCTCGTGGGCGCTTTCGAGGGTGACTTTGGGCCCCTCGGGCACGAGCTTGGCGATCTTGTCGACATCGGCGTAGGGCATGCCCATGGCCCTGCCGACATCGCGCACCACCGAGCGGCTCTTGAGCTGGTGAAAGGTGGCGATCTGGCCGACATTGTCCTTGCCGTACTTGCCGACCACGTAGTGGATGACCTCTTCGCGCCGATCCTTGCAAAAGTCGACGTCGAAGTCGGGCATCGAGATGCGTTCGGGGTTGAGGAATCGCTCGAACAAGAGGTTGAGCGGAATGGGATCGAGGTTCGTGATCCGGAGTGAGTAGGCCACGAGGGAGCCGGCGCCCGAGCCCCGGCCTGGCCCCACTGGGATGTCCTCGCACTTGGCCCAGTTGATGAAGTCCTGCACGATGAGGAAGTAGCCGGGAAATCCCATCTGGCAGATGACGTCGAGCTCGATGTCGAGGCGTTTGCGGTACGCGCCTTCGTCCACCTTCTTGCCGATGGACGCGATCTCCGCGAACCGCCGGTTGAGCCCCTGATGCGACGCGTGGCGCAAATAGTCCTCGAGGGACGTGCCAGCCGGCACCTTGTAATCGGGCAAGGAGAGCTTGCGCGTGGGCGTGACCGGCGAGCACATCTGCGCCACTTTGAGCGTGTTCTCCACCGCATCCGGGTAATGGGTCATCACTCGGCGCATCTCTTCCGCGTCCCGCAGGAAGAGCTCGTCGGTGTAGTGGTGAGAGGCCTTGGGATCGTCGAGGGTGTGGCCGGCCTGGATGCACATGAGCACTCGGTGCGCCTTGGCATCGTCGGCGGTCAGATAGTGCACGTCGTTGGTGGCCAAGAGCGGAATCTCGAGCTCCTGGCCGATGCGGCGCAGGGCGGCGTTGTATTCGGTCTGGCCCTCGTAGCCGTTGTTCTGCACTTCGAGAAAGAAGAAGCCGGGCTCGAAGATGTCGCGGTAGCTCTTGGCCGCGGCCTTGGCCCTCTCGTAACCGCCGCTGCGGAACGCGTGGGCGACCTCGCCGCCGAGACACGCGGTGGCGCCGATGAGCCCGGCGGCGTTCTGCCTCAAGAGCTCCTTGTCGATGCGCGGTTTGTAGTAGAAGCCCTCCATGTAGGCCATGGAGATGAGGTACTTGAGGTTTTTGTACCCCTCGTCGTTGGCGGCCAAGAGGACGAGGTGATAGCTGGAGCGGTTGCTGCGATCCCTTCGGTCCTTCTCGGCCACGTACGTCTCGCAGCCGATGATGTGTTTGACACCAGCCGAGATGGCTCGCTTGTAGAAATCGACCGTGCCGAACATGTTGCCGTGATCGGTCACCGCCACAGCGGGCATGCCCATTTCCTTGACCCTCTTGAGGAGGTCGGGAAGGCGGACCGCGCCGTCGAGCAGGGAGTATTGACTGTGCAGGTGTAGATGGACGAAATCTCCGGTGCTGGACATGCGACCATCTACGGACGACGAGGCGGTGGTGTCAACAGGGGATCTGCATGGCATCGAGTCATTATTAAGGAACATGATGGAATGTGCCTTGTCCCTGGCGCGAACCCCACCATACTAATCTGGATGTAGGAAAAACAAACGCTATGTTCGCCGCCGCCACCTTCGAGCCGCCAGCCCCTTCGATCCCGGTTTCGACACCCCGATCGACCTCAACCGCATCGATCCTCGTGGCGGCGTGCAGGCTGAAGCCGCGCGAGGCAAAACTTGAGCGCGCTCGTGCGGACCGCTGCCGCCGGATCCGAGAGCACGCGCCGCACGATTCTGCAGGGCTCGCTCGCCCGTGGCCACGGTCTCGACGAGCTCCCGCACATCGTCGTCGGTCAGCCGCGGAGCCGGCACGAAGAGCGGTGTTCCATCCCCGTCGGCATATGCGTAGACGCCGATCTGAACAGGCTATTCTGACCGGACGCCTTAGCACACCCTGCCACATCACGGAACCGCCAAGACCTGTCACATCGAGATCGACCCCTTACGAAACTCGCTCTTGCCCAGATGAATATTGATCAGTACGGGATGCCCCTCACGTGCAGCCGCTTTCGCAGACCGAAATGTGGGAACCAGTGCGTCAGCAGACGTGACGAGAAAGCCTTTGCCCCCGAGCGCCTCCGCCACGCGATGGTAATCGGTACGCGCGAGCACGGTACCCACGTCATCTCCCAGCAACACGACCTGATCGCGCGCAATCTGGGTCCAGCCGGCGTCGTTGCCGACCACGGCGATCACCGGCACACCCAGGCGCGCGAAGGTGTCAAACTCCATCAGCGAGTACCCCACCGAACCGTCTCCGTATACGATCCACACTTCAGATTCGGGTCGAGCGACCTTCGCTCCGAGCGCAAAGCCTGCCCCAACGCCGAGCGTACCGAAGACGCCAGGGTCGAGCCACGATAGCGGCCGACGCGGCCGTGTGATGTAAGAGGCGGTCGCTACGAAATCCCCCCCATCGGCCACCAGCACGCTGTCATCATCGAGAACTTCGTCGAGCGCGCGACATGCTGCAAGAGGATTGACAAGCTCGCTCTTGGCTGCAGCTTCTTGGCTGATCTGCTCTTCGCGGCCCTCGTCGCGCTTGCGCAGCGTGGCGAGCCACGTGGTGTATGGGCCGAGCCGTTTGTCCGTGGCGCACGAGGCTAGCGCGTCTAGAAACGCGGCGGGATCAGCACCGATCAACACATCTGGCCGCCGATTCTTACGCGCGTCGTCTCGGGAGCGATTAACTGCGACAACCTTGGTTCGCGCGCCAATTTGGCGCCCGTAGTTCAGCCGAAAATCGCAAGGAACGCCCGCGAGCACCACGAGGTCGGCCTCTTTCAGAGCCTGTGCGCGCTGATGGCGAAACCACAGGGAATGCTGTGGGCCGAGCAGGCCGCGGGTCATACCCGAAAGAAACACCGGCACACCCAGGCGCTCCAGGTTTTCTACGGTACGCGCCACCGAGTGGGGGTTCATCGTAACCTGTGAGCCAAGCAGGAAGACCGGTCGCTGGGCGGCCGAGACCAACTTGAACGCGCGCGACACGGCACGGGCCGTGGGCTGTTCGGTCTCGACGGTCACCCGCTCGCTGACAACCTTACTACCGGTGCCTGCAAATACGGCCGCGAGGTGCGCGCGTAGGTATCCCTGAATCGCTAGGTCGGGCAGAGTCTTGATATCGCCCGACGACTTCGCTCCATAGAATTGCCGCACCGTCTCCTCGCTGTACAAGAGATCCACGGGCAGTTCCACGAACACCGGCCCCGGCACTCCCTTGAGGGCCACCCGAAACGCTCGCTCCAATACGGGCACGAGGTTACGCACGCGCGACACCGTGGTCGCCCATTTCACGTGGGGCGCAAACAGCGCGAGTTGGTCGATATCCTGTAAGGCGCCGCGCCCCCTGAGCACAGTCGCCGTGGCGCCGCCGAGCAGAATCAGTGGACTCTGCGCAAGCTGGGCGTTCTTCACGGCTGTAATCGTGTTGGTGACGCCCGGCCCAGCCGTGACCGCCGCGACGCCCGGGATGCCCGTGAGACGTGCGGTCGCGTCGGCGGCGAACACAGCAGTCGCTTCGTCACGCACATCGACGATGCGCAAACCCCTGTGTTTCGCGCTCACTAAGATCGGCGAGATGTGCCCACCGCACAGCGTGAACAGGGCGCGAACACCCTGACGCACCAGGACCTCTGCCACGCGCTCACCGCCATTGCTCTGGCTGCTCATGGCGCCCCCGCGCTCGCCGCGAGCACATGCTCCGCCGGCACGAAACAAGCAAACGTCCCAGACATCACGATCTCCTCATCTCGCTTGACAATTACCGCGACGATACGCTTTTTGCCTTGAGGCGCCTGCTCGGTGGAGGTAGGAAAAATAAACGCTATGTTCGCTGCCGCCACCTTCGAGCCGCCAGCCCCTTCGATCCCGGTTTCGACACCCCGATCGACCTCAACCGCATCGCTGGAACGCCCTCTATGGCGTCCGTCAGTCCCGCATTGGTCTCTCCAGGGCATCATGATGGCGAAGACGGTAGCAGAAAAGGTGAGAACGTGCCCGGAAAAGTCGCGCGAATCATTCCCCGCGCGTCGCTTGGCGCCGACTCGCAACACCGCGTCCAACACCGCGTCAACACCGCGTCAACACCGCGTCCAACACCGCGTCCCACCCAAGCGGAAGAGTTTGTAACCGTTCGCGAATATCGGACGCCTTAAATTTTGTCACAGAAAGTTGTCAACATTGGGGGACGAGCGGCCGAGTTATTCGGAACAGCTGGGCACTAAGACAGGCCACGGTGGCCAGTAATGCGGAGGCGCCAGCGAACCGGGAGCAACGACCATGGGGCTCGTGCGCATGCACTTCGAGGACCAGGTTCACTTCGTGACCAATCGCTGCGAACAGGAGCAGTACCTGCTCAAGCCCACA
>JALOQD010000110.1 GCA_025453525.1 Myxococcota bacterium
CTCTCCTTGGAGTCATGGAGCGATTCCATTCGCTCCAGGGCGCTATCCCGCGCCCAATGGTTTTCCGCTGGTCGCAACATGCGACCAGCGGGATGTCCCGCTATTCTCGGTCCCATGGACCGGCCCTGGCCCAGCGCTCTGTTCATGACAGAGCGCGAACCACAGGGCCTGTCCCCGGTCGCTCTCTACAACGCCCGCGGCGGCGGACGAATGCGCAGGGCGACATGACCAAACTCCTTTACGACCGAAGGTGAGCGACAGCGGCGCTGTGGGCAGGGCCGCTGCTCAATCGTCTTCTTCATCGCGCAACCTCCTCCTTCTCTGCCCGTCGAGCAAAGAGGCATCCCCGGCGAGCCGTTGGCCCGTGCTACGGCCAAGGCGCCGGCATGCCGAACCCGTGCCCGCTGTGTGACCGAATCGCAGCCTGTCTCAAGGCCTTCCGCGACTCGGGGGTGAATTGTATTTTCGGGAGATATATCGAGGGCTCTTCATGGCCTTCCTCCTTGGAAGCCGAAGCTCGTGGAGCTCCGGGGGGCGTCCTTGCCCATCTTCTTTTTTTAGTCGCGGTGGACTGCCGCCGTGACTCTCACTCACTTATGTCGGCGAGCCGTCTTGGACCTTGAGGCGGTCCGACAAAATTGTTTCCTCCCCCCAAAACCTATCTGGATACGAGTCTCTCGATGATCCTGGCTCCGGCACCCCTGTGACCCAAAGCGGTGGGGCGCCCAGAGTCGAAACCGCGCAGATCCTCGACCGCGGTTTCTGGCAGGTCCGACTGAATCCCAAGGTCGTCATGGCCCCGCAAGATTAAGGACAGCTTGCCGGTGGCCGAAGCCAGGGCGAGCTTCTGCGCCTCTGTGACGCCGACACTCAACGTCACGGTGTCGAAGGAAGCCGCGGCACTGGAGCTCCCTATCTCGGTCTTTACGCCCGTGGCGAGCACGAGAACGTTCTGCAATGCCGTGATCGCGGTCGAAACGCCGCGATTCGAGGGCAGGAGCGTGCACAGAATGTCCACGCGATGACCAGGCTGCAAAAGGCCGGCGAGGGACAACGAGCGATCGACGCGAATGGTCATGGCCCTCTGCCCTGATGGCAGTTTCTGCGCCAAGCTCGCGGCCTGCGTCGACTCCCGTCCGAGGTCGGACCAAAGAACGACCTGGCCTGGGCGCAGATCGACCGACGCGAGGGCGCCCACGACCTCAGACTCATCCTGGATCGGAACCGCGCGTTCATCGAGATAGGCGCGCGGTACCTGCCGCTGCGCGAGATCGGAGGAAGCCACCACATGACCGGCCGCGATCTTGCGGCCAACGGCCACCACTGAAACGAGCTCGCCGCCACTTCGCTGCTCCTCTTGCCTTGCGAGCACGTAGACATTGGCAGCGGCCGCAACAGCCGACAAAACCAGAACGACGACCACCCGAAAGGACTTCATGGCGATTTCCTTTCCTCACTGCGAGCTGGAAACGACGAAGAGCGCCAGACTCGGCGAACGGCCTTGGCTCCAGCAAAAGAGGGTCAGCAAAGCTCTGCCCTGTCGATAGGATCCCAAGAGCGCGCCCTTCCTAGGTGCGACCTCGATCGCTTCCCATTTGCCAAAGGCAGACAACTCGCCCAAATCGCAGCCTCCCTCTAAGCGCAGGAGCGCCGCTGAAGCTGTTCGAGCACGCGTGCTCGCGGCCACGAGAAGCGTGGCGTCTGGCAGCGGGGGATGCTGTGGTGACAGGCATGGCCAAAGAGCTTCTCCCTGACCGCGCTCCTGAGCGATGGTCCACGCCCTCATGGGCGACTTCAGGTCGATCCGCGCCTGCCCCACGCACAGATAGCGCACAGGATCGCCGCTCGAGATAGCGCCTGCGACAGCGCGGCGCTGGCCCCAAGACGGCGGCGCCCACAGCTCTTGACCCTCGATGCGCACCCACCACAACGCCACAACGCCGCACAAGAGGAGAAAGGACAACGCGCCTGCCTTGAGGATCCCCATGGTCTAGCTCGCCCACGACGAGAGAAGCTCGAAGATGAAGTCCCCGAGACTTTCCCGCGGCTCTGAGTTGCACAGGATCCGCGCCCTGCCCTTCACGGTGCGCGTGGGTCCTCCGAAAAGCTCGGGGATGTGCTCCGCAGCATGGGAAGACTCGACGAGATACAAAGACCAATCAAAGAGCTCCTTGCCTCCGGCCTCCACAGCGCTCTGCGCCTCGGAGGCAAGATCTCCGCTCACCTGCCCGGTTGTCGAACCACCGGGCTGCGCCGTGCCATCGCAACGGCCGACAGCTGTTCCTTCGTAGGCCCTGGCGTGGGCCATCACCTGGGCCGACAAGCGCGCGTTCCACAGGCTGTGCACCGCGATGAGCCCCAGCCACAGTAGGATGAAGAACGGTAGGCAAATCGCTGCCTCGGTCATGATGGCGCCCTCGTCGCGCCCCAGCACGACTCTAATGGAGGATGTATTCATCGATGGACCCCGAGATGTCGCCGCTCAGCGTGCCGAACAGACGAGCCTCGAGCCATTCCCTGGCCTGCTCGCTGCTCTCGTCATTGCCTTGCGTGGCGCCTGTCAAAGAAAACCGAACGAGGCGCGACGACCAACGCATGTGCCACAAGCTCTCGCTGTCCTCGTCCATGGAGTAGTACTCGGCCGCGGCCATCGAAAGCCGTCGATCCCACCCGGCCGCGGCCCCGTGGTGAAAAAGATCCACCTCGGACAGTCGCGCGGAGGCGCCGCGCTTCCCCATGGCCATCGCCCGCAGGGTGGACTCTTTTTCGTAACGCTCCACATCGAGCTCTCTCGGCGCCATGCTGCTGCGCTCTTCCTCACTGCTGGCCACAGGCTCGCCCTGGGCCTCGACCGTAATGTCTTCTTCGATGACGCAGCCGCTCAAGACCAAGAAAGCCTTGGAGATCACATGCTCCACCTTCACCCCCGAAGGCGCTCCATACACGGCCCGCTCCGAGAGCGGCAACTCGCTTCGAGACTCGAGCACGCAGATAGGGTCGTAGGGCGTATCCGTGGGTCCGACCGAGGAAGCGGCCCAAGCGCCGTGCACACCATGCGGCGAAGTGTAAGCGTCGCAATTGCGGTGGAGAGCGTGGGGTGAAGAGTCTGGACTGTCGCAGGGATTCCCCGGGTGTTGCTCGAGGCTAAAGGTTCCCGAAACCGGCGCGGGCTCGAGCCCCGCGCGATGCACGCCGGTGTCATCGGTCCACTCCACCCATTCGTCGCGCACCACGCTCCACAATCCAAACGAGTAGCTTTTCGCCGACCACTTGCCAAAGCAATCGTCGCATCCCATGGACGCGCAGCGGGCGCACGCGGCCGAGGTTCCGCACTGTCCCGTAACGGGGTCGACCCGGCTGGATTCAGAGGCGCACATCGCGCGCTGGCCGGTTCCCGCTTGTCCCACAGGATAGCCCACCGGCCTTCGCAACCGCTCCTTGGGCCTACGGCCTGGCTCGGTCCCAGCGCCACTATCGCCGCAGAAATAGTCTGTGAACGTTCCGGCGAGCCCTTCCACGACACCGCCGAGCACCGCGTCGAGGACCGGCGCGAGGGTATCACCAAAGGCCATGGCCACTGGCCTCGTCACGTTCTGCGCAGCTTTGCGGCACAAAGTCTCGAAACGCCCTTCCTTGGTGGGCAGTCCATCGGTGAACGGCCACACCACCGCGCCGGTAGCCGGAGGGCTGTAGGGAGCGCTCGTGGCGATCGCAAGCGCCTCGGCCTGCGCCAGGTAGGGAACGGCGTCGCTGACCTTTTGTGCCGCGTCGTGCAACTGTTCCAGCACGTCCTTTGCGAGATCCTCATACTCGTCCGCCGCGTCTCCGAGATTGCTGCGCACCTCGTTCGCAGGTTCGACCAGGCCGCAGAACGCCGCAGCGGTTTGGGGGATGGCGCACCCCACAGCCACGCCCACGACGAGCACCGTGGCAAGCGCTTGGGCAAGGCGCAAGGCCACGAGCACTGCCAGCACCGCGGCCATCGTCATGTTCATCAGCGCAATGATGTTCATTCCCCGAGCATTCGCCGCCGCTGCGGACAAAACCGTGGCATCAGCAGCATCCTGCATCACCGCCTGCTCCAAGGCCGCGCGCCCTACGCCCGACATGTGCATGACCACGGCCACGAGCAAGAGCCCAGTGAAGGTGGCTATGACGAACACAGCGCCACACTCCGAACGATTCGTTCTCATTTTCGCCTCCCTTGCATGGGCATGGTGGCCTGCGCACGCACTGCCACGAAGCGGCTCGCCGACAGGTCAAAGACGTCGAAGCCGCGAAGGGACAAGCCGAGACTGGCGGCGCCCAGGACCCAACCATCCACGGTGTCGAGCTCTCGTCTCGACGGTTCGTCGAGGCCGTAGTACGGCGAACACAGAAGTCGATCGACGACAGGCACGACACAAGGGAAGAGATAGGTGACCCGCGCGGTCAGGAGCTGTGTCGACGAAAACTCGGTCAGATAGGAGTCACCCGAGGGAAAGGTCACGGCTACGGCCCACTCGGTCCATTGGTATCCTCTAAAAATCTCCGGGAAGCTGTCTCCGGTTTGGGGCGAAATGGACGACAAGGTGATGCGAGCTGCGCGACGGATCGCGGCGAGTCGATCGCCCTTCGTGGCCGAGGCATAAGCGTCGAGTCCTTCACCCGTGCCGCCCAGCGTGAGCGGCTCTTCCTCCGCATACCGCACTTCCCAACCTGGCTTGTCGTCTGGAAGGATTACGATGGCCGCTCGGACAGCGCGCCCTGCTGCGTGGGTGACGAGAACGTCCGCCGCGCAGAGCATCCCGAACTGCCCGAGCCCGAGCCACAACAGAGCAAGCGGCCAGATCACGATGAGCATCTCGACATAAACAGCGCCTTCCACGCCGCAGTGCGCGCGCCCTCTCATGCGACCCCCATGCGACCGATGAGCGCCCCAGTGACCCCCACTAGCACGCTGGGCGCAAAGCGCAGGCTCGTCTTCTCAATGAGAGGAGCCTCCGAGAGCGACTTGCCAGCCAACAGCGCGATGGCTCGCCTGGCCACGCTCGCGAGCTGACCTCTTACGATCCACGATCCGAGTCCCCATAGGCTCGCCGCGGCAAAGGCGTAGAGCTCGGCAGTCAGACCGAGTCGCACACCCAGCAATGCGCCAAGCGACATGAGCAGCTTGAGGTCGCCACCGCCCATGGCGCCGGCCGCGTGTAGAGCGATAGGCACAAGGCCGCAGACCAGCGTTCCCACGAGCGCCGCGACGAAACCCTGTCCGCCGCCCACGGCGCCCATGGCGAGGCCAGCGCCAAGAGCCGGAAAGGTGAGCCAGTTGGGAATGCGATAGGTGCGCCAGTCCGTGACCGAGGCGATGAGGCAGACCAAAAGGCTCGCGACGAGTTGCAGTGTCATGACCATGGGTTCTTCTCCAGGGAATATCGCGGGTCAATCCGCGTTGACGTCGTCCTGCACGCGACTCGTGGCCTTTGTGATTTTGTCTCCGACCGTATCGCCAAACGTGCTCCACAAGCTGATGCCCCCGACCGCGATGAGCACCAGGATGATGATGTACTCCACCGTGGAGAGTCCCCGCTCGTCTCTCAGCATTCGGCCAAAAGCTCTTGTTCGCGGCGACGTAATGGGAGCGGCGGATTGCGTTTTGTTCTTCGTCGTCATGTCTTCTTCTCCTGTCTTGTTAGGGGATGGGCAGACCGAGCACGGTCTCCACCTCGTTGTGGGTGTGGAGGAGCACAAGGCCAAGGCAGACGCAGCCCAGAGCCGCGGCAATGGACACGGCAAGAACCAAAACGAGATGCTCTAGGTAGACGGATCCCTGTAGCGCGAGGCTGGGCCTCGACCTTCGCGAATGGACCATGGGCTCCTCCGTTTTTTTTCAGGTGAGTTATCGGTCGCTGGGCGTAAAAGTTTCCAAAAATCAGCAGCCCGCCTAAAAAAGTCTTCTGTAACGCAGTGGAGTGCCGGAGCCTCATGCAGGTGTGATTAAAAAAAAGTGCACTCTAGAACCAAGAATGAAAAGGAGAACAGCATGGCGAAACGCAGCGTAAATTTCAAAGGCAATCCCCTGACCCTGCTCGGCAACGAGCTCAAGGAAGGAGAAAAAGCGCCATCTTTCAAGGCCATGTCAAACGGGCTCGCTCCGGTGCATCTTTCGGACTACGCGGGCAAGGTGGTGGTGCTCGCCACGGTGCCGTCCCTGGACACTCCTGTCTGCGACCTCGAGACAAGGCGATTCAACAGCGAAGCCGCCCAACTCGGCGCAGGAGTACAAATCGTCACCGCCAGCATGGATCTTCCGTTTGCCCAAGGGCGCTGGTGCGGCGCCGCTGGAGTAGACCGCGTTCAAACTCTGTCGGATCACAAAGACGCAGACCTCGGACAGAAGTACGGAGTCCTCATCGAGGAGCTGCGTCTGCTTGCCCGCGCCGTGTTCGTCATAGACAAGGATGGCATTGTCCGCCATGCGCAAATCGTTCCAGACATCACCGAGCAGCCCAACTACGACACCGTGCTCGCAGCGGTCAAAAGACTCCTGTAGCGAAAACGAGGGTCAGGCGCAAAAGGGGCAATATCAGAGAACAGTCTTTAACGAAAAAGAATATCTTTCCAGTGCCTCCATTGGATCTTTCCATGATCTTGGCGGTATGCTCTCCATCGTTTTGAACGCGCTCGAAAGCTGGGCCATGGGAGGTTCTTCGATGAAACAAGATCATGGGCGCTTCTCTCGCCGCCGGTTTCTCGGCAGCGGGCTTGCGGGCACGGCACTGCTCTTTGCTCCTTCGTTTCTCGGCGGCTGCGGCGGGTCGCCGGGAAAATTGCCTGTTCTCTCCCCGGGCAAAGCCGGCTGGAACGAGGCATTTGGACTCGACGAGGCCCTGGCGCGACGCGTGCTCGAGCGGGCAATGGGGACAGGAGCCGACTTTGCCGACTTGTACTTTCAATACCGTCGCTCCAACTACGTTGGGCTTCAAGACGGTATCGTGGATAGGGCTTATGCCGACGTCGAGCTCGGATGCGGCATTCGCGTGGTGAAAGGAGATCAGACCGGCTTCGCGTTCAGCGAAGATCTCCATGCCGAGGCGCTGCTCGCCGCTGCCTCCACTGCGGCATCGGTGGCTTCCGGTTCTGCCGCGCCGATTCCAGCCGTGCTCACGCGACCCGAGGCAGCGCCCACCCGCTACCCGGTGCAGGTCCCCTGGTCGAGTGTGGGCATCGACCTCAAGGTGCCGCTGGTGCAGTCCACGCAGGAGGTGGCTCGCAAGGCCGATTCGCGCATCGCCAAGGTGAGTGTGTTCCTCGGCGACATCTCGGAACGAGTGCTCATGGCGACGAGCGAGGGACTGTTCGTGGACGACGAACGCCCCATGGCAGAGGTCTATGTGTCGTGTGTTGCCGAGAAGGCCGGGCGGCGCGAGAGCAACGGCCATAGCCTGGGAGCCCGTCAAGGCTTCGAGTTTTTCACAAGCGAAAGGCTCGCGCAGGTGGCCCTCACCGCTGTGCAGCGCACCGTGGTGCTCTTCGAAGCAGCGGCGCCCCCTCCGGGCGAGTATCCCATCGTGCTGGCGCCCGGGCTGTCGGGCATCCTGCTCCATGAAGCCATGGGCCATGGGTTCGAGGCGGACTTCAACCGCAAGGGCACGAGCGTCTACTCGGACAAGCTCGGCAAGGCAGTCGCTCCATCGATGGTCACCATCGTCGACGACGGAACAAATATCGGAGAACGGGGAGCGCTCAACATCGACGATGAAGGCGTGCCTGCCGAGCGCACAGTGCTCGTGGACCAAGGCGTGCTCACCTCTTACCTGCATGATCGCATCTCGGCCAAGCACTACGGCGTAAAGCCCACGGGCAATGGCAGGCGCGAGAGCTACCAGCATCCACCCGTGCCCCGCATGCGCAACACGTATATGACCGCCGGTCCCCACGACCCTGAAGAGATCCTCCGCTCGGTCAAGAAGGGCCTGTATGCCGAGACCTTCCTCAACGGACAGGTAGACATCGGCGCCGGCGATTTTAGCTTTTATCTCGCGAACGGCTGGCTCATCGAGGACGGGAAAAAGACCCGGCCGGTCAAGGACGCCAATCTCATCGGCTTTGGCCCAAAGGTCCTCGAGCAGGTGCAGATGGTGGGCACGGACCCACAGCTCTACTCTGGTACGGGAATGTGCGGCAAGGACGGTCAACGCGTACCAGTGGGCTTTGGCCTGCCGACTCTCAAATGCGCGGCCATCTCCGTGGGAGGTGCATGATGGACACGGCGAAGCTCCTCGAACTCGCCCGCACCGCAGCGGCGGCGGCAAAAGGCGCAGGCGCCAGCGACGCGCGCATCAATGTGGCGCGATCTCGTTCGGTGGAGGTGGAGTGGCGCGACGGAAAAATCGACCGTCTCAAGGAGAGCACGACACAGGGTCTAGCGTTTTCCTTGTACGTAGATGGCCGCTACTCGTCGAGCTCCACTTCTGACCTACGCCCCTCCTCCATAGACGCGTTCATCCGTGAATCCGTGGCCATGACGCGCTACCTGGCGCCAGATCCCCATCGCAAGCTTCCCGAGCCCAGCCGATACGAAGGCCTATTCCAAGGCGACCTCGGGATCGACGACCCCTCTGTGTTCTCCGTAGAGGCGAACTCCCGACCGCGCATGGCCAAGGAACTCGAGGATGCCGTGCGAGCCCACGACTCCAAGGGCATCGTCGAATCCGTGACGTCCTCGGTGTCCGATAATGAGTGGATCAGCGTGCTCGTCAACACCAATGGCTTCGACGGGCAGGAGAGCGGCACCTCCACGTTCCATTCGGTCGAGGCTGCGGTGCGCGGCGAGAACCAGCGCCGCCCCATTGGCGATTCCTACGCTGGGGGACCGTCGCGCCGCGACCTGCGACCCGCATCCGAGCTCGGCAAGGACGCCTTCCAAAGGGCATGCGCTCAGATCGGCTCGAAGCAGATACCCACTGGCAAATACGACGTGGTCATTGAGAACCGCGTGGCAGGCAGCCTCTCCCGGCACCTGCTCGGCGCGCTCGGAGGGGGTGCGCTCCAGCAACGCCGCTCGTTTCTCGAGGGCAAGCTCGGCCTCCCGATCGGCTCCAAACACCTCCACATCACGAGCGACCCGCATTTGCGCGGCGGTCTATCCACACATGTGTTCGACGGCGAGGGCATGGCCACCAGAGTGATGCCGGTGTTCGAGGACGGCGTGCTGCGCACCTACTTGCTCGATACCTACTACGCGTCCAAGCTCGGCATGAAACCTACGTCAGGCAGTTTCGGCAATCTCCTATGGCGCACGGGAAAAAAAGACAGGACCACGTTGGTCTCTGGCCTGAAGAATGGGCTCTACATCACCTCGTTCGTGGGCGGCAACTCCAACTCCACCACCGGCGATTTTTCCTTGGGGTTCAAAGGATTCCACGTAAAAGACGGCAAGCTCGGCCAGCCGGTGTCAGAGATGAACCTCGCGGGCAATCATCTCGAATTGTGGAAGAGCCTCGCCGAAATCGGCTCCGATCCCTGGCCCTACGCGGGCAACCGCTCCCCCAGCCTGCTCCTTCGCCAGGTCACCTGCTCAGGGGGCGGAGCCTAGCGGCTGTGCAACGCGGCAATTCGGCTCTCGCTACTGTGTCATATAAAGGTCGAGCTCGAAACCACGCCTATCTCGAAGAGAAAGGCCTTACCCATGAACGACGCCATCGCGAACAATCGAGATCCCAAGCAACCCAGTGGGAGGATTTCCGGGGATCTTACGACCATCTTGGCCGAAAGTGAGCGTTTCGCGCGCCGGAGACGCATTTTCGGTTTCGCTTTTATCGCGCTCGCTTTGGCTGCCGTCGGCTTCGGCGGATGGAGCTGGTTTGGCAAGGCAGAGGGAGGGCCGGAAACGGGCATGAAGTTCGAGACCGTCAAGGTCACCCGCGGCGACCTCAAGAGCACGATCTCGGCCACTGGGACAGCGCAAGCGCTCAATACAGTAGAGGTGGGAGCGGAAATTTCTGGACGCATCTCTTCGATTCATGTGGACTTCAATGAACCAGTGACCCAAGGGACGCTGCTCGCCCAAATCGATCCCGAGCAACTCAAGGCCGCGACGGCCCAAGCCAGTGCCCAGGTTCTTGCGGCGCGCGCTGGTGTAGCCGAAGCCGAGGCAGCCCTGGTAGAAGCAAAGCAGGAGAAGGACCGCGTCACGGCGCTGGCAACCAAAGGACTGGCCTCAGCCCGAGAGCTCGAGGCGGCCACGGCCAAGGCCAGTCGTGCCGAAGCAGCACGGCAATCTGCTCAGGCGCAAGCGGCGCTCGCAAAGGCGTCCTCCGACTCGGCGATCTCGAAGCTCGGTAAGACCAAGATCATCGCGCCCATCAACGGCACTGTACTATCGCGCAAAGTCGAGGTGGGGCAGACCATCAACGCCGGCATGCAAACGCCGGTGCTCTTCGTCATCGCCGAAGACCTTCGGCGCATGCAGCTCTCGGCCCGCGTCGATGAATCCGACATCGGAGCCGTCATCATGGGACAAATGGCGACCTTCACGGTGGACGCCTATCCTGGCAAGTCCTTCGCCTCTAAGATCACCTCCGTACGCAATGTCCCGTTGACGGATCAGAACGTCGTCTCCTACGAGGTTCTCCTGTCGGTGGACAATGACACGCTGCTGTTGCGACCAGGCATGACCGCCACTGTGGAGATCATCACTTCAGTGCAACAAGCAGCTCTGCTCGTGCCCAACAAAGCCCTGCGATTTTCACCGCCCAAAGCCTCTCCGCTCCGCGGACCGCCCATCGGCATTCCCATGCTCAGCAGGCCAAAGGAAAAAGCCCCAGGACAGGTCGACAAGGGACCGGTGGAACGCCTCGGCAAGCTCGACACGCACCAAGCCATCCTGTGGCTTCCGGGCGGGCCTGAGCCGCGGCCTGTGAAGGTGGACAAAGTGGCCACCGACGGAGTTTTCACGGCGATCCGCAGCGACGAGGTCAAGGAAGGCATCGAGGTGATCGTCGACCTAGCGCCCTCCGAGGGATTGAGGCCATGAACCCGATCGACACAGTGAATAACCCGGTTCCTCTCGTCGAGCTCAAAGGAGTGCATCGTGTTTTTGGGCGAGGCGAGTCCGCGGTCCATGCGCTGGCTGGCATCGATCTGAAAGTGGAACCAGGCGAGTTTTTGGCGGTGATGGGTGCGAGCGGCTCGGGCAAGTCGACTTGCATGAACCTGATCGGTTGTCTCGATAGACCCACGGCGGGACACTACTCGTTCGACGGTATCGACGTGGGTGCGCTGAGCGCGGATCAACTGGCCCTCCTGCGGCGCCACCGCATCGGATTCGTATTTCAAGGGTTCAACCTGCTGCCTCGGACCACGGCTCTCGAAAACGTCGAGCTTCCCCTCGTGTACCAACGCGTCGGCAGCGCGGAACGGCACAGACGGGCCCTTGAGACCTTGAATAGCCTGGGTCTTCTTCATCGCGCTCACCACACCCCAGCCGAGCTGTCCGGTGGACAGCAACAGCGCGTGGCCATTGCGCGGGCGCTCGTTACCCAGCCGGTGCTGCTCGTCGCCGACGAGCCCACGGGAAATCTCGACTCATCTACGAGCCAAGAGATCATGGAGCTACTCACAGGCCTCAATCGCGAGCAGGGAATCACCATCGTCATGGTCACCCACGAGGAAGACATGGCGGCATTCGCCAGTCGCATCGTGGTTTTCGTCGACGGTCGAATCACTCGAGACGAGCTGCGTGAGGGAGGGACGTCGTGTTCTGGAACACCCTCTTGATGTCTCTACGGGCGATTCAGCGCAACGCGTTGCGCTCGTTTCTTACAATTCTTGGAATCGTTATAGGTGTGGCCGCGGTAGTGGCGCTGCTCACCATCGGCGAGGGCGCCAAAGCACAGGTTACTAAGGACATCAGCGCTCTGGGTAAGAACCTGCTTTCACTGCACTCGGGGGTTTCGCATAGACCCGGCGCGTCGCTCATGTCCGCCCGCGCGTTCAACCTTGCCGACGTCGACGCCATCCGTCGCGACATCGACGGCATCGACCACGTTGTGCCCTCTGCCTCGGCCAGGAGCCTGGTGGTGAACAGCAACGTCAATTGGTCCACGACGATCACCGGCACGACCGCCGATTTTCTGCCGTGTCGAGGCTACAAGCTGGAAAAAGGCAGGGTATTTTCAACCGCCGAGGAAGCGAGTGGTAACCTCGTGTGCCTCCTGGGCGCTACGGTCTCAAAAGAGATCCTCGACGGCGACGAACCCGTCGGTCAGAGGATTCGCGCTGGCCGCGTGTCATGCCTCGTCATCGGCGTGTTAGAGGCCAAGGGACAAGCCGCCATGGGCCAAGACCAAGATGATTTGGTTCTCATGCCCATTCGGGCATTTCAGCGGCGCGTCGCGGGCAACGATGATGTATCCCCCATCTACCTCAACGTGAGCGACAGTTGGTCCTCGACCGCAATTAAGTCCAGCGTTGAGTCGCTCATGCGTGAACGGCGAGGGATCTTGCCCGGCGCAGAGGACGACTTTCACGTACGCGACATGCAAGAGATCGCCTCGCTCGTTCAGGGCTCGGCAAGCGTGCTCACCGCCCTGTTGTCAGCCATCGCCGCAGTGAGCCTGCTCGTTGGCGGTATCGGCATCATGAATATCATGCTCGTCTCGGTGACCGAACGCACTCGCGAGATCGGCGTGCGGCTCGCCATCGGCGCCACCTCGGCCGAGGTCATGCAACAGTTTCTCGTGGAAGCCTCCGTTCTCTCTGGCCTGGGCGGCGTCATCGGCCTCGGCTTGGGGCTCGGCGGCGCGGCCCTCGCCACTCGAGGGATGGGCATGCCATTCCTCCCCTCCCCCCTCGTCGCGACCGCGGCCTTCGTGTTCTCGGTGATGGTCGGCATCGTTTTCGGCTTCTTGCCGGCGCGGCGCGCGGCTGGACTCAACCCCATTGAGGCCCTGCGTCATGAGTGACAACTCCCTGCGACTCGCACGGTGGATGACCATCGCTCTGGCTATGACGAGCTCCGTCTCGGCGCAGACAAATACCGAGCCGCGTGTCGTGAGGTCCACGGACATTTTGCGCTTGGTCGCCGCGGGCAACCCTGCGCTACAGACTGCCCTTCTCGAGCAGCGCAGGGCAGCGGCTCTGGTCGAGGCGCAGCAAGGCCTCTACCCATTTTTGCTCGAGCTCGATGGAGGTCTTACCCACCAATCGACGCCCATGGTCACCCCCGACGGAACGGTCTCCCACCGAGGCTCGGACCAGATCGTCCTCGGCGCGGCCCTGAGCAAGCATCTCCCGGTCGGTACGAGTCTCGAGCTGTCACTCGATGGCGCCCGTCAAGTCAGCAAGGGCACGAGCCTCGCCATGGATCAGAGCTCGACCAATTTACCGACCTACGGGATGACCGCCAAACTCTCGGCCACCCAACCTTTTTTGCGCGGGGCGGGCAAACGGGTCGGAGAGGCCGCCCTGCGCCAGGCCATGGCCGCGCAGGAGCTAGCCCGTTGCAGCCGCAGCAGTGCGGCGAGCGAGCTCGCAGAGCGCGCCCTCATCGCCTACTGGGAGCTGTGGTACGCGCAGCGGGCCTGGGAGATCGACCTGCGGGCGAGGGACATTGCCAAGGCCCAGCTCGAGGAGCAACAGTCCAAGATCGAGCAAGGGGCCTCGGCCCCGGCCGATGCCCTACCGCTTCGGACGCAACTGTCCACCCTCGAAGAGACTGTCATCGCCGCAGGCGCGGAGCGGGATCGCCTCGCCGTGCAGCTCGAAGCGCTCACTGGGCTCATTCGCGAAGAAGCCCATCTCGCTCCAGACCTCGCCGAAAATCCACCCATGAGAGCGAGGGCCGAGGGCAACGCGGCGTTGGAGCAAGCACTCCAGAGCTCGCCTGCGGTGCGACAGGTCGCGGCCGCGCTCTATGCGGCGCAGGACAAAGCTCGCACCGCTGGCGAATCCCTGCGCCAGAAGCTCGATCTCATCGGCTGGCTCCAGGCTCAGACCATGGGCATCGATCGCGTCTCCCCACTCGTCACTCAACTCGGCGACGGCCCAGCCTACTCGGCATACCTGGGCTTGTCCTACGAGCTGCCGCTTTCCAATCAGCGCAAAGATTCAGAAGCAGCCGCAGCGCAACTCGAGGTAGAGATCGCCCGGGCCAAGCTCGTCGCTGCCACGGACCAGACGCGGGCCGACGTCGCGACCGCCCTGCGAGGGGTGGAGAACGCCCGGCTGCGAGTGGACCTCGCCGAACAAACCCTTTCCGTAGCCGAGCAACAAGCCGAGGCCACTCGCCAGCGCGCCGCCGTGGGGGCAGCCATCTACGTAGAAGTCAGAGACGCAGAGGAGGCCGTGCGCAATGCGGCTCTGCGGGTAGCGCGAGCTCGAGTTGATCTCGTCGAAGCCGGCCTATCCCTCGATCGCGTTACCGGCGTCTTGCTAGCCCGGGTCGAACAAGCGCCGCATTAGACTAGATTTTCGCCTTTTCTCAAGCGGCGCATAGCCACTCCCAGACGGATTGGTGGAATTTAGAAGAGCCCTGACCCGCATAGCGGTTGATGAAAACCGTTCAGCCCAGAGGTGTCGTCGGAGGGCGGCGAGCATGTCGGCGACGGACGGTTCGGTTTTATGGCGGTCCCAGAACAGGTCCCAGAACCAGAACAGGTCCCAGAACAGGTCCCCAGAACAGGTCCCACCCAAACGGAGAACAGGTCCCACCCAAACGGAATAGATTAATTTCACCGGGTTTCTCGGGAGCCAGCGCTCGCGGGGTCAGCGTCGACGGTCACCAAGGCTTCCTGGTTGCGGTCCTGGGCTCGATGGGGGCGCGGTACGTGCTGTGGCGCCCCGAAATTCGGGCGCGGTCTGGCACGATTCGGGTCTGTGCTGGCTCATCTGGGAGCGAACGGCGGGTCAAAAGGCGCAGCTCGGCCCTTGGCCGATTGGGGTGTCGGCGTTTCGGGATCCAGGGCGCTTCGCTAGTCCTAGCCGATGGGCACGGCGCAGGACGGTGGGTAGCTGCCTCTCGGCCACTCCACGGTGGGTCTCTTGCCCGCTTGCGCGGCTCCGATGAAACCGTAATAGACCTCGCGATAACCGCTTATGTGGCGCCGGTAGCTGTCGAGCAGCTCGTCGGTCTTGGCCTTGTCCAAGCTGAACACCTTGATCCGCGGCCGGCGCGACGGCTCGGACGGGCGATCGGT
>JALOQD010000111.1 GCA_025453525.1 Myxococcota bacterium
TCAGGCGGGCATGTCCAACACGGTAATCCGACCCCTGTGACTCCTAAGAAGCTCCGTTCCCGCCTTCTCAGGCGGTCGGATTACCGCTTATTGTTTCCGGCGTCCTTCGGAAAGGCGAGGACTGTTTGAGTTGAATTCGATGTTCGAGTTTCGCAGCCTTGCAGAAGGATGCCGGAAACGGGACTTTCGGGATGCCAACCAGCTAGTCGGTTGCGCGGTCCAAGGCTCGCGGGCTATAGTCCGCCTGTCATCAGACACGCCCCAAGGGTGCTGTTCATCGATGAAGAGGACAACATGAGTGAGGAAAACTGCATTTTCTGTAAGATCGTCGCTGGACAGATCCCCAGCCAAAAAGTCTACGAGGACGAACACCTTCTGGCCTTCGAGGACATCCATCCTCAGGCTCCGGTCCATGTGCTCGTCATTCCCAAAACCCATGTGCCGACCCTCGACGACGCGGCGCCCGAGCATGGAGAGCTCCTCGGCAGGATGATGCTCGTCGGCGCGGAGGTGGCGCGAGTCAAGGGCGTGGCGCACACTGGCTATCGCTCGATCGTCAACTGCCGCGAGTCCTCCGGACAAGTCGTGTTTCACCTGCACCTGCATATCATGGGCGGTCGCGCCATGGGGAAGATGGGCTGAAAAAACAAATGGCCGAAGACGTATCGCATCAGCCTATAGAGTGCATGTCCTGCGGCACGGTCAACGCTTGGATGAGCGAGGCCTGTCGCTCATGCCACGCGGTGCTGGCCGAAGCAGGCAAACCGCTGGATCTCAGCAGCCGTCCTCCAGAGCCGCCGGAATCTTCATCTGTCGATTCGTCGCCGTCTCGACCGCCCTTGGGACCGGCGCTCACAGGACGCCTGGGAATTCTGTGGCTCGTGCTGGGAATCGGGGTCTACGTGGCCTCAGTCCAAGTCGGCGCCTCGGTGCTGCAGAAGACCGTCCTGGCCAAAGACCCCAAGGTGGCGGCCATCATCGAAAAGAACATGGCCGCTGGCGGAGCCCAGGGCGCTCTCAGCGAGGAAGAGAAAGCCTTGCTCGAGGAACACAAGCCGGCGATCTTCGCCGCGATCTTGCCCGTGATGCTCGGCGCGCCACTGCTCATCGGGTTCATTCTCGGCAGGCTCACGGGGTCGTTGCGGGAGGCCATGTGGGCCATGGGCATCGGCTGCGTGCTGGCCAACACCACGGCCGTGCAGAACGTGGGACTGCTCTTCATGGTGATCCTCAGCGGGGTGCTCACCGCCGGGATCGGCGCTCTGGGCGCATTGCCTGGAAGAGCCTGGCACCGCGCGATCGTCCGGCGAAAAAGCACCACCGCCCCTTGAACGTGAAACCCCTTTTAAGCGGCGTTGCCGTCGTTGCGGATCCGTGTTAGAAACGGCCGAAATTTTTTCGGCCATGCACACGAGCACGATGACACACCGAGACCCCAATACCAAGCGCGAGACGAGAGAGCTCGTCCAGCAGGTGTCGCGCTATGCGACCGTGGGTTTGGAGATGGGGCTGTCTGTCGCGCTGTGCGTCGTGGCAGGCCGATATCTCGACAATAGGCTGAACACCGCTCCGTGGTTCGTGCTCGCTGGCATTGGGCTGGGTCTCGCCACTGCCGGCCGTTGCCTCTATCGAGCGGCCAAGAGAGCCAGCAAGGAGTTCGACTGACCCATGCGCGCCTTTGAGCTCAGGGCTGTCGGTTGGTATATTCTCGCGTGGGGCGCGCTCATTAGCGGTGGCGCCTTTGTCTTCTTTGGTTCGGACGCAGGGAGAGGTGCGGCGGCTGGCGCGGGGATCGCCGTGGCCAATTGGTGGCTGCTGCGGGCGATTCTCCGTCGAGCAGCGCTGTGGAATGACGGCGTTCGGCTCGCCATCGCCTTGTCTCTCAAATCGATTGCCGCCCTGGCGAGTGCGGCAGCCGCGGTGCTCCTTCTCCCTGTGAATGCCGCGGGGCTCGCGTTTGGGATCTCGGCACTTTTTTTGGGGCTCGCGACTTTCGGGTGCACGCAACTACCCGGGCGCCAGCCAGACACCGAGCGAGGAACCTGACATGCCAGAGCATAATACGTGGTTCAACTATCTTGGACCCCACTTCTACGAGTTTTTGGCCCGGGCTCGAGAGTTGCTCGGGTTGTCTTACATCGGCCATGCGCCCATCGAGGTGCAGTACGTCATCGGCTTTTTGCTCGTCGCCGCGATGATCCTGGCGCTGCTGTTTGTCGCTCGGCGGCGCATCACCGATGTCGAACGAGCGCTGGTTCCCGAGGGGCGCCTCACGCCCAGTAGTTTTTTCGAGGCGATGGTCGAAGGCTCCATCAATCTCATGGAGCAAATCATGGACCGAGAGGCGGCCAGGACGTTCTTGCCGCTCATCGGGACGAGTGCGTTTGTCATTCTATTTTCCAATCTCATCGGGCTCGTGCCGGGATTCTTACCGCCGACGTCTAATCTCAACACGACGTTGGCCATGGCTATCGTCATATTTTTTGTCACTCACATCTATGGCATGAAGGCCCATGGTCTTGGCTATTTCGCGCACTGGTTCGGGCCCATCCGCAAGTGGTACGCCCTGCCACTCATGCTCCTTATTTTCGTCATCGAAGTGGTGAGCCATCTCGTACGCCCGGTTTCATTATCCATCCGACTGATGGGCAATATGTTCGCGGATCACAAGGTCGTGACCATTTTTACCGGCCTGGTTCCTCTGTTGCTTCCAGTACCCATGATGCTCTTGGGTGTTTTGGTGTGTATCGTGCAAACCGCCGTGTTCTGCATTTTGTCCACGGCATACATCGGACTGGCCGTCGCTCCGCAGGAGGAGCACTAGACCAACATCGCGTGTTGCTCGTTGAAAGGAGAACAAAAAAATGAGGATTCGTACTACCCTGGCCTCAGCCTTGGCATTTCTCACGACCTTGATGGTGACCGGCGCGGCGTTCGCGCAAGAGGCCGCGGCGGGCGCATCAGGGGACAGTAGCGCCCAAGGATTCAAGTGGCTCGCGGCCGGTCTAGCCATCGGCATCGCCGCGTTTGGTTGTGGTTTGGGTCAGGGGCGCGCGGTTGGTTCCGCCGTGGAGGGCATCGCGCGTAACCCTGGAGCTTACAACAAGATATTTACGCCCATGATCCTCGGTTTGCGTCTCCATGGGTTTGGGCTGCTCCGGTGCCTCGCCGATGGCAGGTCCACAGGCGAACCTTTCTGCTCCAGAGGCTGATAAATCACCAAGCCCGATCCCGTTGCCTCCCAAGTACGAAGTGACGCAAAGGGTTCAGCTCGACACGAGCCTGGGCACTGTTGTCATTGGCCTGTACGGAAAACAGGCGCCAGCCACGGTGGCGAATTTTCTGCAGTACGTGGACGAGGGCTTCTACAAGGGAAAGATCTTTCATCGGGTGATTCCCGGGTTCGTCATTCAAGGCGGCGGGTTCGACGAGAATTTGGGACGGGCGCAGACCCGCGAGCCCATTGCGCTCGAGCTCATCCCGGGCCTCAAGCACGAGCCAGGGATCCTCTCGATGGCGCGCACCAGCGTCCCCAAGAGCGCGACCAGCCAGTTTTTTATCTGTGCGGCGGAAGCACCGCAGCTCAACGGAGGCTACTGCGCTTTTGGCAAGGTGGAGTCGGGCATGGAGGTCGTGGAGAAGATTTCGATGGTGCCCACGGGAAAACGCCAAGCCGATGAAAAAGAGCCGCCCATGGACGACGTGCCACTAGAACCCGTGGTCATCCTGTCGGTCCGCAGGCTGTGACACACTACTCGGGCTTCTTGTCCAAATAGCCCCAATCCACGAAAACATTTAGCTCTTCCGCGAACTTACGGAGATCTCCCTCTAGGATTTTGATCGCGAGTCCCGCTGTGGTGTTATAGGCTTTGAGGCCGTGTTTGCGAATCCATCGGCGGATGGTTTCATTCGACACCTGACACATTTCGGACACGTCTTTGACAGAGAGAACCCGATCTTGGTTTTTGGGAGACATTTGTTGACTCCTTTTAGTGGCACGGCATTTTTAAATAATAACTGTACATATGGGTGTGGTCAATGGGGTGCATAAAGAGTCTGTCGCAGTTGTCGCGCCTGCTTGGAAAATGGCGAAAAGATTGGATCGGTTGTACGGGGGACGTTCAGTCTTCGATTTGTCCTTCGAGATATTCGGAAATGATTTCCTTGTCGTCGATTGTGCGAGAGCGGCGGCATCCCCAGACGTTGCACATGGCGAGCACATGGCTGTCGGAGATCTTGGGGGACAAGTAGAGCTTGATGATGTCGCCCTTGCCATCGCAGCAGCAGGTGGCCATGCGGGGCAATTCAACGTGGCAGGTCGGGCAAGTGACTTTGAGCTTGGCCCGGTCAGGCCAGTCCAGCTTGCCTTTCTTGGACTCATCGCCTTGGAACGGAGAGAGCACGACATCGCCGTGCTGTCCATCGTGCTCGCACGCGAGCCTTATGCCCGGGTAGTTGTCGAACAGGTCGTTGTCGTTGGAGATCAGGTTGTGGCCGTTGGGGCAGAAGGCCTGAGTCACAACGATAAAAACCGTGTCGACCTGCTTGATGGCCGAGTTTGGCGCCGGGGCCCCTTGGATTTTCAAACCATCCTGATTGACATCGCGCTTGGGCATCTCGTTCCTCCCGCACCTAGACATGGGATGCATGCATCCCGTCGTGAACACTCGAACCTCAGGCTCAAGCTACACCTAATTCAGCGCATCGTTGCAAGTCAAGCTAAACGTCGCCAGCTAATCTTCGTGACCTTCGGTATCGTTTTTCAGATCTGGTGGGACAGAACTGCGATGCAGCAGTTTCTCGTAAAGGTGTCGGCCGAGGCTGTCGATCATCAGGCGCTCGACGAGCCCTTCGATGGCGTCTTGTTCTTCCTTAGACGAATACTTGAACTTGATGCCCATGCCCGGATGCTCACCTGGACCCACGTCTTCGGGCTTTACGACCCACAGCACTTGTCCAGTCAGGACGATCGGTTCGTTCAACGTGGGTATGGAGAGCTTGAACAGGAAGTCCGTGCCAACGCCCAGTGGCTTGGGTGTTTTAATGAAAGTGCCGCCTCTGCTGATGTTCTTCGTGTAGTCGGCGAAGAATGTATTCAGTCGGCGGTATTCCACCTTGAGCTCGATAGCTGTCCGAGGCGCAATGCGTTTGTCCGGAGGCTTGGTGTTCTGGCTCATTTTTTGTTCGGCTCGTGTGTTTCCAAAGTTTTTCTTGGTCTTTAAGATAGCCCAACTCCCGCTGCCTCGCTAGTTCGCTCTACGGAATGGGAATTGCCGACACGTCGCCGTTGACGTCTGACGCTTGGACAGATACTTTCTTCGGGCTGCGGTCTACGCGACGGTCCAAGCGAGCACACGGTGTGCAGCCTTTCGTCGCCGTGGCTCACCAAAGGAGAGAAGATGAAAATCGCAGAGGGCAAGTTCGTGTCCATTGAATATACATTGAAGCTCGACTCCGCTGAGGTCGTCGATGCGTCGGAGCCCGGCGAGCCCTTGGGCTTTGTCTGCGGGTCTGGCCAGATCATCGCCGGCCTCGAGCAACAGCTCGAAGGTCGGCAGGTCGGAGAAAGCTTCACCGCTGCGGTGGAAGCCGCCGATGGGTACGGCGAGAGGGACGAGGGGCTCATCGAGGAAATCCCCCGCAAGAATTTCCCGGCAGACGTGGACATCCAAGCCGGAATGACCTTCACTGCCCGTGGCCATGGTGGTCCTGTGTCCTTCAACGTCGTCTCCGTCGATGACGAGAAGGTCGTCGCCGATTTCAACCATTCACTGGCCGGAAAGCGATTGCACTTCAACGTCAAAATTATCGAGGTTCGCGAGCCCACCGCCGAGGAGCTCGAGGCCATGCAGGAAGACCATTCTTGCTGCGAGCACACCTGCTCGGGTTGTGGCGCCCACTAGGATCTTCGATTCTCTTCCTTGCCTCGTCCAAAAATGGGGCCATCCTCAAGCTGAACCGCTGTTTTAACGGACCTATTGGGTCACCCGGGTATTCCATGCAGAGAATTCTCATCGTTGAAGACGATTCCCAAGTTCGCTCCATGCTGTGTCGCACCTTCAAGTACGAAGGTTTTATCGTGGAGGAGGCCGAGAACGGACGGGTCGCTCTCGAGGTCTGCGCGAGGTTGCCGGTCGACATCGTGATCACGGACATCTTCATGCCCGAGAAGGCCGGGCTCCGGCTGATCCAAGACCTGCGAGCCCAGCCCGATACCGCATCGATCAAGATCATCGCCATTTCAGGCGGCAGCGCTCTGGCGCCTCAGAACTACCTGGACGTTGCACGGAAGTTCGGCGCCGTGCGCACCTTCAGCAAGCCCGTGGATCGCACGGAGCTCGTCAACGCCGTGCGGGAGTTGCTCGGGACCGTCCAAGTCGAAGCTTCGCAGGAAGCCTAGTACCGTTTCAACCTCACAATGATGGGTGAAACCGGCCCTCATCGGCGATTCAGGCGTCACTCCTCCTCGAATTGGCGTTGCCAGTCCTTCGTCGTCGTTCCTTGGACTCGCCGATGATGACTCGGCCTCACCCCTCATTGGAGGCTTGAAGCGGCACTAGAGGGGCGGCCGGAATTTCTCGATAATGCGCGCAGCGGCATTGAGCCCGTCGAGGGCCGCGCTCATGATCCCACCGGCATAGCCCGCCCCTTCGCCCACTGGATAGACGCCTTGGACGCCCACAGCCTCGAGAGTCACGGGGTCTCGTACGATGCGCACCGGGGAAGAGGCTCGCGACTCGACGCCCAGGGCGAGGGCGTCATCTTGGAGGTAGCCGCGCATCTGGCGATCGAACTGCTGCAGGGCGTCTCGCAGCGGATTTGCGAGAAAAGGCGGCAACAGCTCGTCGAGTCTGGCTGGCGCGACTCCGAGTCGATAACTGCACGCAGGAAGCGACGTGCTCGCGACTCCCATGGCGAAGTCCCTGAGCCGTTGCGCCGGCGCGCTGTAATTTGCGCCACCGGCCCGAAAGCAGGCTTTTTCGACCCGCCTCTGGAACTGCAGGCAGGCAGCGAGATCGCGGCCGTCGTAAACGTTTGGCTCAAGAGTCGCGACAAGCGCGCTGCTGGAAAACGCCGAGGCTCGAGCGTGAAGGGACATCCCATTGATGCTCAGATGTTCCGGCTCGTTGACCGTGGGCATCGTCTCACCGCCCGGGCACATGCAAAACGAGAACACCGGCACCTGCCCGCTGCGGCCCGCGAGCTTGTAATCTGCCGCGCCCAAGGCGCTTGGCGCTGGACGACCATAGCGCGCTTCATTGATGAAGCTTTGTGGATGCTCGGCCCGAATGCCCATTTGAAAGGGCTTGGGCTGCAAGTGGAACCCACGGCGCGCCAGCATTTCCCAGGTGTCTCGGGCCGAGTGTCCGCAGGCCAGCACGACGACTTCGGCATCCACGCGACCTAGAGCCGTGCGGACCTCCAAGCGTCCTTTGTCCGAGACCAGCAAATCGTCCACGCGCACGCCCGTCTCCACGGTTCCGCCGCCCTGGACGATGCGCTGCCGCAGCTTTTCGACAACGCCCGATAGGACGTCGGTGCCAACATGAGGCTTGGCGTCAATGAGGATCTCGTCAGGGGCGCCGCAGTCGACCAGGAGGCGCAGGACTTCCTCCCGCCACGGGTGACGAACCCCTGTGCCCAACTTTCCGTCAGAGAAGGTGCCGGCCCCGCCGAGGCCAAACAGGGCGTTGCACTCAGGGTCGGGCTGCCGCGTCCGTGCGAAAAGCGAAAGGCTAGCTTGCCGGGCTGCCACGTCTCCCCCGCGTTCGAGAACGCGAGGGGCGTAGCCGTGTTCGGAGAGGAGCAAAGCGGCGAGGAGTCCCGCAGGTCCTGCTCCGATAATCACCGGAGGACACGCCATGGGCCTTTGACCCGGCTCGACAGCCATGGGAGCGCGCTGTGTGGCAAGGGCGAGGTGCGCTGGCAGGCCGTCGAGCTCCTCGGGAATGTCGAGCTCCACAGTGTAGACGAAGCTCGGTGGACGCCGCCTCGCGTCGATGGCCCGGCGGACGATCCGAAGCTCTTGTGCTTGGACGTGCCTGCCACCAAGCGCGCGGCTCACTTGGCGCGGCAGCTCCTGTCTCCAGTCGGCGTCGTGGCGCAAGGTCAGGTTGGAAAGATGGTATCTCGGCACCTGCGCATAGTAGCGGCTCCCCGCGTGTAGGTCACCTCTCTTTAAAGGGATTTCGCTGTTCCATGGTTCTGACGTTGGGTGTAAACCCTATTCTCATGAGGGCGCGCAAACCCCAGCCGAGTCGCACCCTGTCGCCCAAGACAGGATGGACGGCAGTATGGTTTGCACTGCTCGGACTGACGGCGTTTCACTGCTACGGCGTCCTGCGACCAAAGACCGAGGAACCGACGGAGCGCGAGGCGCCTGCGGGTCCGCTGCCCACGCCCACGGCCAAGATGGCGATGTCCCAGCCCCTGCCCAGCGTTCCGTGGGAATGGCGCGCCAAGGACCAAGGCCTTTCTCGCCTTCCACTCGATGATGAGAAGACGAAGGGCGCTGGGTTGTGCCCCTTCTTCAAAGCCCTTCAAGGGCTGGCGGCTGGACGCTCGGAGCATCCGTCGGTCCGCGTTCTGCACATCGGCGATTCCATTTCCACGACGGACGAGATATCGGGACAGATTCGCCGAGTGCTGCAAGCGCGATTTGGAGATGGCGGTCATGGATTCGTGCTCATGGGAAAGCCGTGGCGTTGGTATCGCCATCAAAACGTCGTGCACGGGGCCCAGGGAGCATGGCGGGCTCGTCCTGTGAACTCGGATCCTGTGGGAGATGGTCTCTACGGGCTTGGCGGAGTGGGGCTCGAGTCTCAGTCGCGCGGCGCTGCGGCCTGGGTCGGGCCTGCCACCGAAGGGGTGATCGGCGCCAAGGTGAGGAGCGTTGATCTCTCGTATCTAGAGCAGCCTCTCGGGGGGACGTTCGACCTGCTCGTGGACGGACAGCTCGTGGACTCCATCTCGACTCGTTCACAGAGCCGCGCTGTGGCTCATCGAATGGTCGATCTCGCGGCTGGCCAGGCAAAGCTCATGCTGCGGGCTCGTGGCGACGGATGGATCCGTGTGTTCGGCGCGGCGCTGGACAGCGGCGACCCCGGCGTCGTGTACGACACCGTGGCGGTGAACGGCGCCCGGGCCCAGGCCCTCAATCTCATCAAGCCCAAGGACTGGGAGTCCGAGGTGGCCCTTCGCGATCCCTCGCTCGTGGTGCTGATGCTGGGCGCCAACGAGGGAACCGGCGAAAAGCTCGGAGCCAGTACCTACAAGCACGAGCTGAGCAGGCTGCTGGCCACCGTCAAGTCCAATGACGAAAACCGCGCGTGCCTCTTGGTCGGCCCGCTCGATCAGGTGCAACGCGATGGCCCAAGACGCTGGAAGCCGCGACCCAATCCCGCTAGGATTACCGCCATTCAACGCCAAGTGGCGTTAGAGAACGGCTGCGCGTTTTTTGACGTGTTGGCGGCGATGGGTGGCCCCGGAAGCTTCGCGACCTGGCTGGAACGAGGCCTTGGCGGCGCGGATTTGCTGCACCCCACGAGCCAAGGTGGACGGTTGGTCGGAGATTGGATCGTAAAGGCGCTCCTCAACGGATACGACGATTTCATAAAGGACGAACAAAAGTGCGCATTGAATGTGACTACCTTGTGATCGGCGCAGGAGTTGCCGGTCTTACGTTTGCCACCTACGCGTCGAGGTACGGTCGAGTGATCGTGCTGTGTAAAACCGCCGCCGACGAATCTGCCACGCGCCATGCCCAAGGCGGTATCGCCTCTGTCCTCGACATTGAGGACAGCTTCGAGGCCCACGTCGAGGACACCCTGCGAGCGGGTCGTGGGCTATGCCGACGAGACGTCGTCGAGTTGTGCGTGCACGAAGGGCCGAAGTGCATACGCGAGCTGCAAGAGCTGGGCGCGCAGTTCACCGGAGATCCCTCTCGACCTGGCACTCTAGACCTCGGCAGAGAAGGCGGTCACTCGGCGCGGCGCATCGTCCATGCCGCGGACGCCACAGGCCAGGAGCTGGTGAGGGCGCTTTTAGCTTCGGTGCGAAGCAGCCCGAACATCGAGCTGCTCGAGCATCACATGGCCATCGATCTCATCGTGCCGTACAAAGAGAGCGCTCAACGTCGTTGCCTCGGCGCCTATGTGCTCGATAAAAAATCGGATCAGGTGCACTCCATTTTGGCCCGCGCCACGGTGCTCGCCACAGGTGGAGCGGGGAAAGCGTACCTCTACACCTCGAACCCGGACGTCTCCACTGGCGATGGCGTGGCCATGGCGTATCGACGCGGAGCGCGGATCGCCAACATGGAGTTCTTTCAGTTCCATCCCACGCTGCTCTACCATCCTACGGCAAAAGGAGAGCTCATCTCCGAGGCGTTGCGGGGCGAAGGGGCGATTCTACGCAGCGCGCTTGGGCGAGCATTCATGACCGACTACGATTCGGCAGGAGATCTCGCACCGAGAGACGTCGTGGCCAGAGCGATCGACGCAGAGCTCAAGCGCAGCGGCGCGTCGTGCGTGTTTCTCGACGCGACTCATCTCCCGGCCGACTTCTTGCTGGAGCGGTTTCCCAATATCGCCAGGAGGTGCGCTGACTACGACATCGATATGACCAAGCAGCCCATTCCTGTGGTGCCCGGCGCGCACTACATGTGTGGAGGCGTGCTCACAGATGTGGATGGCCGAAGCTCCCTTCCTGGAATGTGGGCTATCGGCGAGACCGCGTGCACTGGCCTGCACGGAGCGAATCGACTCGCCTCCAACTCGCTGCTCGAGGGGCTCGTGTTTGCCCACCGCGCAGGTCGTGCCGTGGAGCAGGCGCCCAGGCTCGATTTTGCCGAGGCTGCCGATTGGCAGGTCGGGGATGCGGTGCCGAGCAATGAGAGTGTGGTCGTCACTCAAGACTGGACCGAGATCCGGCGTTACATGTCCAACTTCGTGGGCATCGTTCGTTCTGATCGACGCTTGCAGCGAGCTCGGCGTCGGCAGGACATGCTGCTCGAAGAAATCAGCGACTATTACTGGAAGTACCATGTGACCTCGGATCTTCTGGAGCTGCGCAATATCGCCACAGTCGCCGATCTCATCATTCAGTCAGCGCAGCGCCGCAAGGAGAGCCGTGGGCTCCACTACAACGAAGATCACACCGCTGAGTCGGTGGCGGCAGCAACCGACACGATTTTGGAGCGATATGCGTAGGTTCTCAAAAAGTGGCGGCATCCACCTCCGCTCCTGCGGAACTCGGACATGGTCGTTCGATCTTCCGTGGTATGACGACTCGAACAGTCCTCGTCGCTACGGCGCACGCCGCCGCTTTTTGAGAAGTGGCGGCATCCACCTCACCCTGCTCTTGACCATCGTCTCCTGCGGCCCGGAAAAAAAGATGCAGGTGGACACCTTGGACGGCCTCGTTCCGCGAGACGCAGAGGGAGAGTCCGACGCGCCAGTCGCTTTGGAGCCCGAGGCGCTTCGAGCGCCCTTCGTGAAAGGGCTCCTCCAGCGTAGCTTGGCAGTGCCTGTTGTCCCGCAGTTCGATCGAACGACGCTCGCTGGCATCAAGCATCTGGTCGCCGCTGTTCGAGAAGCCGAGGTGCTGTATAGCCTGAGCCAGGGGCCGCTCGAAGCCAGGTTGGATAGAACTCTTGCAGCCATCGTCGAGGCTGGCGACAAAGTGCCCGCAGAGTTGCGCTCCAAGATAGAGCCCTATGCCCGGCGAGTCTTGGCACACAGACGAACGGGACTTCCCATGGGCTGTACCCCACCGGGATTCATTCCAGGAGAGCTCGCCGCCGCGGCTCAGCATGCCCTGTCGGCGGGAAAGGATCTCGGCCTCGATGGGCTCGACAGGGAGCTCCAGGGCGCCACGCGGCTCGAAAAGCTCGAGCGACTGCTTTCGAGCATAAGGCCCACGGTGTTCTCCTGCGGACAATCGAGCTTAGAAGACTCGGATTCGGAAAGGTCCATGGCCGAACCGCAGAGCCCTCCAATCTCCAAGGCATGGAGGCGTCTTGCCGACCTGCTCGAGAGCTCGGTCGTGGGTGTCGGTCCTATGGTCGGGCAGTACTTGAGCACCGTGGCGAGGGCCATTCGCGAAGGGCAATCGGCCAGCGACTCTGGTCTTGCGTGGGTGCCTTCGAGCGGACCAGTCGAGGTCTTTGTCGACTGGAGAGAGGGAAGCGCCGCAGATCTCTGTGTGCTCGTTGCCTTGCGCGACGGTCCAAGAACAGCGCTCGCCCAGAAAGTCACGAGCAGCGCGGCGGAGTTGGAAATGGGCATGCCTTGGCCCCTTCGCCTCAAACGAAGAGGCAACGAGGTTCGAGCCAGCCAGGTCGTTGTCGCTGACCTCATCGCGGGTTTCTGCCCCAGGCTTGGGGCGAGCGGTGGAATCGTGAGCTGGCCAGCCTCTTTTGCGCCGCGAGACACGTCGGGAAAGCTCCTCTATCTGAACAACGTGGCCCGTGCCCTGCGCGAAGAGATGGGGGAGGATAGACTCTGTGCCGCGCGTTCTCTGGCCATACTAGGAATGGGTCTGGGCGCTGCCTTGGGCAAGGAGAGTCACCTCGTAAGGGGAGATCCCGCGACAATGCTCGCTGAGCAATACCCCTTTGTCGAGCATTTGAGGCGAACGCTGATTGCGCTCTTTCTGTCTTTCGATCCCGCGGTCGTCAAGTATGGGTTGTTCGACGCGCCTAGGTGCGCCTCGCTGCTCGTGGACGAGGCGCTCGTCGGTCCGCGTCGGATCGCGTGTCGGCTCGACAGGCCGCAGGACGAGGCTCTCGCACAAGCACTGGTGGTGGGACGACTTGCCGCCTCTCTTGCGCTTCCAGACAAGGATCAGGACGGCGAGCGCGAGCTACGGATCATCGATCCTGCCAAGGCCAAGCCGGTTCTCGCCGAGCTCCTGGCAGAGGTGCAGCGCATCGCGTCCTCGGGGGACAAGCTCGGGGCAGGCCGTTTGCGAGACGAGGCCACGAGGAGTCGGCTCTCTCGAGCGTCTTTGCCGACCACTCCCTGTGTGTTGCTCCTGCCGCAGGTGGATCTGCAGACAGATCCGAGCGGCGCCCTCGTGGGCCTTGCATTGTCGCAGACAACGGACATCCTCTTGCCGGGAATGCACGCGCCGCCTGCTTCGCTCGTGAGGTGAGGCGACCAGCTCCTGCCCTCTCTTCCGGGGTCATTTTGTGCAATTGCCGTAAGAAATTGGGCGGACAAATGGGTTCATGGCACACTGAAGCGCATCGGCGAACCGCTTCCAGGTGTACAGATGAGCGACGGCAGAAATTGTCCCCAATGCAACGCCTTGGTTTCCATCTATGCCACGCGCTGCAAGGACTGCGGCTCTAGGCTCGAGGCCGTCGAGCTGACGCCGACGGTTGAGGTGCGAATCTCTCTCGCTCCAGGCGAAAAGCTCGCCTCGCTCGTCCCAGGGGTGTCGCGCTCATCCATGCCGCCAGGCAGGTCTGCTCCGCCTGCAAACCCTCTTTCGGGCCTATTGTCTCCAGAGGAGGAGGAGGCCCTCTACCGCGAATTGGTGCTGGACGAGTCGAAACCCACGCAAGAGCTGGACGGCGGACAGACCTCCTTAAAGCCGTCCGATTCTCCACGCAGCCAAGGCGCCGCAGTGGCGCGGCCTCCGGGAGCGCCGGTCGGGACCCTCCGACGTCGCAGGCTCGGCTCCGTCCACCCTCCCGCGGCTGAAAAGACCGAAAGGATCGAGCTCGTCGATGGCGTGGTCTCGGCAGAAGGCACGCAAAAAGTCTATATCTTGCCCAGTGTCGAGGAATTGCGGAAGAGCGCTCGAAAGGGGGGCTGGCTCCTGCGGCCCGTGCTCGGAAGTCTGCGCGTGTGGCAACTCGGAGCGATTGTCGCGTTCTCGGTCACCATTTCCGGGTTTGCGGTGCGGTTCGCCGATGAATGGAATGCGCTTTTCCTCGAGGAAAAGGTGCCACTGTCCGCCCCTGTGAGCATCGCCGGTCTGGCGGACAGCGATGAAGAGATTTGGGAACCCTCAAGTTCTCTGATGAATGGACCGTCCACGTGCAAGCCCTTTTCCGAGTATCGCATGATCCCTTGGCATGCGCAGATTGCCAAGGTGCTTGGGGCGGACAAAGGGGGTGGATTGTGCAGCGTGTTCGGCCGCACTCGACAAGAGCTCACCCCTGCGCTCGCCGGCCTCAAGCCAGGACCGAGGACCGGTTACGATTTGTTGCCCGACGGTGTGGTGTGGGAATTCTATCCAGATGGCGTCGTCGATCGCTCGGCGTCTCATTTGGAGCTCTTTTTCTCTGGCGAGCGGCTTTTCGAGGTTCGTGCGATTCTAGCAAAAGGCAGCGCCATCGAGCTCGACCTCTCGACCTTGGAGCCCTTGCTGGGAAAGGCGACTCGCAAGGGTGTCGACTTTCGCAGACGAGCCATGGTTCGCCACGACGATGGCGATCTCGTTGTCGAGATCTTCGCCGATGTGTCGAAGGCTTCGCCAGAAAGTCCAGCACGGGAGCTCGTGTTCACTGGTCTCAAGCAGCGAGAAGAACAGGCCAAGCCACAAATCATTCGGCGCAAGGCCGAAGCAGACCTTGCAGATGGCGTGGCGCTGCTCGAAAAGGGAAAGCTGGACGAGGCGATTCGCAAGTTCCGCATGGTGAGCAAGCTCGTGCCGTCCTCTGGAGAGGCACTGGTTTGGGAAGCGCGGACGCAAGCCTATCGAGAGAGGTGGGCCAAGGTGGAGCCGCTCCTCGCGCTGGTGGAGGAGCGAAGCCGAGACGATCGGGCCAAGGCCAAGGCTCTTGCGCTACGGGCTGTGAGGGCGCTGGCGAGTGGAGAGGTCAAGGAAGCGCCACAGGCCCTTCGTAAGGCCGAGAAGTTGGATCCGGCGGACCGGGAGATAGCGGCCTGTGAGGCGGGCGTGTCCCGTCAAGTCCACGACCCAGAAGCGGTGGCGCTGACTTCTCTGCGTCTCGAGTGCCTTTGGGACCATCGCGAAGAAGGATGGACAGAGGTCGGTGTGTTGGCTCGCGGGTGTTTTTCCGACAAAGAGGACTACCGGCGTGCGCTGAAAGGTCTCTCCGTCGACGAGTTGGCCGTGCTCAAGCAGCGCTATCGTGCCAGGGAGTGTCGCTAAAGAAGAGGGAAGGGTAGGGGGGGCGGAAGAACGGTTAGCCCAGGAGGCTCAGGGCCAAGCCTGGCAACTGGTTGGCCTGCGCCAAGACAGAGACGCCAGCTTGCATGAGGATCTGGTTGCGAGTCATTTCCACCGACTCGTGCGCCACGTCGACGTCGCGGATGCGGCTGTTGGCGGCCGAGAGGTTTTCGCGCTGGGTCGCGAGGTTGTTCACCGTGATCGCCAGGCGGTTCTGGATCGCACCGAGGTCACCGCGCACGCCCGAGATGTCTTTTATGGCCTGGTCGATGAAGCCCAGGGATTTCTGAGCTTTTGAGACCGCCGAGAGAGATTGGTTCTGGAGCGCCGAGGTTCCCCCTCCCAAGTTGTCGCCCAACTTGCTCGCATAGGTGCTTCCGATGGTGGCGCCGATGGAGGCGGTGATCCGGTCATCGGCCACATTGTTGATGCCCACCTGGAAGGTGATGCCCGTGGACTGGGAGCCATTGAGCAGCTTGGTGCCGTTGAACTCAGTGACGGACGCGATGCGGTTGATCTCGGATAACAGATCCTGGAACTCGGCGTTGACGTATTTCCGCTCGTCGTTGCCCAACGTTCCAGTCGCGGACTGAACGGCCAGCTCGCGCATGCGGATGAGCGCTCCGGATACCTCGTTGAGGGCGCCTTCTGCGGTCTGAATCAGGGACATACCGTCGTTGGCGTTGCGTTCGGCCTGGGCGAAGCCGCGGATCTGGGCGCGCAAGTTCTCGCTGATGGAGAGGCCAGCCGCATCGTCCTTGGCCGAGGTGATGCGCATGCCCGAAGACAGACGGGCCATGCTCGTCTGCATGGCGCCCTCGGTGCGAGCCAGGTTGCGTTGAGCGTTGATGGAAGCGATGTTGGTGTTGATTACGAGTGCCATGGTTCTTCCTCCTTGGAAGCCGGATCAGGCGATCCGGGGAGCGTCCTTGCTCCATTTTTTGGCGGTATCTCACCGCCGTGATGCCTTCCTAGTCGGCGAGAGAGGCGCGAGCTTTAGCTGCCCGCTGGTTTTTTTTTTCTATGAGCCCGCAAAGAGGCCAGAATCTGGGACGTGCGTTCTGGGCAGGAACGACAGGTTCTCAAGGGTGCGGCAGCGTTTACGGACCCTCTGGAGTTCTCGCCGGATGGAAACCGGCTCGTGCGGTTATGAGATAAGAGGTGTATCGTTACTCTTCAGTTAGCGGAGGTGATTTCTACGGGTTCCATCTTTTATTTGAGCCAGCTTTCACATTTGTTTTGATTTTCATGACGTTTCCTTCTGGTTATGGTGTGGGGTCTGTCCCCACTTTCCATTTATGATTCCGGGAGCTCGGGATGTCAATCGAGGGCCGAAAAAGGACCGGCGAAAACCCCACTTCGACGTTCAAAAATCTAGAAATACGGCAATAGGGTTCTGCTGTGGCGCAGATCTTCGTTTGTGACGGTCGATGGTATTTTTCCAAGCGTCACTTGCTATCGAGACAAAGTAGAGCTGGCGGTCTGGAACACCTTGGACAGGGCAAGCTGGTCGATTGGATTCGCGGCCATCTTCTCGTTCAGTCTGCCCACCAGTGTACGCCACTCTTTGTAGAAACAATGCCCTTCGAGGTCACACGCACCGCAGTCACCGCACCGGGGCAGGATGTAATTGTTGAAGCCCTTTTGCGGAGTGCCAATGTCCTGCATCACCTCGCCTGCAAGCTCCTCGCCGAATATATGACTCAGCGTCTGTTGGGTGTTCTCCGATCCAAGGTTCGTGGAAGGCAGCCTCAATGCCGCGAGGGCGCACCAGATATATTCGTAGTTCTCGAAGGACAAAGTGTTGTCATGAGTCACCCTCTGGACATGTGCGTTCAGGTGCTCGAAGGCGGCGGCGTAGTCCCCCAGATGACAGTGCAGCCCCGCTAGCAGAATGTGCTCGTGCAAGAGGTGTGATAGGCCGCACTCTTCATCGGTGATGATACGCAGCCAGTCCGCGACGTTCAAGTCACCGGTGTCATCGGGCGGGATGGACTCCAGGGCGCGAGCGAGGGTGCGTTTCTCGTCTATTGATAGGGAGGGGATGCTGAGCAACTTGCGAACAACCTCGGGAACCCAGCCTGGATCCGTTTCGCTGAGATCCAGTCTGGTCGCACGCTCCGACATCCCGGGAACGTAAACGAGGTAGGAAGGGAAACCGAGGTACCCACCGTCACGAACAAAGATGTCATGGCCGGTACTCTCGAGGCGTTGCCGGAGCATTTCGAGGTGCCCTCTGTTGTCCACAGAGTGATCCAGGAAGGCCTCCCGGTGCGACGAGGCTCCCTTGGAAACCATGACGGAGCTGACGAACTGGGCATTGCAGTCCACCCTGAACCGAGACAATGCATAGGCTGGCTGATCTTGAACCCGGAATTGCCCCTTATCGGAGCTCCCGCCGCTCGTCCAGCGAAACGGGAGCATGCGCTCCTTGATAAAATCCTCTACGGTGAACCCTTGGAAGACCTCGCAGAGGCAGCGCTGCAGGGCTACGTCGAACACGGGGTCGGAGCCGAATTTGATGGTATAGCGGTTGGTGGCTGGCTGGTAGATGAGGGTGGCCACTACTGGATAGAGCCCGCCTAGGGAGCAGTCCTTCACAATGGTCCGAAAGCCGTGCTTCTCCAGCTCGTCGATAAACTGCAGCGAGTGCAGGCCAACGAGTGCTGCATGGGGAATGGTCGGCAGCTCAAGGCGTCGGTAAAACGTCTGCAAGACCATGTCCTCGATCACCGCAGGGGTGAGGCCGTGCCCAGAAAATCGGTCTGCGAGAAATGGCTCGGTCTCGACGCCAACTTGCCTCAGGAAGAGCGTCACCAAGGCACGTGGGGGACCGAGACGGGCAACCGCCTAGCTCTGCCCGACGTGCAAATTTTGTACTTGCAGCCAATCTTTTTTGGAATATATAATAACGTTATGAAAAAATTAGCTCTTGTTGCAATGCCGTGGAATTGTCTCAACGTACCTAATCCAAGCATCGGCCTGCTCGCTTCGGTTGTCCGCAGCCATAGGGCTGACTACGATGTGAAATGTTATT
>JALOQD010000392.1 GCA_025453525.1 Myxococcota bacterium
CGAACATCGTCCGCGATCCGGCTCGCAACACAGTGGAGACCAACCCGGCTCTCGCCTACGCGGCGTGGCGCAACAACGCCTACCGCTGCGGCAAGAAGGTCGAGGTGCTCGCCACGTACACGCCCAGGCTCATCCAACTCGGCGAGTGGTGGAAACAGCTCTACGGCGAAAGCGAAGGCAAAGGCGGCAAGGCGCTGCTGCCCACGTCCGTGTGCCTGACCACCGACCTGCATTCTCTCGGACAGTATTTGCAAGACGGCGAGCGCATGCTCATCGAAACCGTCATCGATGTGGTCGGCGCTGCCTCGCTGCCGATCCCCGAGGCCAAGGGCTGGGATGACGGAATGGGCCATCTTTCGAACCGCGAGCTGCACGCGGTGAACCGAACCGTGACCCAGGCGGCCCTCTCTGCCCACGCCGAGGGAGGCGTGTCCTGTCTGCGCCTGGAGGTGCCGGCCCTCGACGAGCGAACGATCGGCGCCCTCATCTATTTCTTCGAGTACGCCTGCGGCGTCTCTGCCTACATGCTCGGAGTGAACCCGTTCGATCAGCCCGGAGTCGAAGCCTACAAGCGAAACATGAAGCAGCTGCTCGGCTGATCCACAGCCTGGCAGTGTCGCTGATTTTGGGAACCACTCACAGAGGCGTCGCGTCCTCGGTCTCGCAGCCGAACAGCACATCCATGGTGGCCGCGGCGAGGCCCTGGATCCACGCGCACGTCTGAGGACATACGAGCACGGTCTGAGGATTGACGGGTTTGTCGTAGTACCAGCCATGCTCGACCTTGCCGCAATCACTCGCGCCCGCCACATGCCCGATGAAATGCTCGTCTCCGTTCGGATCGGTGAGCCGCATATTGACCTCGGTGGGATCCAGGGTCTCTCCGGCAGGCGGCGCTGGGATATCCCAGGAGCACGAGAGCTTGGAGTGGCCGATGACGCTGCCTGCCAGAGCCTCGAACACTGGATCGAAGTCCTGCTCGCACAAATCTCCAGACACGCCGCCGGTGAGCGACACGAGCTCGCGGTAGGGCACGCCTTCACCGTCCGGGGCCGCGTAGTTGCAGCACGGATGCGACGCGGCGCAGGCCTCGACCTTGCTCATATAGCTGTAGATCCCGTGAAACACGTAGCCCTCGAATCCCGGGTCGAGGGCTCGCAGTGCGGTATCGAACTGGCTCGAGCTCCAGTCGTCGCCATCGTCCGAGATGACCACCACATGCCGCACTGCGTTGTCTCTGAGCATATTTTCGTAAGCCGGATAGTTATTGACGATCCACTGCAGCCCCTTGGTGCTGGGTACCCGCGTGCTGATGTGAAGATAGGCAGGCGGGTTGCTGTCGTCTGCCGGACACCCCGCACCTCCGCCAAACGGCGGATCGATGCAGATACCGAGGAACTGATCCTTGTCGCAGTCCCCTGGACGACATGAAATGAGCACGACGTTCATGTCGAGTCCCTTGTCCGCGACCGACTTGGAAAAGGCGTACATATTCGCTCGCACCTCTTCGATTTCGTCTCCCATGCTCGGCGAGTTGTCGATGGCGAAGATGACGTCCGCTGGCTGATACTCGTTGCCCGCGGTCTGGCTCACTGCTGCGCATTCCTCAAACGTGTCGTGCGAGTCCCCCTGGTCATGCCCTTCCCCTTCCCCCTCTCCCTCTCCTTGCGACGTGCTCGAAGGATCCGTGCCGAGGCCGCTTGAGCTCACCGAGCTCGAGCAGGCGCCCAGCAAGCAAGATAGCCCCAAGATCCCAATGATGTTTGTCGCAAGTTTCATGGTCGCCTCCTTTGAATAGCCGTCGTCTCACGCCCGGTTAAGCAAGCGCAATGCCATTGGTCCCGGCGACCCCAGCGGGGAAGGAAAGTCAATGATTATCAAAAAAATACGCCTTCCCCCGGTCATGGGGAAGGCGACTTCAAATGCAAATCTTGCGCCGCCGGTGCATGGTTTGCGCTTCGGAGGCGCGAGTGAGCCCAGCGCGAAGTCGCAGGCCGCACAATCCATGCGTTCGGGAACCTTGGAGAGCCTCGCGGGCTGAGAGCTTGTCTTTTACAAGCTCTCGAGGATTCGTTCTTCACTGCTTCGACGAGAAGCGAGCTGCCTCTTGGGGAAAACGGTGTTAGGTTAGTTGTTGCTGGTAGGAAAACAAGACGTGACCCAAGAGCCCCGGCACCACTCTGACTCCAATGAACGCCTGCTCGTGGCCCTCGCGGTCGCGGCTCTGCTCCACGTCGCGACGATCGCCGTGATCTCTTGGTTCATCGCGTTTGAAGCACCTCGGCCCGAGCAGCGCCACGAGGTCACGCTCGTCCCCCCGCCCGAGCCGACCCCTCCGAAAGAGATCGAGGAGCCCCGCCCCGAACCAGCGCAAACGGCGCGTCCGCAGGCCAGACCTCGCAGCCGCAGCGCGCAGCAACGCACCGAGCAAGCCACTCAAGGCGCTTTGCCCGAGTCGACAGAGCTCCCGCCTCTTTCGCCCGAGCCTCCTCTGCCTGAACCCGTGGGTCCGCCCAAGCTCTCGGCCAAGGATCTGGCGTTCGACTTCCAGCGCTTTGAGCGGACTTTTGGGGAAGAAGTCGAGCAGGAGCGCGCCGAGTACGTGGATTCGTCCAAGTCCAAACGCCGCGCCGCGGGCTTCAACTTCGGCCGCCTCGGGGCCAAGGTGCGGGGGGCGCTCGGCCAGAAGCGGGGATGGGTCCAGCCCGGCAACCAGGAGCCCTTGGGCGAACGTAAAAAGACGGCCCATAACTACCTGTATCTCGCCCATGAGCTCATTCATCCGCTGTTCGCCGATGGCTTCCTCGATAGCCTGACGAGTCTGTCCCCCTCCGATCCGCTCAATAACTTCGACCTGCAAATGGCCGCCGAGTTCGAGATCCTCGAAAACGGCGATATCAGCGAGGTGCGCGTGGTGCGACCTTCGGGCAACACCGTGTTCGACGCCGCCGCGGTCGACTCACTCTACCGCGCCGCGCCCTACCCGCCGCCACCGCCCCAGATTCTGTCGTGGAACCGCCGATTCTATGTGCGTTGGGGGTTTTATCGAAACAGCCGAAAGTGCGGCATGTTCAATGCCGAACCGTACATCCTGAGCGCTCCCTCGGCGCGGCCCGAGCCGCTGCCACCGGACAAGCTCATCGTCGACGGCTAATAGCCAAGCTATTTTAGGGCTGAAGCGCCTGGTCCGCGCCGATAGCGCCGCGGGAGCTGAACCGAAGGGTCGTAGCTGTTGATGAAATGCAGGTTCTGATAATTGATCGTGAAGTGCGCCACGGTCGGCGCCACGAGATTTCCAGTGGCGAAGTGCAGCCCACCAAACGCAAAGCCCATGACCACGGCCTGCAATGGCCACGGAATGGACTTGCGCCCCCAGGCGACGTGAGCCAGCCCGAAGACGAGCGCCGTGGGCACGATTCCGACGGCCGGCTGCATGGCACCGCGGAAGAACACCTCCTCGCCCACGGCTGCAAGGCCCGCATAGGCGAAGATCTCTAGGTCAGTCAGAGGGCCGAGCAGCCCGCGAAACTCCAGGTGCAGCGCCTGGGCCCAAGCCAGCCGGTAGACAGAGATCCGCGTCAGAAAGGCCACGCCGAAACCCAAGGCCAGCCCGGCACCGGCGCCGATGAGCGCGCTTAGAATCTCTCCGAGGCTGGAATCGAACAGCGGATCGGGGTGGTGATAGATGTCTGGCTCGCCTCGGTACACCGCCCAACACACGGCAGCTCCGGCGAGAAGCCCGTAGACGAGAGCGGCCATCCTGATGCGCAGCGCGGTCAACTTGAGAAAACCTCCGACCTGCTCGGCAAAGCGCCGCACGCAGCATACCAAAAAAGAGATGCTGCGGACACATCCTGGCACAACACTTCGGAATCAAGGAAAGAAAGGTCTATTGGCTGTCGACTTGGGACTGCGGTTCGATGCTCGAACGGGGACCTTTGTAGATCAGAATGCGGAAGCAGTTGGTGCACTGGTGCAGCACATCGCCCCTGATGAGCTCGTTGTAGCGTTGGGCCAGGATCTCCATATGGCAGCCGGTGCACTTGCCGTCCACGGCCGACACCACAGCCACTCCGAGTCTCTTGTGGATGCGTTCGTACAAGCGATAGAGCTGCTGGGAGATGCGGCTGGCGATTTCCTTGCGCTCCGAGTCTGTCTTGCCCATGCTCGATTCGAGAACGGCCATTCGCGCCTGCACTTCCTTCTCACTCTCGAGAAGGTGCTCTTCGAGCTCGGCGAACTCCTTGCTGTGGGCTAGGATGGCGACGCGATACTGCTCGATGGCCTCGAGGATTTTAAGGCTCTCTTCCTCGCGGTCTTGGATGTTCTTGCGGATGGCGTCGATCTCACGCTGGGCGGCTTTGCTCTCTTTTTCGTTGCGGGCGCCCTGGAGCTTGGCCCTGCTCTTGCCGATGAGGTCGTTTTGCTGCGCCAAGTCTTTCTCGCGTTCGGCTTTCCAGGTCTCGGCCTCGGTGAGGCGCTGGCGCTCGCGCTCTAAGAGC
>JALOQD010000393.1 GCA_025453525.1 Myxococcota bacterium
AGTTCTGCACAGCCCAGACGCCGTTTTGCCCTTCGAAAAAGCCGCAGGCGACCATGGTGTAGGTTGGGGTGGTCATGTTGATGTAGTGTCCGTGAGTCAGGAAGTCATCGCCCGGTCCCTCGGCCCACATGACCGCCAAGCATTCCGTGGCAATCGAATCGACCGAGCCCCATCCTGGGCATTCGTTCTGAGCGAGCTCACCGCAAGAGCCGAAGGCGCCATGCGGCTCTCCGCTCAAACTGTCGGCCTTGGCCTCGGCGTCAGCGCAGGATTCGCCTCCGGTCCAGCGGCTCAAGGCAGCGAGCCCAACGGTAGCTCGGTAGGTATTGATTTGGTTCACGCAGGCCTGGCGAGCCTGCTCGTAGTGACCCGCCGGGATGTCGCTGTCTGTATCCGTTTGTCCAGTCTCAGTGCCATTGCTTCCGCCATGCGTACCGTCGCCGTCGCCGTCGCCAACGCTGCAGGCAGAAAAAGACACGGCCATGGCCAGAAGAAACGCCGCTGCGGGGGATTTCATATTCAGCTCTCCGTCGTTAAAGTGTTTTTCTTCTAGAGGAAAGCCTTGGGGCAACACGGGAATCCGTCAAGGAGCCTTAGATGGGTCTAAAGGCATCACAGGTGGCCATCACGACGTCGAGAGCCTGCTCGAGGCTCGACCACAGATCGCCACTGCCGATGTCCCCGAGGAACCCGTAGGCGCCGCAGAGATCCACGAGCTCTTCGACGCGCTTGGCCCAGTACGCGCTGCCAAAGGTCGACTCGCACACGCGGGGGGAATTGGACTCACACGCCTTGGGCCCGGCAATGCCCACGAACACGTAGCGGCCGTCTCCGCCGGTGAGCTCGTCGAGGAAACCCTTGACGTCCTCAACGGGAATCATGCCTTCGGATTTGCTCTCGTCGCAGCGGTCCACAGAGCCGCCCCCTGGGTCTGCGGCAATGGGGTCGAGGGCCACTTTTGCCTTGTTGTTCACCGAGCAATCGTCCTCGTCGGTCAACACAACGACCACGAGCAGCTTGTCCTTATCCTTTTCGTAGAATCCGTAGTTTGGCTTGCCTTGGGCGCTCTGCTGGCCGAGCGCCATCTGCATGGCGAGCAGCGGCATCTCGAAGCCCCAGCCGGAAATACCCACGTCGGCCATGCACGAGAAGTCGCTCGCTAGGTCATTGGCCGGACCGTCGACCCATGGCTGAGCGAGCCCGCAGCTCCCCTTGCCGAGGAGCCTGCCATCCTCCACCGGCATGTCGGGAGACACGGGCGTAGGACCGAGCGCTGACTTGGTGGAGAACTGACGGGTCACGCCCGTCGTCGTCACGCCCAAACGATAGGTGAGCTTGGCGCCCCCTGGCGTTTTGTAGTTATCGAGAACCTCCACGACCTTGGGAAAGTTGTACAGAAGGTTCGACTGCTCTTGCTCCATGCTGCCTGAATTGTCGATGACAAACAGGAAGTCGATGCCCTCGCAACCCGAGGCGGTCGTATCGATCTGAGGCTCTGTGCCCACGCCAATATCTTCTGAAGCCCCTTGGTTCGAATCGCCTTCGACGGTGGTGGTTTCGTTCCCTCGATCCTCGGTGCTTTCGCACGCGAGCAGGCCTGCGCAAAGAGCCAAAGTCCCGCCGAGCATCACCATCTTGAATGTCGCCATGGGTCGTTCTCCTTATAATTTCTTCAAAAGGCCCATATTCCATGTACCGCGACGCGTACCTCGGAGGCAAGACCTAGTTTCAAGCACGAGCGCGAAGAGGGCCGATGGCATCGCCAAACTCGCTCGCATCGAGGCTTTGCATGAACTGCGCAACGAGCCGATTGCCCGGCCTTCGTTTGAGGCCGCGGTGCTCGTAGAGGGCAAAGCGATCCTCGAGGAGCGGCAACCGCGGAAACAGGCTCAACAGCGAGCCGCGATCGAGCTCCTCGAGCACTGTGTACTTTGGGACGAGACCGAGTCCCAGGCCCAGCAAGGCGGCGTGAATGATGCCCCGCAGGTGGTTGATCTCCATGATGCGCCGCAGCACCGGACGCTTCTTGACCGGCAATGCCTCCAGCAGGTTACCCCACCACTGCCCTTGCTTATCGAGGGACAGAACCGGTAGGCTTCCCAAATCGAGCGGGCTGTGCACCGGAGACGCCGCGAGAAACGCCGGCGAGGCGATCACGACGTACTTCTCGCGAAACAGCTCACAGCGCTCGAGCTCTGGATGGACATGGAGGCGACAGTCGACAGCCAGGTCGACCTCCTTGCGCACAAGAGGTTCGAACAGGTTGTGGGAGAATGTGAAGTCGAGGCGCAGCCAGGGGTTTTCCTCGAGCAATGGCGAAAGCTTGAGCAACAGTACCGTTGACCCGAACTCAACCGGCGCGCCGAGGCGAACCGTGCGAACGAGCGTTTGCTCGGGGTTTATGAGCCGCGATTCGGCTTCTTCGAGCTCTGTAAAAACCCTGCCGCAGACCTCCATGAGCGCCTCGCCTTCGTCGGTGAGACAGAGCTTGCGCGCTCGCCACTCGACGAGAGCGCGTCCCACGGACTGCTCGAGCTTGGCCACCGCATGGCTCACGGCAGACTGAGAAATATGCAGACGAACCGCCGCCGCGGTATAGCTGCCGAGTCGAACAGACTCGTAAAAGGTGCGAAGCTGGGTGAGATCGAGGCGCATCCGAACCCTCCATTGCCCTTGAGGCCATGAGCTTATCATGAGCATCATTCATGACAACAATGAATTAAATTCGCTTTATTCATCCAGGCAGCGGCCTCACATTAGGTGCAGCAAACAAGGAGCAGCCATGAATAACGCCAGCTTTTACTTCGAAGCGCCCCAGAGCGAACCCGTGCTCGGCTACCTGCGCGGTAGCCCCGAGCGAGCGGCCCTCGAGTCCGAGCTCGCCCGTCAGTCCAACGAAGAGCTCGAAATCCCGCTCATCATCGGCGGCAAGGAGGTGCGCACCGGAAAGCTCGGAAAGGTGGTGATGCCCCACGACCACGGCCATGTGCTCGCCACCTATCACATGGCGACACCGCGCGAGGTGCAAATGGCCATCGACGCGGCCATGCGAGCCAAGGAAAGCTGGATGACCATGTCCTGGATCGAGCGGGCAGCGATCACCCTCAAAGCCGCGGAGCTCATCTCGAAGAAGCACCGCGCCCGGCTCAACGCAGCCACCATGCTCGGCCAGGACAAGAACGCCTATCAAGCCGAGATCGACGCCGTCTGCGAGACCGTGGACTTCTTGCGCTGGAACGCCCACTTTGTCTCCGAGATCTACGCTCAGCAGCCCCGCTCCCAAGTGGATCAGCTCAACCGCATCGAATACCGCCCTCTCGAGGGATTCGTGTTCACCGTGACGCCGTTCAACTTCACGGCCATCGGCTCGAACCTCAACATGTCCGTGGCGCTCATGGGCAACACCGTGGTGTGGAAGCCGGCGACCACGTCGCTCTTGTCCAACTATGCGCTCATGCAGATTTTCGAGGAGGCGGGCCTGCCGCCAGGAGTCATCAACTTCGTGCCTGGCCCGGGTTCGACCATCGGCGACGCGGTGATCGCTCACCCGGAGCTCGCGGGCATTCACTTCACCGGCAGCAATGCCACGTTCAACACGCTATGGCACAAGGTCGCCGGGCGCCTCGAATCCTACAAGAGCTATCCCAAGCTCGTGGGCGAGACCGGTGGCAAGGACTTCATCTTCGTCCACGGCTCGGCCGATCCCCAAGAAGTCAGCGTGGCCCTGTTGCGCGGAGCGTTCGAATACCAAGGGCAGAAATGCTCTGCCTGCAGCCGCGCCTATGTGCCGAGCTCCCTGTGGCAGGAAGTCCGGCAGCGGCTCACCACCATGCTCGGCGAGGTCAAGGTCGGCGCTCCAGATGACTTCGATAACTTCGTCAACGCGGTCATCGACGAACGGTCGTTCGACAACCTCATGGGCTATATTGCCAAGGCCAAGGACTCAAAAGACGTGGAGGTGGTCTTCGGCGGCTTGGGCGACAAGTCCCGCGGTTACTTTGTCCAGCCCACGGTGCTGCTCAGCCGCGATCCCCACTTCGCAACCATGCGCGAAGAGCTCTTTGGGCCAGTGCTCACCATCTACGTGTATGAAGACGCGCACTACCTCGAAACGCTCAAACTGTGCGACGAGACCTCGCCCTATGCCCTGACCGGGGCCATCTTCTCAAAAGACAGGGCCGCGGCGGTCCAAGCCTGTCAAGTTCTGCGGTACGCTGCGGGCAACTTCTACTACAACGACAAGTGCACCGGCGCCGTGGTGGGCATGCAGCCGTTTGGCGGCGCTCGGGCCTCGGGAACCAATGACAAGGCCGGCGGACCGCTCAACCTCCTGCGGTGGACCTCGCCGCGCACCGTCAAGGAGACCTTCATGCCAGCCACGGATTACCGCTACCCCTACATGTTGTCCCGTTGATTCGAAAGCACCGGTTGACACCTCGAGTCTGCCGGCCTAACCCTTGGGGCATGATTTCCCTTTCGCAAGCCCTGACCA
>JALOQD010000394.1 GCA_025453525.1 Myxococcota bacterium
GGAGCTTCACGTCTTCTCTCATGCGCGCATCCACGGAAAGAAAAACGTTGTCCGGCTTGAGATCCCGGTGAATGATCCCCTTTTCGTGGGTCGCGTGTAAGGCAGAGAGCACTTGGACGACAATCGCGACCGTTTTGCCCGCGGGCAGTGCTTTGCACTTCAAGAGCAATTCACCCAGGGACACGCCGTTGAGCAGCTCCATCACCATGTAGGCGGTGCCGTCTTCTTCGACGCCCACATCGTAAATTTCGATGATATTGGGATGACCAATCTCGCCCGCGGCTTTGGCTTCCCGGATATTGGGATGACCAATCTCGCCCGCGGCTTTGGCTTCCCGGAAGAACCTTTTGCGCTTTTCGGGGCTCTCGTCCTCGGTCCTGTGCATGACCTTCACGGCGACTCGACGCCGGATCGCCGCATGCTCGGCCTCCCAAACTGAGCCCATGCCACCCTCACCGATTTTTCGGATCAGCTGGTACTTTTGACCCAGAATTCTGCCCAAGAGTTCCTCCACCGAGCCTCCCTTGAAAAACGAGCTCCATGACCACCATGGACCCCGTCGGTCTTTCACATCCGAAAGTATACCATCGAAAAGAAGTCACACCCGATGGCTGTGGAAGGAGAGTATCGCGCGAAAGGGTCGTGCGGCTCTAGAGCTCGGCGCGGCATTCTTCGCTGTGGATTTCGCCGTCGTGGAGAAGCATCATTTCGTACCAGGAGGCCTGGGCTATCTCGGACAATCCCCAAACCTCGATCTTGCCGATTTCCGCCACGTAGTCGCCGATTCGGCCATTGGGCTCGAAGAAGTAGAGGCGGTACTCGCCGGGCTCAGTGAGCACCAGGCCGGCGTTGGACTGGTCGAAATAGCTCTTCAAAGTATAGGGCTCGTACCAAGACCCACCCTGCGTTTCGTTTGTCAGGACAAACACCCCTTGACCCTCTTCGATTTCGAACGGCAGGTCCAGCGGAGCGTCTGGTTCCGGCAGGTTCTCTTGTCTTGGGCCGACCAGCACCACAGTGGGCAGAATGTCCGAGTAGTGGGAGCACTCTGGCACGACGGTTCCAAAGTATACGAGGCGCCCGGTCACGCCGTTTTCGTCGGTGACGATGAGCGGACAGTCCTGCTTTTTCCCTCTGGGTGTACAGATTCCGTTGTTCAATTTGACATCGGCATCGAAATCGTTCTCTGAAAAGAAGAAACGAATGACATCCACATCCCACTCGTTTTCGAAATAGGCATAAAGGCCGACGGACTTCTCAATCGCATGCCTGATGGTCATCGGCCTTGCGTCTGAGACGTCCCAATGCTCGATGTAGGGAACATGGGCCGCGGCAGGCGCCAGGGCGCCAAGCAACCCGAGTGCTAATCCTATGCTCTGAACGTATCCCAATTTCTTCATGAATGTGTTCTCCGATTGTCAATGCCGGTTTGGGCGATCCAAAACAATTGTCGGCGAGTTGCGAGCCGTGTAGCATGGGGCTCCCGGTTTCTCAAGAATCATTTTCATGAAGTTCTTTCCCGCGAAGAAGGAGGGCAACGTGTCTCAACATGACGTGACAGCGCAAACGATGGCAGAGAAGACCGTGGTCATCACCGGCGCAAACCGCGGATTGGGGCGGGCCGTCGCGAAGACGCTCGCCAGTCGCGGGGCTCAAGTTGTGCTCGCCTGCCGCTCTCGGGAGCTCGGCGAGGCTGCGCGGGCCGAGCTCAGCGCGCAGACGGGCGTCCCTCTCGAGGCCCATACCGTGGACCTCGCCGACTTCGCCTCGGTGCGGGCCTTCGCCGCCGAGCTCAAGCAGACGCACCGCAAGCTCGACGTGCTGGTCCACAACGCCGGCGTGTCTCTGGTCGGCAAGCAAATCGCACCGTGCGGCGTCGAGGCGGTGCTCGCGACCAACGTGCTCGGCCCACAGCTGTTGACCTCGCTGCTCGTGGATCCATTGCGCGCGGCCCGGCCCGCGCGGGTCATCAACGTGGCGTCGACGTTCGCCGGCCAGCTCGATCTGGACGATTTGCAGTTCGAGCGCCGACCCTACAATGGGACTGTGGCCTACAAGCAGTCGAAGCAGGCGCTGCGCATGCTGACGCGGGAGTGGGCTCGACATCTAGAGGGTGAGTGTGTCACGGTCAACGCGATGGCTCCCGGCCTCATGCCCACTGACATCTTCCGCCATCAAAGACTGCACACCGGGGTGCTCATGCGCGCGCTCGGCGTCTTGCTCGGTGGCAGCATCGCCCGCGGCGCCGAGACCGTGGTCTGGCTGGCCACGAGCGGCGAGGTGGCGAACATCACCGGCCGCTTCTTCGAACGCAAGCGCGCCATCCCATGTGCGTTCGTGAACGAGGTCGCCGAGCGCGCGCTCTTTGAGAAGTGCGAGGCGCTGATCAATCCAACAGCTTCCAGCTCACGGTGAGCATCGTCGAGCTGACTTCACCGCGCCTCCCAAGCAGTCGGTCCTTGACGCTGCGGCAGCAGCTCAACTATACAGTTTTGAATTCGAGAATGGTCCCAAGGGGCGGGACCAATGGGAGAATGCTCAGAACATGTCTAAACAATATGGGCTTGAAACGAAATTGGGCATCATGGTCACCGTTGCGCTGCTCTTATCCGGATGCGGGGACGGCCCGGGCTCTGGACCCTCCTCCACAGGAGACAGCGACACCTTCTCCCACAGCGACACGCAAACCAGCAGCCATAGCGAATCACAGAGCGCCACTTCGAGCGACACGGAAACCCAAACGGATATCGAGCTCAAAGGCTGCGACAGTGGTTTTTTGACCGCGCGTGTCGATGGAATCGAGTTTTCGAAGCCCTGCGATGGCGCCTCGCTCAAGCTATTACCCTATGTTCGAATTGGCGACACCTGGCACGGAGGCGGTAGCAGCGGCGCCTGCTCCGCTTCTGGCGATACGCTCAGCTGCCCAGCCTCGGACTTCGGAACCGTGTCTGTCGAGGTGAGCCAAAACACCGCGACGATGCGTTTCGAGGCAAAGGCCGATGTCAGCATTGGAGGGCTTTCTCTGCGGGGCGCCTTGAACCTTCCGGGGGCCACGGGATGGCTGTCCAATGGCTTCCAGTCTTGGTCCATGAGCGGAGTGATCGCCCTGGGCGACAAGCCCACGCCCGCGGAGCTCGACGCGACCTTGGCCGAAACCGGCGAAACCGAGGTGTACCGAAGGGGCGCGCGAATTTCCAACTGGCACACCTTTGCCGGAGGCGGACAGGACTCGTTCTTCGCCGGCGTCACCACCGCGGCCGTGTTGCGATCCTACGCGCAGGTGCACCGCGATTCGGGCGCACTGTACGCGGCGCTCACCAGTGGAGCTGAGGAGCGCGTGACCGTCCCAGCCGGCGAGGAATTCACTGGAGAGCCTTGGCTCGTGTATCTCGGCGAAGACCTCGAGGGGTACCAACGCATCTACGGCGCATCGCTCGAGTCGCGCAAGTTTAGCTCGCCCATCCCCACGGTCGCGGGCTGGAACTCCTGGTACGACCTTTGGGACGACGTCAAACAAACCGACGTGCTCAATGACGCCGGTACGGCCAATGCCGATCTCGCGGCCGCTGCGCTCGGCCCTCTCGTGCCCCCTGCCAACAAACCCCTGTGGATCGTCGTGGACGACGGTTGGCAAAAGGCCTGGGGTGATTGGGAGCCCAACGCCAAGTTTTCCGATGGCCTAGAAGGCATGGCGTCGAGGCTGCACGCCATGGGGCTGAACATGGGCGTTTGGCTCGCACCCCTGCTCGTCGCGCCAGGGTCGAACACAGCGAAAACGCACCCTGATTGGCTCGTCGGGGGAGCTTCCTATGCTCACCCGGTGCATGGAAACGTGCGCGTGCTCGATGTCACCCATCCCGAGGCCGCGGCCCATCTCCAAGACGTCATCGCGACCACAGTCGAATGGGGCATGGGCCTGCTCAAGATCGACTTTCTCTTTGCCGGCGCCCTCGAAGGGACCCGCACAGAGACCGTGACCGGGATCGAGGCCTACCATCGCGCCCTCGAGCTCATCCGCGACGCCGCAGGAGAAGAGGTCATCCTCGTGGCCGTGGGGGCCCCGCCCATTCCGTCCTTCCCCTACGTGGACGGTTGGCGCGTCGGCAATGACATCGCGTTCAAACCCGTTGTGGTGAATCTTCCCCAGCCCACCTGGTCGTTCATCGCCAATCAGGCGCGCATGATCGCCAGTCGCTTCCCGTACTGCTTGGCCACGGCGTGCGATGCGGATCCGCCGCTGCTTCGCGTTTTGCCGCGCAATGAGGTCGAAGCGGGTCTGTGGGTCGCCACCTCCACCGGAGGCGCCTTCTTCTTGTCGGACGACCTTCGCGCTCTCGCCTCCGAGCGCCTCGGCTGGCTCGAAGAGGACCTCCTCACCCTGGCTCTGACCGGAACGCCCGCTGTGCCCGAATCGTTTTTTCCAGACGTCATTCCCGACGTGCTCAAGAACATGAAAGACGACCTGTTCAGCGCCGAGCACCAAGTGCCCAGCGTCTGGAGATTCCAGGACAAAAGGCGCATGGCCATCAATTTCAACAACTCGCAGAAGACCATCGAAGGCGTGAAAGTCCCGGCTCACACAGCCGTGGAGCTGCCTTAGTACCCCAATCCGCAAATACGGTGACGCAACGAGGGCGACGAGGCGCCCGGCTGGCAAGGCGCGAGGAGGGAGCATGCCCTCTCGGCCTGTGACCGACACTCAGGGCTTACGCAAGCGAGTGAAGAAGAATGAGTGGCGCGGGCATCTGTCGCGTTGTCCCAAGAAATGAGCACAGCGCTGACAGGATCGCTCAGAATCAACCTCGGTCGCACCTCGGCCGAACGCGGACGCTCGCTGCGTTCTCCTCCTCGACGTATCTACGGATACGCCTCGTCGGACTTTCCCTGTCTGTCGGGAGACTGATCTGGCCGAATGGATGAATGATCGGGTCTATCGGGGTTGGACAAACCGCAGAGCACAGTGTTGACGTTGAAGCCGTGGGTGCGACATTTTTGTCGTTTCACCGCAAAAGTACATTCATTCTATAGAAACCATATTTCCCCTTGACTCCTAGTGGCTTTTTCCACATCGTCTCCTCAGGCTGATCGCCACTTTGCCAGGGGGCAAGGTTTAACGAGTAAAAAGCGAGGTGCTTTGCATGGGTCGGGGATTTCAATATTCAGTCGTAGTCCTGGGTTTGGTTTCTACCTGCAATTTTCCGGCAGCTTCGGCCGACATTCCAGACCATCCGCTGCCGACCACCATCGAGCAGGTGGACCTCGAGTTGCAGCGGCGAATCGATGCTGCGATCAACTACAACAATGCGGGCTTCATGAACCAGGGTTGCGATCCGAAAGCGCTTCCGGAATCGTCGAAACCCAGCGAAGAGAGTTATCCTCTCAAAGGAGAGCTTCTTGACTTTCATTATGGTAGCTATGATGGCGTAGGCGCTCCTGGAGTTGAAAACCATAAACGATTTTTCAAT
>JALOQD010000395.1 GCA_025453525.1 Myxococcota bacterium
CTTCACTGCACCGGGATCGGCCGAGAACTGCGTGCTCTGGTCCACCGCCCGGGGTGGTCCCCTGCGCACTGGATACGCCCACGAAATCTAGTGGGCCTTATCGATCCACCCGCCGCCGATGACCCTGTCTCCCTCGTAGACGGCGAGGGCCTGTCCTTTTGTCACGGCCTTTTGCGGGGTTTCGAACACCACCCTTGCGCCATTGTCGGGCAGGCGGTGCACCTCGGCCTCGACCGGCCTCGAGCGGTAACGAATCTGCACCTGGGCGTGAAAAACCAGGGAGGTGCCTGGGAGACCCAGGGAGGTGCCAGGGAGGTGCCTGGGAGACCTTAGGACCCAGGGAGGTGCCTGGGAGACCTTAGGACCTCATCGTTGAGCGAAGTTGACGATGTGTAATTGTGCAGAAATAGCGGACGGGAATCTGGCCGAGAGGTCATGGCAGAGACCCCGTCCGCCGCGGATTTGGACGACAGGTCAGTGGATTTTCAGAATGTCGCTGGGCGAACGAAGAGCTTCGAGTAAACCCCGGCGTTGGCCGGTGCGGGGAGCTTTGCGGCGAGCAGGCGGCAGGCGGTGGGTGCGGACTCTACCCGCTCCACACCGGACAGATGATTGGCGGTTTGAACGTGCCCTCTGGAAACACGACGTCCTTGGCACCCCCAAGGTAGGCGATCGAGGCTTCACGGTGAGCCCTTTCGATCTCGCGGTTCTCGGCGATGAGGGCCTTTCGCACGGCGTCATCGGTGGCGTGAACCCTGGGCTTGGGTGTCCTTTTGCGCGGCGTCGCCGGTCGGTCCCTCGGATCGAGCGCGAAAAACTCGTCGACGGTCATGGGCCTGCGGCCGGCGTCCTTGAGGTTCTTGGCGTGGAACGCTTCGAGATCCTGCACTTGCTTGCGGAAGAAGGTCTGTCGCTGCTCTGGCGTCATGGATTGCATGCCGGGCAGGGGATGGATCTCAAGCTCGAGCCAGTGCAGGTAGTCCTTGGCGCGGTGCGTCTTGCGCCGCCAGCCACCGGCTACGTCGAACGCGGTCCAGTTGATGCCCCAGTATGTCTGGGTCTGGCCGAGGGCTTGGCTGCGGTAGGTATTGAACAAGTGGCTCTGGCGAGTGCCGGCCACGAGCCCGTCTTTCACCGCGTTGGTCATGCCGTACAAGACGAGGTGCTCGGCGCGTTTGTCGTCAGCGATCTCGGTGATGCGCGCTTTGCCAGCGAAAAAGTGCCCTTCGCGCTCCATCCTTCGGTTGATGGAGGTAGCGATGAGGCTGAACGCGTCGCGCAGGAAATCGGGAACGCTCACGAGCTGCTCGCTGGTCACCGAGAACGTGACGTGGAGATGGTTCACGTTGAGCTCGATGCTGTGGATCTGGATGGGCTCGAGCTGGGCGGCCCGGGCAAAGGCAAAGCCGATGATGTTGAGCAGGCTGGGCTCGGGCGTGAGGTCGTTGCCCTCATCGAGCGCCTCGGCTGGGCAGTCCTCAAAGAGCAGGGCATTGTCGCGCCGATGATCTGGGCGAAAGGAGAACTCTCGGTCCACGAGGGTGTGGGTCAGCTCGTAGACCCTGCCCGGCTTGAGGATGCGAATATCGCCCATGGCGAGGGAGGTATCGGCCGTTTGCCGCAAATGTTGACAAAAAACGCCCGTGGCCAGGATTGGCGCGGGTTTCCGGGCAATGGGGGACGTTGTTTCCCAACTATTCTTTCTTTGCGAACGATACGGCCAAAGCGTAGCTTCATGGGACTCTGCTGCATCCACGGTGCATGGTTCGGTTGGCGCTGGACAGCCCCAAGCGTTCGCCCCATACTTTATGCAAGTAGTCGATATACGCACCTTTTGTGCGTGTTTCGGTAAGGAGGGGCAAGTGTCTACCTCAGAGGAGTTTTTCCAAACCCACGCTGTGTTCACGCATGAGGAGTACGCACACAGCCGCGGGAGCGCGAGCCCGCGAACCATAGACAGTCTGCTCCGAAAGCACGTTGCAAGCGGGCGTGTCGCACGGGTTCGGCGGGGCCTGTATGTCTCGGTGCCGGCAGGGACGAGCGCGGAGGTGGTCGATCCTTTCCTTGTGGCGACCCAGGCGGCGCCCGATGCGGCGGTGAGCCACCATGCGTCGCTCCAGTTCCACGGACGCACCTACTCGGTCTGGAACCAGGTCACGTTCCTGACTCAGCATGCCGCGCGGCCGTTCAGCTTTGGACCGATCGAGTACGTACCCATTCGGCCGCCCGCGCCGGTCGCCGACCGGGCCGACATGGGCGGGGGCATAGAGCTCGTCCCAAGTGCAGGTGGCCGCGTTCGAGTCTGCACGTGCGAGCGCGCGATGGTCGATGTTCTCCACACGCCTGCGCTCGGCGGCGGCTGGGAGGAGATCTGGCGCTCGCTTGAAATGGTCGAGTTCTTCGACCTCGACGCGGTGATCTCGTACGCCCTATCCCTCGATTCGAGGGCGACGGCCGCTCGCGTGGGCTTATTCCTCTCGCAGCATCGTGAGCGTCTGTTCGTCGAGGATGTTCATCTCGCACGCCTCGCTGCCCGCGCTCCGAGCCAGGCCCGTTACCTCGACTCCACGCGCGAGCCCGGCCGGCTCGTTCACCCTTGGAACCTCATCGTCCCAGAGCGGGTGCTCAGCCAGAGTTGGGAGGAGGTCGTCTGATGTTGACGCGAGACCAGCTCCAGCGGGCTGCCAGTGACACTGGCTTTTCCATCGACTCGCTCGAGAAAGTGTGGATGCTCGTTCGACTCCTCAACCTGATGGCCGCGCACCCGTTCCTCGGGCCTCGCGTGGCGTTGAAGGGCGGCACGGCCCTCAACCTTTTCGTCTTCGACCTCCCACGGTTGTCGGTCGATATCGATGTCAACTACATCGGCGCCGCCGACCGGGAGACGATGATGGCGGAGCGGCCGAAGATCGACGCCGCGCTGTCGCAGGTCTTCTCTCGCCTCGGCCTCACGGTGAAGCGGGTGCCAGGGGAGCACGCCGGCGGCAAGTGGCGGCTGTCGTACACCTCGGCGATTGGGCGCCCCGCCATCATTGAAATCGACGTCAACTTCATGCTCCGCGTTCCGCTGTGGAACGCGGAGCCGCGCGACTCGCGGGAGTTTCTCGGTGACCGCGCAAAGCAGTTCAACCTGCTCGACCCCCACGAGCTCGCGGCGGGGAAACTCGCCGCTTTGCTCGCCCGGGGCGCAAGCCGTGACCTCTTCGACGCACGGGAGCTGCTCACGAGAGCCGCCTTCGACTCGCAGAGGCTTCGGCTCGCGTTCGTGGTCTACGGCGGGATCAATCGCGTCGATTGGCGGACGGTGTCAGTCGATGCTGTCACGACGACTGTGGACGATGTGAAGAGGCAGCTTTTGCCGATGCTGCGTCAGGATCTCCGTCCCGACATTGCGGACGTCGAGGGCTGGACCTTTGCCCTCATCGACGAAACACGAGAGCGGCTCGGAGCTGTCCTACCGCTGAAAGAGGACGAGGTCCGATTCCTCGACCGTCTCAACGGTCAGGGCGAGATCGAGGCGTCGCTGCTCACCGCCGACCGCGGCCTAAAGGAGCGCATCCAGGCCAATCCGGGCTTGCAGTGGAAGGCGTTGAACGTAAAGAAGCACGCCGGTCACCGGTCATGACAAAAGCAGCCTTGGGTTTAAGATTTGCGAAGACGCTACGAGAAAGGAACGATCATCCGTGATGCCTCTGATGCAGCGCATCGCCCAACGGGCCAGACAGCTCGAGACAGATACGGTCCATTTTCTCGCCGACATGGTGCGTATTCCGTCCTTTTCTTCGAAGGAAGAGGCGGTCGTCCAGCGCATCGAGGAAGAGATGCGACGCCGCGGTTTTGACGAAGTGCGCGTCGACGGCATGGGGAACGTGGTCGGTCGCATCGGCAGCGGTCCCAGGGTCATCGCCTTCGATGCCCACGTCGATACAGTCGAGCCTGGGAGGATGGACCTGTGGCGCACCGATCCCTTTGACCCTGTGATCGACGGCGGCGCCATCCACGGTCGCGGCACAGTGGACCAGGAAGGAGGGATGGCCTCCATGGTGACGGCGGGTCGCATCATCCAAGAGCTCGATCTCGCTTCTGCGCTGACCGTTCTCTTCGTCGGCTCGGTGCAGGAAGAAGACAGCGACGGTTTGTGCTGGCAATACCTCATCGAGCGGGAGGGCATTCGTCCAGAGCTCGTGGTCATCACCGAGCCCACTGGGCTTGCGCTGTACCGCGGCCAACGCGGACGCATGGAGATAGAGGTCGCGGCCAAGGGTTTGTCCAGTCACGGCTCAGCGCCCGAGCGCGGCGAAAACGCCGTGTACAAAATCGCCCGCATCGCTCTGGAGTTGGAGAAGCTCAACCAGGAGCTCGGCGATGATGCCTTCCTCGGCAAGGGAAGCCTCACCGTGTCGCAGGCCCGCTCGTCCTCTCCCTCCCTGTGCGCGGTGCCGGACCAGGCCTGGCTCTACATCGATCGCCGCCTGACCGTGGGTGAGACCGAGGAGGTCGCGCTCGAGCAGGTGAGACAGGCCGCGGCCCGCGCTGGCGTGCCAGAGGCCACCGTGACCGTGCCCATGTACGACACGCCTTCCTACAAGGGCGCCGTGTATGCGGCCCCCAAGTTCTACCCCTCGTGGGTATTGTCCGAGGGTTCGCCGCATCTAAAGCTCGCCGTGGAAGCCTACCGCGGGGTTCTCGAGCGCGAGCCGGAGATCGGCAAGTGGACCTTCAGCACCAACGGCGTCGCGATATCCGGCCGCCATGGGATTCCCTGTATCGGCATGGGACCAGGTCACGAGGAGCTCGCCCACGC
>JALOQD010000112.1 GCA_025453525.1 Myxococcota bacterium
CTTAAAAAATGAGCGAGTTGCCCGCGCGTTTCTCGAGCTTTGCGGGATTGTCCATCGATTGAGGGCGCCGGGAGGATGCCCGTGGGATCGCGAGCAGACGCCCTCGAGTCTCAAGCCCTATATCATCGAGGAGGCCTACGAGGTGCTCGACGCCATCGATTCGGGTGCACCCGAGCCGCTGTGCGAGGAGTTGGGTGACCTCTTGCTCCAAGTGGTGCTGCAGTCCGAGATCGCCGATGAAGCTCAATCGTTCGACATCGCGGATGTGACGAACGCCATCTCTCGCAAGCTGGTGAGCCGGCATCCACACGTATTCGGCGACGCGCAGGCCAAGACGGCGGCGCAGGTGCTCACCAACTGGGAGAAGCTCAAACACCGCGAAAGCGGTGGCCAAAAGGGGCTCTTCGACGGGTTGCCCAGGGGACTGCCGGCGCTGCAGCGAGCGGCGCGCATGGGAGAGAAGGCCGGGAGGTTGGGCTTCGATTGGCCTTCGACGACAGGCGTTCGCGAAAAAGTAGACGAGGAGCTTGCGGAGCTCGAAGAGGCTGTGACCAGCGGCGATCGCGATGCCATGACCCATGAGCTCGGCGATGTGCTGTTCTCTATTGCACAGTGGGCCCGCCACCTCGGCCTGCAGCCCGAAGAAAGCCTCGCAGCGGGCTGCGAGCGGTTCAAGACGCGGTTCTCCCGCATGCAGGCGCTCGCTGTCGCGGATCGAGAGGGCGGCCTCGATGGGCTCTCCATCGACGAGATGGAGGCTTACTGGCAACGGGCCAAGAGACAATGATGAACGATCCCCTTGCATGGACCCCGGAAGAGCTGGAGGCGGGCATCGCAGAGGTCATTCAAAAGGCCACTGGCCGCGCAGTGGAAGATCGAGATGCGAACCTGTTCGCCATGGGTTTCGATTCCCTCAGCATGTTGGACGTGCTGGCCTTGCTGGAAAAGCGCTTTTCCATCAGTCTCAGCGAAGACGTTATTGAAGGTTTCCATAGTGTAAGCGCCATTGCCCGCATCGTGCAGGGCGCTCGCTCCTGAAGTCGTAGGTTCTCAAAAAGTCGTGGCATATACCTTCCGCTCCTGCGGCAACTCGAACATGGTCATTCGATCTTCCGTGGTATGACGACTCGAACAGTCCTCGTCGCTGCGGCACACGCCACGACTTTTTGAGAAGTTACCTGAAGTCGTCGCAGCGACGCAAAACCAAAGAACTTTTTGGGGGTCATGGGGCCGTTGACGGTGTGGGTCGAAGCTGATAACAAATGGGCTCTTGTTGCGAAGAGCCTGCAGCGTCGAGCTTTAGGAGGGTGACACGTGAAATCCCTGGTCGCATCCTTGGCGTTCTGCGCTGCGTGCGCTTGCCTGGTCTCTGCGTGCGCGCCCATCGAGTATTCTGTTGTTATCGTCGATGCGGCGACCGTTGCGGCCGAGGCCGAGGCCGCTGGTGCGGCGTGCACGGAGGAGCAGCTCAAGGGGCTGTCGCCCAGCACGTCCGAAGCTGCCCATGCGCCCAAAGTCGGCACCGAGCTCGCATCGAGCATCGAAGGCTTGCCGCCTCCCAAGATGGGCGAGCCCATGTGCGCGGCTCCGTACGAGTACTACGCAGCCCTCGAGTATCTCCACAAAGCGCGGGAGTCGGTCGGCTACTCCAGGTACGAGCCGGCGATAGAATATGCGCGCGAGGCCCGCGCCTTGGCGCGAAAAGCCCGCGAGATCGCCCTCACTCGGCAAATGGAAAGGGGGCGTCAGAAATGAGGCTCTGCCTCCGAGGAATGGTTTTGCTCGGCGCGGGTGTGCTGGTGGGAGGGTGCGCGGCCACGGCAGAGCTGCGCGGCAAAATCTCTGCCGTCGAAAAGCAGGTCGAGCAAATCGAGCGAAATGGCGCCTATGTTTGCGCTCCCAAGGAACTGGCGCTCGCCAAGTCGAACATTCGGTTTGCCGCGCTCGAGATCGAGCTGGGTCACGGCAGCAGGGCGCGCCAGCACTTCGAAATCGCCCTCGAGAACGCCGGCAAGGCAGATGCGCTTTCTCCAGCAGACCAATGCGCTGGCCCGGCGGTCATCGTGGCTGAGCTGAAATGCGTCGATTTCGACCACGACGGTGTGTGCGCTCAAAATGATCGATGTCCCGAGGAGCCCGAAGACTTCGATGGGAATGCGGACGAAGACGGCTGCCCCGACGACGACGATCTGGACGGCGACGGCGTGCTCGACAGCATCGATGCCTGTCCTCTGGATGTGGAAGACAAGGACGGATATCTCGACGACGATGGCTGCCCGGATATGGACAATGACGCAGATGGCGTGCTCGATCCAGTCGATCGATGCCCAACGGATCCCGAGGATCCCGACGGCTTCGAGGACGCGGATGGGTGTCCAGATAAGGACAATGATTTTGATAAAGTATTAGACGTAGATGACGATTGCCCCAATCAGATGGGCGAGGTTTCGCTGCGCGGTTGCCCGAAGAAATACGCAGGCGTGGAGCTGACGGCCACGCACATCCGGATCAACCAGACCATTCATTTTGCGTACAACAAAGCGGTGATCAAAAAAGAGTCGTTCTGGATTCTGTTGCAGGTCGCCAAGGTGCTTAAGGACTACCCAGTGATCGTCTTGAGTGTGGAAGGTCATACGGACAGCCAGGGTGGAGACGCCTACAACAAGCAGCTCAGCACCAAGCGCGCCAAGGCGGTGATGGATTTCTTAGTCAAGAAGGGCGGCATCTCCAAGGCTCGCCTGACTTCTCGGGGCTGGGGCGAAGAGCGGCCCATCGACACCAACCTCACCGAAGACGGACGGGCTGTGAATCGGCGGGTCGAATTTGTCAGAACAGACGTTCCCAGGTCTGGGAACTAGCAAGGCAAGGCTCAAAAAGATGCGGAGAATTTCTTCGATTGCCATTTGCGTTTCGCTGCTTGTTTTAGGTGGCTCCTCGGTCGGTCCTCGCGACGCGCTGGCTCAAAGCCCTGGCGCCACCGTGCTGCAGCTCAACCAGCAGGCCATGGCCGCCTATGGGGGACTCCAAATATCGCGGGCCCTCGAGCTTCTCACCCAGGCAGAAGCCATGTGCCGCCAGTACCGAGTGGGCGGCATGGCGCTGGCGCGAACCTACGCCAACATGGGCTTGGTCGAGGCAGCTGGCTTGTCCAACAATGCCGCGGCTATGCATCACTTCAAGCTCGCTGTGTGCGCGGATCCGAATGTCACTATCGATCCGCTGAGCTCCACCCCCGATGTCGAGGTGCTGTTCAACATGGCTCGTGCCCAGGCTCAATCGCCCGGCGCCTGCCGGGGAGTGCCCCAGGCGAAGCCTCTGCCACCACCGCAGCCCTTGCCCATACCTCGGGTCGTGCCGCGTCCCAAGGTGCAGCCGAAACAGGCGCCAGTCCCGATCCAGGCCTCGCAGCTCACGCGGCATCTGCCCGTGCCCCAGCAGCAACGGCTCGTGCCTGTCCCGGTTTTCGTGGAGATCAATCCCGTCGTCGAGGTCGGGAGTGTGACCCTGTTCTACCGCACGCTCGGAGAACGGGTGTTCCAGCAAATCCCAATGACGCCGATGAAGTCGGGCTATGCCGCGACCATCGGTTGCGATGTGCTCCAGACCTTTGATCCCACGGGAATCGAATACTACATCGCGGTGTACGGGACGAATCAGCAACTCGTGGGCACCTCGGGCACCGAGGCGGAGCCGTTCCAGGTCGCCATCGTGGCGCAGCGCACGGGTCCTGAGCCGTCTCTGCCCGGTTTGCCGGCGCCCTCTGCTTGCGTCGAGGAGTGTCCGCCGTGGAACCCGGACTGCAACAAGTTGTGTAAGAAGGACTATTCCATGTGCGACTCGTCGGCAGACTGCTGCACTGGCTACACCTGTGTCGAGGAGAAGTGCACTCTGACCGAAGGCGGGTCAGAGGGGAACGACAGAAGCGGCGGCAAGAAGCATGTGCGCATTCCCATTGTTGCGGGCACGGGTTTCGGCATCCTTCCGGCAGAAACGACCCGGGCCTACAATCAGGTCGCGTCGAGCGATTTGTCCCTGGCCGCGGGTACGGCGTGGGACAAGTTCCACGGGCGGATTGGCCTTTTATTCCACCTGACCCCGGACATGCTGCTGGGCGTGGGGTTCCGAGCTGACATGGCGCTCGACTTCAATGGCGACGTGCCGTTCTTGCGGCCGGCCTTTATCGCCAATTTCGGTTATAGGGTCGCCGGTAAGGACCGCAGCCCTGCCGAGTTGTGGACGCTTTTCGGTTTGGGAGGAGGTCAGTTTCAGCACCGGGTGAGCTACAAGGACTGTCGGACGCAAACCCGAAGCCCAAGTGGAAATATTTCATGTACCAATGTCGACGACAGGGACATTTGGACCCAGGAAGACCCCTTTAGTCAGAACTACTTCCGCAAAGCCGGATACGTCATCGTCGAGGCAGGGCTCGAGACCAACCTGTGGTTCAAGAAGGGCGGCGCCTTTGGCTGGAACTTTGGGCTCTTGGCCGACCTGCTCGTCGCCCCCAATTTCGCTGTGAACTTCGATGTCCAGTCTGGCCCAGTCCTGCGCTTCTAGGCGCCCGCTGTTGTGCCCCCCTGTTCCTTTCTTTTCAAGCCCTTGCCTGCGCGGCCGCTTGCTGACATTTTCTAGTATTGTCTTGTTCTGTAATGAACTAATCGTATAGTATTCCAAGTTGACCTTGACAGGGTCGAGCGTTTCCGGTGGAATGCGAGCCTTGAGTTTCTTGGGCAGAACGAACGCCGCTTTTCTCGTGGGCGGCTCGTACCCTGACTGCAAAGGCGCGGGGAAGGCTACTTCGAAGGAAGTACCCGCGCGACGGAGTGATGATGGCCAAGCTCCCGATTCGCAAGCTCGTTCTCACGGCGGCAACACTCTTCGGTCTATTGGCAGTGCCCTCGGCCGCGCAGGCCCAGAACAACGCTGTGCGAGCGGCGTCTCTTCTGCGCGACGCCATGGATGCCTACTCGAATCTCGATTTGGATGCGTCCAAATCGCTGCTCGATCAAGCCATCGCGATGGGGAACCAGCTCGACAAGCGGACCTTGGCCAGGGTGTATGTGAGCTACGGCATTTTGTGGACCGGTGGGTTTTCAGACAACGCGCAGGGACAAAAGAGCTTCATCCTCGCCCTGTGCCTCGATCCTGAGGTCATGGTCGATCCCCTGTTGTCCTCGCCCGATATCGACATCATTTTCAACCTCTCGCGCAGCCAAGCGACCTCGGCAAAATGCCCTGGAACGCTGGCAGCCGCTGGCCTTTCGGCGCAACCCTTGCCGCCAAAGTCCAACAGCTTTCCGGTTTGCGGCAGGCACGCGGCAATGAGCCGGCAGAAGCGCAAGTTCGAGCTGCCCTTCTACCTCGAAATGGATGCGGTCATGGCCGGGATGGTCGCGAAGCTCAAGGTGTTTTATGCCTTCGATGCAGCAGCCAAATTCAGCGAAATCGAGCTCACCCAGAAAGGCCCGGGCCACGGTGCCTTGCTCAACTGCGATCGCGGCCAGATCCGCATCTACGACCCATCGACCGTCACCTATTACATCGAGGGTTACAACGCCACAGGCCGGCTCGTGTGCGGTCATGGCAGCAAAAACGCCCCCCTCGAAGTGATCATGTCTGAAGATGCCTCGCCCGTGCCTGGCATAGCCGGCTTGGAACCCAAGGAGTGCGCTCCCTGTCCGCCCTGGGACGAGTCCTGTGGAAAGGTGAGCTTGCCCGCCCTTGGCGAGCCGTGCCAGCCGGACGAGGGCTGTGGGGAAGGCCTGACTTGCGGCGATTTGGGAACCTGCGAAACGTCAGAGGACCAGCCCAAAGGTCCTGTGAGCGGGCCGTCCAGGTTCTACGCGAACCTCACAGGCGGCGTGGGTTTCGGCTACCAAAGCCAAGAAATCGAAGTGAGAACGCTGACCAGGGTGGAGGATGACTCTGGCCCCTTGTTACCGGGCAGCTACCTGAGCACCAAGTCCACGACGCCAGCGGGTTTTGCCTTTGGCGGAGCGCCGATTCGATTGACCCTCGGATGGTTTCTCGCCAAGAATTTCTCCCTGGAGCTCGTCGGGCGGTTCGATGTGACCGTGAACCGCCTCAAAACGAACCAAAGCTGTCTCGATGCGCTCAAGAAGAGGGGGTACGAGCCGGACGAAGCCACGGGCAATTACTCTCTGAACGATGCGTTGTCCGCATACTGCGGTGGTCCCAAGGCATCCATCCCCGATGATGCCCCAGCTTCTGTTCTCGACCTGCCCGACGAGGATGGTCAGTTCGATGGCGTTCTCTCCGAAGAGGAAGCCCGGCGTCTGATCGAGATGCGCATCGACCAGAACGGTGACGCGCGGAACATCAGCAAGGAAAGCCTGCAGATCGGCTGGCTGGCGGCGCTGCGCGCCCGCTATCGCGTGGTTCAAAAGGGAGGCTTGGGCCTCTCCGTGTTTCTCGGCGCGGGTTACGGTCAGTTCAGCTACAACGTCCCCGGTGGCAACAAGGCGACGTACTTCCCCATGGTCACGGGGATGGTGGTCGAGGTCGGGCCTGAGCTCGCTTACTATTTCAACAACCATGTGGGCTTCGTGGTGGGCTTGCCCATCGATGTTGTTTTTCTCGACGGTTTTGCCGTCCATTTCGATCCCTCGCTCGGCCTGAGCTTTGGATTCTAGGGTACCATGACCACAGAAGAGACCCTTGTCAGCGTATTCAATTCCCAGGTCTCCTCTTTCGGCAATCGCGAGGCATTGCTCGAACGGCGCGGAGAGTCTTGGGCCTCTACGAGCTGGAATGAGTGGAGCGAGCGCTCCCGTGCCATCGCAGCGGCGCTCATCGAAGACGGCGTGGGTGTTGGGGAACACGTGGCGCTCTTCTCGTATTCACGCCGCGCGTGGGTAGAGGCCGACATCGGCATCCTGATGGCCGGCGCTCGCACGGTGACCATCTATCACAACGTCAATGCGGACACCGTGCAGTACATCCTCGAGGATGCCGGACCCAGGGTCGTGTTCGTGGAAGGGCCGATCCAAGTTCGTTGCCTCCTCTCTTCGGACGGACAACTGCCCAATGCCGTCAAGCGAGTCGTCTTCTTTGAAGAGAGCCAGGTGCCCTTGCCGCGGCCTGGCGAGAAGGCGTCCGAGCCTCTGACCCTCGACGAGGTCAGCCCCAAGGGCCAGGGAAACCGCATCGTGAGCCTGGAGCGGTATATCGAGATGGGCAAGGCCGCTGCCGTGCAGCAGTTGACCGCGGTGGACGATCGCATCGCAGCTCTGCGAGCCAATGACGTGGCGAAAATCGTTTACACCTCGGGCACCACGGGTACGCCCAAGGGAGCGATGCTCACCCACCGCAATCTCCTGTCCGTGGTCGAGAGCGTGCAAGGGGGCCTCAAGCTGCGAACGTCCGACCTGATGCTCATGTTCCTGCCGCTGGCCCATGTCTATGCCCAGCTCGCTTACCACGCGATGCTGAAAGTCGGTTTTACGATGGCGTTCGCGCGTTCCATGCTCCTAGCGATCGAAGACGCGGAGTCCGTACGTCCGCATTTCTTCGTGACCGTTCCGCGCTTGTTCGAAAAGATCCACGCAGCGGCGCTGCAGCAGGTCGAGAAGGCAGGCGGCATCAAGAAAGCGGCGTTCTCGTGGGCGAGCCGTGTGGGCGCCCGGGTGTCGAGTTTGCGCCAAGACGGGAAGCAACCCGGATTTTTTCTTTCTGCCCAGCATCGGCTGGCAGACACGCTCGTCTTTAGCAAGCTCAAGGATCGCCTCGGCGGTCGCGTCCGGCTCATCATCTCCGGCGGCGCGCCTCTGCCGCTCTATCTCAATGAGTTCTTCGACGCCGCTGGCCTGACGATCGTGGAAGGCTACGGCATGACCGAGAACGCGTCTTTGTCGCACTACAACCGGATCGAGCGGCGCAAGTTTGGCAGCGTCGGCCCGGCGATTCCCGGAATCGAGCAACGCGTCGCAGAGGACGGCGAGATCCTGGTTCGCGGCGACAACGTGATGCGTGGGTATCTCAACAAGCCCCAGGAAACCGCCGAGTCGATAGACGAAGATCACTGGCTGCACACCGGCGATATCGGCTTTGTGGACGCTGACGGGTTTCTGACGATCACCGATCGCAAGAAAGAGCTCATCGTCACTTCTGGCGGCAAGAACGTGCCTCCTGCGCCCATCGAGGCCCGCCTGAGCCAGAGCCGCTTCGTGGTCCAGGCCGTGGTGTTCGGCGATCGGCGCAAGTACCTGGTTGCGCTTCTTACCCTGGAGGCCGACTACGTTCAATTGTGGGCCAAGGACCACGGTCTGGGGAATCTGTCCGTCGCTGAGCTCGCCAAGCATCCCAAGCTCAATGAGGCCGTGGCCGCCGAGATCGATGCGGTCAACAGCAAGCTGGATCCGTTTTCGACGGTCAAGAAATTCGCGCTCTTGCCGCGGGAGTTTTCAACTGCGGACGGCGAGCTCACCCCAAGCCTCAAGCTCAAGCGCCGCGTGATCGAGCAGCGACACCGCGACTCTATCGAAGCTTTGTATCGGCCGGAGCCTGGCAAGTGATGCCGCGCGCTTCCGGCTTGACGCAGGTCAAAGGCTCTGCTAGAAAGCGCTGGCTCGCTCGCGAAGAGGGTGAGCGGTTCTTGCAGGCACGTAGCTCAGTGGGAGAGCACTACCTTGACACGGTAGGGGTCAGCAGTTCAATCCTGCTCGTGCCTACCACGAAACCCCCTCGCGGAAGACCGTCCCAGTCTGTCCAGCGCACGGCGAGAGCGCCGGGTCGCGCCTTTAAGGTACCATGAACCAGCAGAATCCTACGCAGAAGTACGCGTCCGGCACGGTCGGTGGGGCCCTTGCCGCCTCCTCGGCCCTCGGTCATGACGTCGTGGGTGCTCTCGTCGGCGACGTGCTCTATGATCTCGGGAGTGCGCTGCCGCAGGGCGCGATGCCCGTGCCCGTTCGCATGACCGACGAAGCAGCGGTCCCCATGATTCGGCACTCCACGGCCCATGTCATGGCAGACGCTGTGCAGCGGCTCTTTCCCGGGACGCTCGTGACGATCGGCCCGTCTATTGAGAACGGCTATTATTACGATTTCGATAGGCCGCAGGGCGCGTTCAGCGATGAAGAGCTTCGGGCCATCGAAGGGGAGATGGACAGAATCATCGGTTCGAGCCTCGAGTTCGTGCGCAAGGTGGTCAGCCGCGACGAGGCCCGCGCTTTGTTTTCGAGCAAGGGTGAGACCTACAAGCTGGAGATCCTCGAGGGGATTCCCGAAGGCTCGCCCATCAGCCTTTATCAACACGGCGATTGGGTCGATTTGTGCGCCGGTCCTCATGTGCCGAGCACGCGCCATCTCAAAGCCTTCAAGCTGCTCAGCTGCGCCGGAGCCTATTGGCGCGGCGATGAGCACAACAAGATGCTGCAGCGCATCTACGGCACGGCGTTTGCCGACAAGAAGGCGCTCAAAGCGCATATCGACGCCCTCGAAGAGGCCAAGAAGCGCGACCATCGTAAGCTCGGCACTGAGCTCGACCTGTTCAGCATCGACGAGCAGATCGGCGGAGGCCTTGTGCTCTGGCATCCCCGGGGAGCGTTCGTGCGCTACCTGCTCGAGGAGCATTGGCGCAAGCGACACTTCCGCTGCGGATACGATGTCGTGGCCACACCCCATGTGGGCCGGGCTCACCTGTGGCAGACCTCGGGGCACCTCGAGAACTACAAGGACGCGATGTACGCGCCCATGGAAATCGAGGGCAACCCTTACTACATCAAGCCGATGAACTGCCCGTTCCACATTGCGATTTATCGGTCGCGCATGCGGTCCTATCGCGACCTGCCGCTGCGTTGGGCCGAGCTCGGCACCGTGTACCGTTTCGAGCGCTCGGGTCAGCTCCACGGACTCTTGAGGGTCCGGGGCTTTACTCAAGACGACGCGCATTTGTTCATGACTCCGCAGCAGCTGCTGCCTGAAATTCAGAAGATGCTGGCCTTTTCCTTCAGCTTGCTCGCGGACTTTGGTTTCAAGGATCTCGACGTCCAGCTGGCGACTCGCCCCAAGGACAAGTTCGTCGGGGAGCCCGCTATCTGGGAAATGGCTGAGAAGGCCCTTCGCGAGGGCCTTGCGGCCGAAGGCGTGAAGTTCTCGGTCGACGAAGGCGGCGGGGCGTTTTACGGCCCGAAGATCGATATCAAAATCCGTGATGCCATCGGCAGGCTATGGCAATGCACGACCATCCAGGTCGACTTCAACCTGCCCGAGCGCTTCGATATCTCGTTCATCGGCGAGGACTCCAAGCGCCATCGGCCGGTGATGCTGCATCGGGCTCTGCTCGGCTCCATCGAGCGGTTCTTCGGCATCATGGTGGAGCACTATGCTGGGGCGTTTCCCATGTGGCTCATGCCCGAACAGATCGCCATTCTCACCGTGGCCGAGCGCCATGAGGAGCATGCCCGCAAGGTGGAGGCAGCGCTGCGCGAGCGCGGCTTGAGGCCCATCGTCGACGCCTCCAACGAGAAGCTCGGAGCCAAGATTCGAAGCGCCCGCAACCTGCGCATCCCAGCGATTGCCGTCGTCGGTGACGAAGAGGTCGCAAAGTGCGGCGTCGCGCTGCGCACAAGAGAGCAGGGTGATGTCGGCTTCCAGAGTCTCGACGAATTTATCGATTGGATGACAACACAAGCCAAGGAACCGTCCATGTGACGGTGCTTTTTGAGCGGTTTTGGGCCAACGGTTGGCCCGCCAACCATAGGGAGGTGCAGCATTAGTCAGATGAGAGGTAGGGACACTCGCGGTCCGCAGATTCGCATCAACCAGATGATCCGGAGGCCCGAGGTGCGGGTCATCAATCCGGAAGGCAAACAGCTCGGTATCTACCCGGTGCACCAGGCGCTGTCCATCGCGCAGGAGCTAGGGCTCGATCTCGTGGAGATCAATCCCAAGTCGAATCCTCCTGTGTGCCGGATTATGGATTTCGGCAAGTTCAAGTACGAGCAGAAGAAGCAGGCGAATCTCGCGAAGAAGAAACAGAAGGTCATCGAGATCAAAGAGGTCAAGTTCCGTCCCAAGACGGACGGCCATGATCTCGACACGAAGGTCAAGCACATCCGTCGCTTTCTCGAAGAGGGCAACAAGGCCAAGATCACCATTCGGTTCCGGGGCCGCGAGATGGCCCATCCAGAGATGGCGGCCAGGGTGCTCGACCGCGTCGTGGAATTCACTCGAGATCTGGCCATCGTCGAACAGTCCTATCGCATGGAAGGTCGCACCATGACCATGGTGCTCGCGCCGGCCAAGGGCGTTGGCTCTGGGAGCACAGCGCCGGGCACAGCGCCTCCGAGCGTGGCCACGACCACGGCCGGAGCCCTCGAGGCTCTCGAGACGCTCGAGACGCTCGATGTGGGCGAAGACGACGATTTGGATGATGACGATGATGATCTCGAAGACGACGATTTGGATGATGATGATGATGATGATGATGATGATGATGACGACGACGATGACGATACCGTTGACGATACCGTTGACGATACCGTTCCTGAGGAAGTCGTCAAAGAGACCTAAAAAAGAGAAGCGTTGGCCCAGCGAGCCAATATTTCTATCGACGGTTTTTTTTAAAACGCCATCGCGTCCGGTCTCGGTGACCGTTTTTGAACTTGCAATCGACGACCGACGCGTGTAAATAGCAAGCCCCTTCCTCGATTGGTGCGAGGGCGGGCGTTCAACCCATGTAAGAACAGGGTGGCACCGATGCCGAAGATGAAGACAAATAGGAGCGCAGCCAAGCGCTTCCGCAAGACGGGAACGGGCAAGATCCGCTGTGACAAGCCGTTCCATAGCCACATCCTGACCAAGAAGTCCACGAAGCGTAAACGCCGCCTGCGGAAGAACGACCTCGTGCCTTCGACGCTGGAGAAACACGTCCGCATGCTGTGTCCCTATCTGTGAGGCTTTAGCGCCAACAGGGCCGGCTTCTAGGACCATACCTATAGGAGCGAAACAACATGGCTCGCGTCAAAAGAGGATTTAAAGCAAGAAGGCGTCGCAATCGTATTCTCAAGCGCGCCCAGGGATTTTTTGGGTCTCGCAGCAGGCTGTTCAAAGTCGCTCACTGCGCCGTGCTCCATGCGTGGAAAGACGCGTACGTGGGTCGAAAGCTCCGCAAGCGCGATATGCGCCGTCTGTGGATCACCCGCATCGGCGCCGCGGCTCGCAACAACGGTACGAGTTACTCTCGGCTCATGGGCGATCTGCGCAAGGCCGATGTCATGCTCGATCGCAAGATCCTCGCCGATCTCGCGGTATCCGAGCCACAGGCTTTTGCCGCGGTGATCGAGTTCTCCAAAGCTGGTCGTTAGTCTTCGTCCAACAGGCTCTTCGTTCCTCGAACAGGGGGACGACGCGCCTTTGGCAGCCAAGGCCGAGGACCGATGGAATCCAAACACATCATTTCGACGCTCTCGGACATCGCGAGTCGGTGCGAGTTCGAGCTCACTCGTCTTTCCGACGAACCTCAGATACGGGCGCTCCAGGCATCCTTCCTCGGCGCCAAGGGGGAAATCGCGCAGTTGCAAAAGCTCCTGCGGGAGATCCCGGCAGAGGCGCGAAAAGAGGTGGGCGCGGCGTTCAATGGGGCCAAGCAGCGCATTACGGAAGCCTGTGCGAAAGCCATCGAAGCCAAGCGGGGTCTCGAGGAGGAACGCTATCTGCATAGTCGCCTCGATCCGACTTTGCCAGGTCGCGCGCCCACGGGTGTAGGGCACCTGCACCCCTTGAGCATCGTGATGTACGACATCGTGGACGTTTTTGTGTCCATGGGGTTCGATGTTGCGACCGGCCCGGAAATCGAGACCGACTACTACAACTTCGCGGCGCTCAACTTCCCAGCCGATCATCCGGCCAGAGACATGCAAGATACGCTGTTCGTCAAAGAGGGCGAGACCTTGCTGCGTACTCATACCTCGCCGGTGCAGATCCGCACCATGCTGAGGCGCCCCCTGCCCATCCAAATCGTGGCGCCAGGCGCCGTCTATCGCCGTGACGACGATGCGACCCACAGCCCCATGTTCGTCCAGATCGAGGGGCTGCTCGTGGACCAGGGTATCTCGTTCGCCGATCTCAAGGGCGTGCTCGAGACCTTTATCCACATTGTGTTTGGCCGCGACGTGAAGCTGCGCTTTCGTCCGAGTTTCTTCCCGTTTACAGAGCCCTCGGCCGAGGTGGACATCCAGTGCATTTCTTGCAAGGGCGACGGGTGCCGGCTGTGCTCCCACACTGGCTGGATCGAGGTGCTCGGCTCGGGCATGGTCGATCCCAACGTTCTCGAGGGCGTGGGCGTCGACGCTGAGCGCTACACGGGCTTTGCCTTTGGCGTTGGCGTGGATCGCATCGCCATGCTGCGCTATGAGGGCATCTCGAGCATTCGGCTGTTTTACGAAAACGATCCGCGGTTCCTGTCCTGCTTCCGGAGGTAACAAGAAAATGCGCGTCAGCCACAAATGGATCTGCGAAATCGCGGGGCTTTCGGCGCAGCCCGAGGAGCTCGCCGAGCGCCTCACCTTTGCGGGCCTCGAGGTCGAGGGAGTGACCGAGCTCGGCGTGGGCTTGGACAAAATCGTCGTCGCTGAGGTGAGGAGTAAAAAGCCCCATCCCAAGAAGGATACCCTCAGCATCGTCGAGGTGGACAGCGGGGCGGCGATGCATCAAGTCGTGTGTGGCGCGTCCAACTGCCCAGGGACTGGCGGCCGCGTGGTGCTCGCCATGCCCGGCGCCAAGCTCGGCAGCCTGTGCATCGAGACGAGACCGCTGCTCGGCGTGCAGTCCGAGGGAATGCTCTGCTGCGAGGCCGAGCTCGGGATTGGGCCAGATCAAGAAGGCATCCTCCTTTTGGGGCAAGACACGCCGGCGCGCATCGGCTCACCTATCGTCGAGGCCCTCGATCTGCGGGATTCTGTGCTGGACGTGGGGATCACACCCAATCGTGCGGATGCGCTGTCCCACCGAGGCATTGCGCGGGATGCGGCGCTGCTCCTCGGCGGCGTTCTCGAGCCGCGGATTGCGGCCGCTCTGGGCGAGCTGGACCGTGACATCCGCGATTTTTTTGCGGTCGAGATCCATGATCCCGAGGGATGCCCGCGGTACGGCGCCGCGGCGGTGCTTGGAGTGACCGTGCGGCCGAGCCGCTTCGCGCTGCGCTATCGGTTGTATAGTCTCGGCATTCGGCCCATCTCCAACATCGTCGACATGACCAATCTCGTGCTCCTCGAGTTCGGCCAACCCTTGCATGCCTTTGATCTCGATAAGCTCGAAGCTCGGCGCATCATCGTGTCTCGCGCCGCACAGGGCGAGCGCATGATCACCCTGGATGGCCAGGAGCGTACACTTTCGAGCTCGGACCTGCTCATTCGAGATGGAGAGCGACCTGTGGCCATCGCTGGAGTGATGGGAGGAAACGACTCGGGCGTCAACGCGTCTACAAAAAACGTCCTCATCGAGTGCGCCTATTTCACTCCGACCTGGGTGCGGCGCACGGCCAAGCGCCTCAGGGTGTCTAGCGAGTCGGGCTATCGGTTCGAGCGCGGCGTCGACCCCTGCCAGGGACCGCAAGTTTTAGAGGCTGCGGTGGCAGACACTCTGATGATGGCAGGTGGAAAGGCCGCAGCGGGTTTCATCGACTGCTATCCGCGCCCAGTTGAGCCCCTCAAGGTGCGGCTGCGCCCTGGAAGGTTCAAGCAGGTCATGGGCTACGACGTGCCGGTCTCTGCCATGACGAGCATTCTCACCGGGCTCGGGGCCAAAGTGGCGAGCTTCAATGGCGAGGGACTCAAGGTCACGGTGCCCACGTCGCGGCCAGACATCGAGCGAGAGATCGACCTCGTGGAGGAGATCGCTCGCATCCGCGGATTGGAGGAGGTGCCGTCGACCCTGCCGCGCATCCGCTGCAGCATTCCTCACCGCGAGGCGTTCGAGGCGGCTCGGCGTACCAAGGAGCTGCTCGTGCGCCTCGGAATGGA
>JALOQD010000396.1 GCA_025453525.1 Myxococcota bacterium
GCCAGCATGTAGGCCTGGGAAATGAAAAAGCACACGAGGGCATAGGGCATGTAATCACCCGTGTGTATGATTTTTAGTGTAAACAACATGTCGTTTAATGTGGACAGAAACATCATGGAAAAGCCGCCGATATAAACAATGGCCCCGCTTCTTTTATTAATAATGGCACGAATTCCCAGGTAATATATGTAGGCAAAACCCAATATGACCGCGCCGTAATAGATTAGAAGGCAACCCGTATAAATGTATGAGTTGAAAAAAAGTGTGGTGGCAACTAAGGCTGTGTAGACGCCCTGGAAGATTCGAACGATTTTAATGGATGACTCTTCCTCGAACAAATAGTGACAAAAGGTCAATACGGCGATCATGATGCAATATGTTAGGAAATATATCAATCTAAAGCTGACATTCCATGGAATGTCTGAAAATGCGTAGAATAAGTACTTCTCTCCGACGATGAGGCAATACCCGGAACCAATGAAGCACAGTAGAGCAAAATAGAGGGCTGCCTTGTTCGAACGCCACATGGCGAAAAGCCCGAGATGGTAACACCCCATGATAAAAAAGGCTCCGAGCAAAAAGAGGTCAACGGCTAGTCCATGGGAGCGCTTGCGCGATATGCCTTGTTCTGTCCCGAGGTGAATGTTGCATACCATGCCGCCCATAAATGAATGAAAATTACTTACCTGCACCAGGATGTCGAACTCCTCCTGGCTTGGACGAAAAGGTGCTATGCGCGTGGAATAGTCTGGGACTGTCCATTCTTTGGTCGGTCCGACCGTTCCAGCCTGGATCAGCGTTCTATCGTCGATGTATACGCGGAACGCGCCAATTTCATTGGAGAATCTCAACCCGAGAGGCTCGGCATAGACCTTTCTTAGTTTGACCCTGATTCGATAGGTTGCGGTTCCGTAGCTACCGAGCTCTGTCGCGCCGATGGCATAGCCGTTCCACGCGCCTGGCATCTGGATATATCCGGTCTTCTGGGGCTCGGGGCCATCACCGAAATCCTCTGGTGTCAGGAGGATGCTCCAGAAAAACGCAGCCTCGCCGAACAGCTCTAACGGACCGTCTCTGTCCAGGTCCCAGGAGGTTAAATCCAGTGTTCCACGAACAATTTCGGGTGGCTTCTTGGATGACGAGCTTGAACAGGAGAGAAAGAGGAGAACACACAAAGAAAAGAGTAAATAGTGGGGTTTCATTGCGCAATCACCGAAGGATTTTACGACGTGGTCATTATGCTATCGGTTTCACTGGGGGCCGGCAACACACACCCGTACTTCTTGAGCTTCCGGTAGAGCGTCGCCGCACCTATCCCCAGCTGCTTGGCCGTGCGCGTCTGGTTTCCACTATTGAGCTCCAGCACCGCGAGAATGTACTCTCGCTCGACCTCGCTGAGCGGCTGTACGGTTTCCCCTCCCACCACGGGCCGCGGAAACGCATTGCGGATCTCCTCGGGCAGATCCTCGAGATCCACGCGGCCTCCCCGGGCGAGCGCGACAGCGCGCTCCATGGCGTTCTCGAGCTCGCGCACGTTGCCCGGCCATTCGTAGCGCAGCAGCTGATCCGCGGCGCCAGGGGCCAGGCCCGTCATCTTGCGGTCCATCCGGCCGGCCGCGTCCGCGAGCAGCACCCGGGCCAGGGGCAAGATGTCGTCCCGGCGATCCCGAAGCGGCGGCACATGCAACTCGACAACCTTGAGGCGATAATAGAGATCCTGCCGGAAGGTGCTCTCGGCGACGCCGTGGGCCAAGTCGCGGTTGGTGGCGGCAATGACCCGCGCATCCACCGGTCGGCTCTTGTTCTCCCCGACCCGCCGAATCTCTCGCTCCTGCAGCACCCGCAGCAGCTTGACCTGCATGCCGGCAGAGACCTCGCCGACCTCGTCGAGCAGCAGCGTTCCTCGGCTCGCGGCTTCGAACAATCCGGGGCGGTCCGACGTCGCTCCGGTGAAGGCGCCGCGCGCATGACCGAACAGCTCGCTCTCGAGCAGCGTCTCGGTGATGGCGCCGCAGTTGACGGCGATGAACGGCCCCAAGGCGCGGGTCGACTCATCGTGGACGAGCCGGGCGATGCGCTCCTTGCCCACGCCGCTTTCGCCGGTGATGAGGACCGTGGCATCGACCTTGGCCACCCGCTGGGCCAGGCCAACGACGTCCTGCATCTTTCGGCTGCGAGCGACGATTCCCAGCGGCTCTTTCACGTCGCGCACCACGGCGACCAGGGCCCGGCGGTGCGCGCGAAGCTTCACCTCTGCCGCTCTCAGCGTCTCGGTCACCCGACTCAGAGAAACATCGAGGCTCTCCGTGAGGCGTCCTGAATCGAAGAACGCCAAATCCTCGGCGTGCTCTTCTCCCCACTCCTCGCGGCTGCGTCCCAAGAGGTGGCACGCCGCGTGACCCTGACCGAGACACCGGTTTTCAAGGACGAAGATCTCTTTACCGGCGGTATGACTGACGTAGCCGCTCATCAGACCGCAGATGGTCCAGCACACGGCTGAATCAGACCGCCCAAAGTGCAGAAGGTGCTGCTCTGCCTCGTAAGACGCCAGCAGCATCGCCCCCTTTGGGGTGAGCATGTCCTCACTGCCTGGTTGGACGCGAAACAGACCCTCGAGGTTGAAGAGGGAGGGGCCTGCGCGACGCCACTCACCGTCATTCGTCCACTTGAATTCCTGTTTCATGGCCGCGGCCATGCGCCAGCCGTGGGCAAAGCCAAACTGCGTGAGCACCGCCCGCGCGGCTGTCAGGCCGAAGTTTTCGACGAGATATTTTCTGTGCAGACCCATGGCCACCGCGTCGAGCAGAAGCGCGCGTTGTCCAGCGAAGCGGATCACGCCCCCCTCTGGGTCCAGCTCCAGGAGCTCTTTGTGGTTCAGGTCTTCGGCGCGCATGTCCCATCCCTTGTTTGTTTCTATCAATTTGAAACTAGGGTATTTCATAATGATCACATGCACAAGCGGTTTGCGGCCTCTGGGCAACATAACCAATTGTATCGCTTGGCTATTTTACCTGGCATGCAAATTGCTCGGCGCTCCTGCATCGCAAGCCAGCGCTCATCGCCGAGCGTCCGAAGAGCTCGCTCGAGGAGCAAGGAATGCACGATGCCATGGGCGGGATGGAACCATCGTCGCAGCTGCTCGGCGAGGCGTGGAGTTGCGTCTTCTGCTGGCAGGACGAGTCATGGATCCAAGAACGTTTTGCCCGCTCTCGCCAAATGACTTTAGAAGTTCAGGCTCACGCCGAGCCGGAACTCCAGAGGGAAGCCGATGCGACCCCAATCCAAGTTTTGGGTGAGAATGGTGTCGACCTCAATGACGAGCCCGAGGATCGCGATGAGGTGGATGTCGGCGCCAATGCCGAACAGGAACCCCCAATCAAAGTCAGAGGTTTGGATTTGAAGGGGAATCGCAGCCCGGAGGTAGAGCGGGATGATCGGCGGGGTGAGCCTAGCGCCGGGCCGAATGGAGAAGTTCCAGCGACCTACGGAGGTGCCTTTAATTTGGAGATCCTCGAGTGTCGTGTAGAGGCCCAACTCGAACTTGAACCAAGACCAGCCCAGATATGGTACCGCCTCCAGGCTGACCGGGAGTCGGTCGACGTTGGAGTGGATGACCGAGAATCCTTCCCCAATCGTAGCGGCAATGCCGAAGGAGAGGCCGTCGCTCTCTTCGTCTTCATCCTCTGTCGAGTCCGAGGTCTCTTCGGCATTGGCTGCGGCTGGGAAAAGCGCGATCGCCGCCATGAACAATATCCATCTTGAGATTCTCATGTTTTTTCTCCCTTTGGTTCCTGTTCTAGACGAGAACAGATCTCACTGCCTATCGTTCGACTTTGAGTTTGAGCCGTTGATGCGCTTGCTCAACGCTGCTTTTTAAGTCAACAAACGACGCCTCGCAACGGGCCTTTACATCTTCCCAACTGGCCTCAGTAGCTCTTTGCGCCATCTCGAGGCGCTGCTTCGCCACTGCCCATTTCTCCTGTGCTGCGGCGAGCTTTTTTCGGGCATCGGCCTTTGCCGGGCCGCTCGTGTTTTTGACTTTGGCCGCGAGCTGCCGAAGGTCTTTCTCGATTTCGAGAAGGTCGTTTTTCATCTTTTCGACGAACTCGGCCCGTTGCTGGAACGCGTAGTCCCGGGTCGCTCGAAACGCCTCCTTGCTTTCCTTTTTTGCTTTGTCGAGATGCGCCGCCGCAGGCTCGAGGTCTCCTGCGCTCCCCTCGACCTTTTCCTCTTGGGAACGGCAGCCCAGAACCGCGGCTGCGGCGAACATGAGAGCAATGACCGATATTGTGTGTCGCATGGATGTGCCTCTTTCGACGAGCGGCGTCCTCAGCGTCCACTACCAGGAACACGGCGGCTGAAGATCCACTCTGGTAGGAGTAGCATAAAAGCCTTGCCCAGCCGCTTCTGAGCGGCGGATTGAAGAGT
>JALOQD010000113.1 GCA_025453525.1 Myxococcota bacterium
TTTTCACCAACCCCAGTGCGGGCCAGGGCTCTTCGAAATTCCACCAACTCGTCTGGGAGTGGCTATGCGCCGCTTGAGAAATGACGAAACTCTAGTCTAGTAGATGGCCAATAAATGCGCCGCCCTCGATCCCATCCCCATCTTGGACTAACATGGAGTTCCGAAAAGCTTAGGCTCGCGAAGACAGACCTTGGGGATGTAGCGCAGGGCCCTGTTATTGCTGCTCAGGAATGCGAAGGCTGAACATCGACCCGACATGAGGTAACCACCGTGACCAACGCCAACCTTTCTTCTTTCATCTGGTCCATCGCCGATCTCCTCCGCGGCGACTACAGGCTGTTTTAGTATGACTGGGTCATCCTCGACGCGGACCGCAAGGTCTGCACCGACCGCATCCTCGAGATCATCGGGGGACTGTCGCAATGAAGCACATGATCCGCAACAGCACTGCCGAGTTCCTGATTTTCACCAAGCAGGCGGGCGAGGCCAGCATCGAGGTCAGGGTCGAGGACGAGACGGTCTGGCTGACGGAGAAGCGGATGCGCGAGCTGTTCGAGGTGGATGTCCGCACGGTGAGCGAGCTCCTGCGCAACATCTACGCGACCTTCGAGCAGAACGAGGAGGCAACTCTCCGGAAATTCCGGATGGTTCAAAAAGAAGGTGCCCGAGAGGTCACGCGGGATGTCGCCCACTACAACCTCGACGCGATCATCGGAGTGGGCTTCCGCGTCAACTCCGCCCGCGCCACCCAGTTCCGCCAGTGGGCCACCTCGGTGCTGCGCGACTTTGCCATCCGCGGCCACGTCCTCGGCAAGGTGGACAAGGTGTCGTGCTCTTACAGTTTTCATTGTCCAGGCAGACTGCCCTGCCCGGTCGAAAGTGGAAAGCAGAAGGTTGCTACACCTATTTCCTGTACATTTTACTGGCCAGGCCTACCGCACCGTAGCCGGAAAGAAAGACTGAGAACACACCCATGCCGAAGTACTACGAATTCGAAGTCTCCTTGCAGGAAATCCAGCCGCGGATCTGGCGGCGATTTCTACTCCGCAACACTGCGACCTTCGCTCAACTCCACCAGGCAATTCAGCTGAGCTTCGGCTGGGACGACCGCCATCTCTGGGAGTTTCGGCTTCCCACTCACCAGGGCCGACCCATCGCCGGCCTGCTCGGCGGTGAGGAGTACGACCGCCCAACGCCCGACGCGAAGGCCATCAAGCTCGCTGCGTACTTCACCGGCAAGCTCGTGGTGGAGTGGTGCGAGTACATCTACGACTTCGGCGATGACTGGATTCACGACGTGAAACTCATCGCAGTTCGGTCCGAGAAGGAGTCCTTTCGGCGCCGGCTCCTCGATGGCGAGCGGGCGGCACCACCGGAGGACTGCGGCGGGACACCGGGCTACGAGAACATGGTCCACTTCGTCGAGACTGGGGAAGATATCCATAGTGATGATCCTGAGGGCCTCAGGGTCTGGCTTGGGGTCTGGCAGCCAGACGCATTCGACCTCGCGAAAGCAAAGGCGAAGTTCGATCGATGAGCACAAGAACATAGGGGACAATTGGCGCCAGAAGTTGCACTCCCTCTCCCCCCCGAGAGAGGGCCGGGGTGAGGGCTCTCGGAACAAGTTCGAAATTTCGCCAGGGCTTTGCCCGAGTCTTAAATACTGTCCCTTACCCGAGCAATTCGGGCAGCGCCCAAGATCGGCGGTCGGCGATGGGGCACTATATGTCGGCCGAGCCTGTTAGTCAGACCTTGGGATGAGACAACTAATTATCGAATAGGAGTGGTTTTAGAGGTGCATCCCCCATGCCCATTGACCGGGCGCCGGCCGAGACCAAGACTTCCTTTTCATGAGTCACCATTGTCAGGATGACACCATCCAGTTCGCCGTCCGTCTCATCGAGCTCCTGCAGCAAACGCGCACGACCTCAACCTACAAATACGCGGTGCTGCTTGCTATCATGGATTTGTGCCTCGAGGGACGGGCCAAGCACGACGGCGATCGCGATTCCCTGACCACTCGCGAAGTCACGGAGAAGGTCATTGAGCTTTACTGGTCGCATTGCGAGCCGTTTAAAGGATCAACGACGAAGGTGCTCAAGCAGAACACTGGCGGACAGGCGGAGATCCTCACGCATATCAAGTTGTTCAAAGAAAAACATGGGGATGTCTTGCCCAACCTTCGCACCAGGACGCCGCGCGATTACGAATCCTTTGTCGACGCGGTGGAGTGGACGCTCATTTGCAAACCGCTGCCCAAGCTTCAGCGACTCGGCGGAAGAGTAGAGTCCCTCATCTACAGCATCACCTGGGATGACAATGTGAAGCGCGGTGTTGTCAGCGCTTATCAGAAGCATAATAAGAGCGGTTTCGACAACTTAGTTCGGCTCCAGCCTGGAGTCGCCGAGAAGCTTATCGTGCTCAGCGATCTCTTGCGCCCACTGCTCTATCGCGAGTGGGCGTTCAAGGTCGCGCAGATGAACAAGGACATCACCTCCGAGGCAGTGCTCGAGGAGTTCTTGTTCGGCGCGAGCCGCGTCGACCTCTCGCCGGTGAATAAAGGGCTCAAGGAGTTGCAGAAAGGCCGCTGCTTCTACTGCGGAAAGCCACTGGGCACGCTGGTCGAAATCGACCATTTCATTCCCTGGTCTCGCTATCGAGACAACGGTCTTCACAACCTCGTGGCTGCGGACAAGAGCTGTAATGGCAAGAAGAAGAACTTCCTGGCCGCGCCGGAGCACGTTGAGCGCTGGCTGCAGCGCAACCAGGCCGACAGTGAAACCGCACGCTACTTATCGAGTCTGTCGAATGAGCTCCCCTGGGAAGCTCATGGCGAGCATACCCATCATGTGGCCAAGACGTTCTACCTGCGGCTGAAGGCTCACCGCTCCCTGTGGAAAGAGGATGCGGTCTTCGTCTCCGCGGATCATCAGCAACTTTCAGCCATATTCTCGAAGTACGACGCGGCCTAGCTCTTCGTAGCAGGGATGACTCCTGGTCGGCGATAGTTCCCCCGCGCCGGAATGACGAATCGCACGCCGCCGGTCGGGTCGTCCACATCGTCGACGTAACGCGGGATGACGTGCAGGTGCACATGCATCACGGTCTGCCCGGCGGAAACACCGATGTTCAACCCGAGGTTGTAGCCATCGGGCTTGTGACTCAAATCGAGCTCGGCCTTGACCCGCGTCGCGAGCGCCATCATGTCCTGCTGCTCTTCAACGGTCGCCTCGAACCAAGTCTCCACGTGCCGGCGCGGGACGATGAGCGTGTGTCCAGGGTTTACGGGAAACAGATCCCTCAGCGCGAGGCTTAAGCTCGTTGATGCGACGATTCGATCCTCCGAGGGCGAGCAGAAGGGGCAGGGGTGCTCAGTGGCCATGGCGAGAAGCCCTCCTTTCTGGGAGAGGCTATAGCGTTCGCTGTCCGGGGAAGCAAGGGGTCGGCATTGCGCATCGTCTTGAGAAAGCCGCGATATCGATGGGCTGCTGTCTTTGAGACAAAGGGAGAAGGTTTTGTTGAAAATCGTAGAATCTTTTTCCTTTGTTTTCTCTGCGAATAGAGGCGCACCTTTTCAGCCCTGGGACATCAATTGTCCCAGGCCGCCGTTAGCCTATCCTTCATGGAACTTTTTCCATCGACAGCTCTACCTTCGGTGCCCGAACCATGGTAGAGATTCGGCACGCGACTATTCTGTTCAGCGCTCCCTGCACAACCGGGGGCAGGCGTATTTGCTCGGGTGATCTGGAGTCAAGCGAGGGGTCATGGCAACACAAAAAGTAAAGCGTAACGGCGCGGACTCGGGCGCTAACCTCGGGTTCGAGGCCACGCTCTGGCAGGCCGCGGACAAGCTGCGCAACAACATGGACGCCGCCGAGTACAAGCACGTGGTGCTCGGTCTGATCTTCCTCAAGTACATCTCCGACGCCTTTGAGGAGAAGCACGCGGCCCTCGAGGCCGAACGCAAGAGCGGTGCTGACCCAGAGGACCAGGACGAGTACCGCGCCGACAACATCTTCTGGGTGCCCAAGGAGGCGCGCTGGACGCACCTGCAGGGCTTGGCCAAGCAGCCCACCATCGGCAAGCTCATCGACGACGCTATGGTCGCTATCGAGCGGGACAACCCGGCGCTCAAGGGTGTGCTGCCCAAGGACTTCGCGCGCCCGGCCCTCGACAAGCAGCGGCTCGGTGAGCTCATCGATACGATCGGCACGATCGGCCTCGGCGACAAGGGGAACCGGTCCCGCGACGTGCTCGGCCGCGTCTACGAGTATTTCCTGACGCGTTTCGCGTCCGCAGAAGGCAAGAACGGCGGCCAGTTCTACACGCCCCAGTGCGTGGTGCGCGTGCTCGTCGAGATGCTCGCGCCCTACAAGGGCCGCGTGCTCGACCCCTGCTGTGGCTCGGGCGGCATGTTCGTGTCGAGCGAGAAGTTCGTCGAGGCCCACGGTGGCCGCATCGGCGATGTGAGCATCTACGGCCAGGAGTCCAACCACACCACCTGGCGCTTGGCCAAGCTCAACCTGGCGATCCGCGGCATCGACGCGAAGATCGAACAAGGCGACAGCTTCCACAGCGACGTCCACAAGGACCTCAAGGCCGACTATGTCCTCGCCAACCCGCCGTTCAATGACAGCGATTGGGGCGGCGCGCGCCTGCGCGACGACGTGCGCTGGAAGTACGGCCTGCCGCCCGCGGGCAACGCGAACTACGCCTGGGTGCAGCACTTCGTGCATCACCTGTCGCCCAACGGCATCGCCGGCTTCGTGCTCGCCAACGGCAGCATGTCGTCGCAGCAATCAGGCGAGGGCGACATCCGCAAGGCGCTCGTCGAGGGGAACATGGTCGATTGCATGGTCGCCCTGCCAGGCCAGCTCTTCTACTCGACCCAGATCCCCGTGTGCCTGTGGTTCATCGCCCGCGACAAGAAGAACGGCCTCGGCGGTCGAGGCAAGAAGATGCGCAACCGCCAGCACGAGACCCTGTTCATCGACGCGCGCAAGCTCGGCACGCTGATCGACCGCGTCCACCGCGACCTGACGGACGACGACATCGCGCGGATCGCCGACACCTACCACCGCTGGCGCGGGGACGGCGATGTAGGGGCACCCCTCGTGGGTGCCCATGACATCGAATCCGTTCGAGAAAAGGGCACCCACGAGGGGCGCCCCTACGAGGACATCCCTGGTTTCTGCAAATCGGTGACGACCGACGACATCCGCAGCCACCAGCACGTGCTCACGCCCGGGCGTTACGTCGGAGCTGAGGCGATCGAGGCCGACGGCGAGCCTTTCGAGGAGAAGATGACCCGGCTAGTGGCCAAGCTCGACGAGCAGTTCGCCGAGGGCGCACGGCTCGAGCAGGTGATCAGGGAGAACTTGAGGGGGCTGGGATATGGGGGGTGACGACTTCTCAAACCCGGTCGACCTCGCTCCGCTACCTCCAGGTTGGCGACGCATGGCGATCGAAGATCTTTGTGAAAAGGTTACCAGTGGCGCAACTCCGCTTCGCAGCAAGGTCGAGTTCTATGACGGAGGTACGATCTCATGGTTCAAGACTGGAGAGTTGCGAGACGGTTGGCTTGATAGAGCGGACGAATGCATCACGCCACTCGCCATTGAACAAACATCGACCAAGATATTTCCCGCCAATACAGTGCTAATGGCCATGTACGGAGACGGCAAGACAATTACGAGTCTCGGCATTCTCCGCACGGCCGCGGCAAGCAATCAGGCGTGCTGTGCGATGATGGCGGACGCGCAACGATGCGACTTCCGATTCCTGTTCTACGCGTTGAAGCATCATCGCGAAGACTTCATTCGGCTGGCGTCTGGAGGCGCTCAGCGAAATCTCAGCGGGGCGCTCATTCGGCGATTCGGGCTGAACACCCCGACGTTGGAGGAGCAGCGCGCCATCGCCCATATCCTCGGCACCCTCGACGACAAGATCGAGCTGAACCGCCGGATGAACGAGACGCTCGAGGCCATGGCGCGGGCGCTGTTCAAGTCGTGGTTCGTCGACTTCGACCCCGTGCGCGCAAAGGCCGCGGGCCGGCAGCCGAGTGGGATGGATGCGGAGACGGCCAAGCTGTTTCCGAGTGAGTTTGAGATGAGTGAGCTTGGGGAGGTGCCGAGGGGATGGAGGGTTGTTCCCATAGGCACAATCGCTGACGTGCAACACGGTTATGCATTCAAGGGACATTTTTTTAATGACGAACGGGTTGGCGATATTCTGCTCACGCCAGGGAACTTCGCCATTGGAGGCGGATTTAAGCAGGATAAGTTGAAATATTACAATGGCCCGGTTCCTCCCGAAACCGTGCTTCGCGAACGTGAATTGCTGGTCACGATGACGGACCTTAGCAAGAATAGCGACACGCTAGGCTATCCTCTTCTAGTACCGGCAACTTCCGATGGAAAACGATTCCTTCATAATCAAAGGCTTGGAAGAGTCGTTCCCAGGCCGGAAGAGAGAGTGGATGTCTATTTTCTTTTCTTCACTTTTTGTTTGCAGAATTACAGGAATGAGATTGTGGGGGGAGCATCTGGAACTACAGTAAAGCACACCTCGCCGAGGCGAATTCAGGCATATAAAACCGCGATCCCAAACAGGGAGGTTTCAGAAGCCTTCAGCAGACTCGTTGCACAATTCGTCAACAAGCAGGCCGCGCTCTTTTCTGAATCCAGAATCCATTCTGCGTTACGCGATACGCTCTTACCGAAGTTGCTGAGCGGCGAAGTGTGCTTGGGGAAAACGGTGCAGCAGACGGACTGCAAATGAACAATCAATCGAATACTTACGAGCTGCCCAAGAGTACTGAAAGGCTTCTAGCGACCCTTTCGAAGTTCTACGCGCTACAAGGTAAACGTCAACTTCAAGAAATAATCGTTAATGCGCAGGTTCGCATTCACGAAGGCGTAAGCCAAGACAATTGGAATGGCGGTACTTACGGCCACGATATCTATCTTGCGATTCCTGAAGCGCTGTACTTGGCGGTGATACAACAAAAAACGGAACTCCAAAAGCAATTCCGAGAGGATTTCAACAAACTGCACAGTTTTGAGAATGAGTTCATCGAAAACATTTGCTTGGAAATGGAGACAGAAGAGGACGTCGACTGGCGCAAGAATTCGGGGGTGCTCTTGGCAGGGCGGCGGGCGGTTTCACCTGACAACATTGGGCGCATATGGGGTGACAACGGCTACCGAGTATTTCTTAGCCACAAATCAGAGGTGAAGAAGGAAACCGCTGTTTTAAAAAGCGAACTACAATTGTGCGGTGTTTCTTGTTTCGTGGCACACCAAGACATCGCACCTACATCTGAGTGGCAAGACGAAATCGAAAATGCGCTAAATTCTATGGATGCCTTCGTGGCACTCATGACGGCAGATTTCCATGATAGCAATTGGACGGACCAAGAAGTTGGGTTTGCCCTTGGTCGTGGCGTGCCAATCATCGCGGTCAAGCTTGACAGGGACCCGTACGGGTTTATCGGGAAGTTCCAAGCCCTATCGTGTGGTTGGGATACAGCGCCCTTGGGAATCCTAGGACTTCTGGTAAAGCAGTCGCGAATGATTGACTGCTATATCGCTGCCGTGGGGAACTGTTCTCGCTTAGACGATGGTAACAAGCTTGCGGAAGTGCTGCCTCATGTCGATCAGCTGACTGAAGGACAGGCCGAGCAACTCGTCCGGGTCTTCAACGAGAACAGTCTGGTGAGTAGGAGCTATGGTTTCAATGGTAAGAAGTCTTCATGGTATGGTCTGGGATTAGCTCACCACCTTCATCGTATTACTGGCCACAGCTACCAGTTGACATCGATGGGCAAGCTGCAGGCGATGCCATGAAGCACGCCTCCGACCTCCGTCACCGCCGCTTTATCCGCCTGCGCGACTATGACTACTCGCAGGCCGGGGCGTATTTCGTGACCATCTGCGCCAAGGACCGGGCGTGCCTGTTTGGCGATGTGTTGAACGGGGAAATGCGACTGAACGACGCGGGGCGGATGGTTGCGGATGTTTGGATAACCTTGCCGACGCGTTTTCCGTCGATCGACATCGACGAAATTGTGGTTATGCCGAACCATTTCCACGCCGTCGTCGTTTTCACCGATTGCGACACCGTGCCCGAACGCGACGTAGGGGCGCCCCTTGTGGGTGCCCCTTGTACCCTTGTGGGTGCCCTCGCACAACGGGCAGGCACAAGGCCTGCCCCTACAGACGGGACGAGGACGAAACTGACATTGGGGGATGTTGTTGGGGCATTCAAATCGATGACCACCGATCAGTACGTTGTCGGTGTGAAACAAAATGATTGGTCCGCATTCCCGGGGAAATTGTGGCAACGCAATTACTACGAACACATCATCCGCGATGATGATGAGCTTAGCCGCATCCGGCGATACATCATCGACAATCCCGCGCAGTGGATATTCGACCGGGAACATCCCGTTAATGCAGTGACCGAGACCGGCGTAGGGGCGCAATTCATTGCGCCCTCGAAGGAGACCTGGCTGCGATGACCCGCAAGAAGAAATCCCTCACCGCCTCCCTCGTTCGGTCCTCTGCAGCCGAGTACCTGACCTTCGTGGCGGCCAGCGGAGGGGGCGGCGTGGAGGCGGTCTACGCCGACGAGAACGTGTGGCTCAGCCAGAAGATGATGGCGCAGCTCTACGACGTCGATGTGCGGACCGTCAACTACCACTTGAAGACCATCTTCGCGGACAGCGAGCTCGAGGAGGACGCAGTTATCCAAAATTATCGGATAACTGCTACCGACGGCAAGACCTACGACACCAAGCACTACAACCTCTCGGCCACCATCGCCGTCGGCTACAAGGTCAACTCCGAGCGCGCCGTCCAGTTTCGCAAGTGGGCTACGCGGGTCATCGAGGGCGAGCCGTCGGTGTCCAACGCCGAGCGAATGTGGAGGCGCTGGGATGATCCGATCTATAAGAACTTAATCCGTCCGGGATTTCCGGATAGTTCGATCCGCTGAATGCTGCGGTCAAATTTGGCGCCGTGACGTGTGCCCGTCGACACTCCAATCGCGGCGTACCGAGGGAACAACCTTGCGAGGAGCACGATGATGGCAAAGAACCCGACCCAACCTGCCGCTGCCCAAGCATCGGGGCCTGCGCGCATCGAGTACCTGCGCGTCGAGAACTACCGCGCGCTGCGCTGCATCGAGTTCAAGAACCTCACTCCGCTCGCCGTGCTTCTTGGGCCAAACGGCAGCGGCAAGTCGACCATCTTTGACGTATTCAACTTCCTGTCGGAGTGCTTCCAGTTCGGGCTCAGACACGCTTGGGACCGTCGCGGGAAGGCGAAAGAGCTGCGAACTCGCGGACAGGATGGTCCCGTGACCATCGAGATCAAGTACCGCGAGCACCCGGGCCAGCCCATCATCACCTACCATCTCTCAATCGACGAGGGCCCCAAGGGCCCTTCCGTGAGCGCCGAATGGCTCCAGTGGCGGCGAGGCGCTAAAGGCAAACCGTTCCGGTTCCTCGACTACAAGGACGGACAAGGCCGCGTCATCAGCGGCGAGATGCCCGACGAGAGCGATCAGCGAATTGAGAAGCCGCTGCGCTCACGCGATCTCATCGCGGTGAGCACACTCGGCCAGCTCGCCGAGCACCCGCGAGTGGCCGCGCTGCGCGAGTTCATCACGGACTGGTACGTGTCCTACCTCTCGATCGACGACACGCGCGGACAGCCCGACGCCGGCCCGCAGGAGCGGCTCAGCAAAACGGGTGACAACCTTCCCAACGTCGTCCAGTACCTCAAGGAGCAGCACCCCAATCAACTCGAGGATATCTTCAACATCCTCAAGCGTCGGGTGCCTCGGCTCGAGAGGGTTCTGGCCGAGCCCATGCCCGACGGCCGGCTCTTGCTCCAGATCAAGGATGCGCCGTTCGAGCAGCCTGTGCTGTCCCGATTTGCATCCGACGGTACGCTGAAGCTGCTCGCCTACATGACGGTTCTGCACGACCCCGATCCGCCTCAGTTCATCGGCATCGAGGAACCGGAGAACTTCCTGCATCCCCGGCTATTGCCTGAGCTCGCCGAAGAGTGCCGCTCTGCTGCCGTCCGGTCGCAGATGCTGGCCACGACGCACTCGCCGTTCTTCTTGAACGGCCTGCGCGCGGAAGAGGTGCGTGTCCTCTATCGCGATGAGCAGGGCTACACCCAGACGGTACGCGCGGCCGATATCCAGGGCGTGCCCGAGTTTGTCCAGGCTGGGGCGGCACTCGGCCACCTCTGGCTCGAGGGCCGCTTTGGCGTTGGAGACCCGCTCGTCCGAGCAGGCGGGCCTGCGATCAAGGGGAAGTCGAGATGAACGTCGAGCACATCGAACTCCTTGTTGAAGAGCCCTCTATGGAGGCCGCGCTGCGCCTGCTCCTGCCCAAGATTATCGGGCAGCTGTCATTCGAGGTGTATCCCTACCAGTGCAAGGACGAGCTGCTGGCCAGGCTGCCTGATCGCCTCCGGGGCTACGCGGCATGGATGCCAGACACTTGGCGAATTGTGGTGCTCGTCGACCGCGATGACGATGACTGCGCCAAGCTGAAGGCACGCCTGGAAAAGATGGCCGCGGACGCGGGTCTCATGACTCGCTCCAAGGCGAGCAGCCAGCCGTACGTTGTGGTGAATCGGCTGGCAATCGAGGAGCTGGAGGCCTGGTACTTCGGCGACTGGGAAGCCGTGCGCACATCCTACCCGGGCGTCCCTGCGACGATTCCGTCACAAGCCAAGTACCGCGTTCCCGATGCCGTGGCGGGTGGCACGTGGGAGGCGTTCGAGCGCGTGCTCCAGAAGGCCGGCTATTTCAAGATGGGCCTCGCGAAGATCGAGGCGGCGAAGACCATCGCGGCAAACATGGAGCCCACGCGCAACAGATCGCGGAGCTTCCAGGTGTTGCGCGATGCCCTCGCCGAGATGGCAGTGGCATGACCGATAAGCCCTCCACCAACTCCGAGCGGATCCTCTACCAGACCGAGGGAGGCTATGCGCGCACCCAGTGTCGGTTAGAAGGCGAGCGGTCCATCCGCCAGCTTGAACACACCGCCGTGGAGGACTCAGTCATCCAAACTTTTCGGATAACTGCTGGCGAAACCAAAAGCCTCGGCGAAGGGGACCAGAAGGCTAGGTCCGGGCAAGAAGGGTAGGAAGCGATGGGCACCCACTTTCTCGAGTCCGTGGTTGAGGACGCCGCCCTCTCGTGGTTCGCCGACCTCGGCTACGCCGTGGTCCCTGGTCCGACGATCGCCCCGGGCGAGCCGGCCGCCGAGCGGACGAGGGAGGAAGAGGTCGTGCTCGAGGGGCGGCTGCGTGCGGCCCTGGCCCGCCTCAATCCGGCTGTGCCACCGGAGGCGCTCGACGAGGCGTTCCGCAAGCTGACGCGCATCTCGTCGCCCCAGCCCGTCGACGCCAATCACGAGCTGCATCACCACCTCGTCAATGGCGTCAGCGTGGAGTACATGCGGCCGGACGGGACGGTCGGCTACGACCCGGTGCGCGTGCTCGACTTCGACGCGCCGGACAACAACGACTGGCTCGTGGTCAACCAGTTCACCGTGATCGAGGGCGGGCGCAAGCGGCGACCGGACATCGTCGTGTTCGTCAACGGCCTGCCGCTCGCGGTGCTCGAGCTGAAGAACGCGGCCGCTGAGAACGCGACGATCTGGAGCGCCTTCCAACAGCTCCAGACCTACAAGGCCGAGCTGGGGGCGTTCTTCGTGTTCAACGAGGTGCTGGTCATCTCGGACGGGCTCGAGGCGCGCCTCGGCACGATCTCCTCGAACAAGGAGCGGTTCCAGCCCTGGCGCACCATCGAGGGTGAGGCGCTTGCGCCCACCACGATGACCCAGCTCGAGGTGCTGATCCGCGGGGTATTCGACACGCGGCGCTTCCTCGACCTCGTCCGCTACTTCGTGGTCTACGAGAGCGACGGCGAGACCGTGATCAAGAAGATGGCCGGCTACCATCAGTTCCACGCCGTGGCCCGCGCTGTGGAGGCCACGCTCGAGGCGTCGCGGCCGAGCGGTAACCGGCAGGTGGGTGTCGTGTGGCACACCCAAGGGTCGGGCAAGAGCCTGACCATGGCGTTCTATGCGGGTCGCGTGATCCTGCACCCGGACATGCAGAACCCGACGCTGGTCGTGCTCACGGATCGAAACGACCTGGACGATCAGCTCTTCAACACGTTCGCGGGCTGCGCCGAGCTGCTGCGCCAGGCTCCAGAGCAAGCCCGAGATCGCGCCCATGTGCGGGAGCTGCTCCAAGTCGCGGCTGGCGGCGTGGTGTTCACCACTATTCAGAAGTTCTTGCCCGAGACCCGGGGCGACACCTTCCCGCAGCTCTCAGCTCGGAAGAACATCGTCGTCATCGCGGACGAGGCACACCGCAGCCAGTATGACTTCATCGACGGGTTTGCCCGCCACATGCGCGACGCGCTGCCCAATGCCTCGTTTATCGGCTTCACGGGCACGCCCATCGAGAAGGCCGACAAGAACACGCGCTCGGTGTTCGGGGAGTACGTCAGTGTCTACGACATCCAACGGGCAGTGGAAGACGGCGCGACGGTCCCGATCTATTACGAGAGCCGGCTGGCCAAGCTCGAGCTCAAGGACGAGGAGAAGCCTCACCTCGACGAAGCCTTCGACGAGATGACCGAGGGCGAGGAGCTCGAGGGCAAGGAGAAGCTCAAGACCAAGTGGTCGGCCCTCGAGGCGATCGTGGGCACTGAACGACGGCTGGCGCTGATCGCCGGCGACATCGTCCAGCACTTCGAGGCCCGGCTCGAGGCCATGGACGGCAAGGCGATGGTCGTGTGCATGAGCCGGCGCATCTGCGTCGAGCTGTACAAGCAGCTCGTGGCGCTGCGTCCCGCATGGCACAGCGACAACGACGACGCGGGAGCTATCAAGGTCGTGATGACCGGCTCGGCCTCGGACCCGCTCGAGTGGCAGAACCACATTCGCAACAAGCCGCGTCGCAAGGCTCTTTCCAAGCGCCTCAAGAACCCGGACGACCCGCTCAAGATCGTGCTTGTTCGCGACATGTGGCTCACCGGGTTCGACGCGCCCTGCATGCACACCATGTACGTGGACAAGCCCATGCAAGGACATGGCCTCATGCAGGCCATCGCGCGGGTCAACCGCGTGTTCCGCGACAAGCCCGGCGGGCTCGTGGTCGACTACCTGGGACTTGCAGATCAGCTCAAGAAGGCGCTGCACACGTACACAGAGAGCGGCGGCCAGGGCAAGACCGCGCTCGATCAGGCCGAGGCCGTGGCGCTCATGCTCGAGAAGCACGAGGTCTGCGGCGGCATCTTCCACCGCTTCGACTGGGGCCTCTGGACGCGCGGCAAGCCCGCCGAGCGCCTGTCCCTGCTCCCGGCAGCCCAGGAGCACGTGCTCGCCCAGGAGGACGGCAAGGAGCGGTTCCTCAAAGCCGTGGGCGAGCTATCCAAGACCTTCGCCCTGGCCGTGCCCCACGAGGAAGCGATCCGTATCCGCGATGACGTGGGCTTCTTCCAGGCCGTGCGCGCGGCGCTCGCCAAGACCTCGACCAGCGACCACAAGGCCTCCGGCGACCTCGACCACGCGATCCGCCAGCTCATCTCGCAAGCCGTGGCCTCGGACGAGGTGATCGACATCTTCGCCGCCGCCGGTCTCAAGAACCCCGACATCTCCATCCTCTCCGACCAGTTCCTCGCCGACGTCCAGGGCCTGCAGCACAAGAACCTGGCTGTCGAGCTGCTGCGCAAGCTCCTCAACGGCGAGATCAAGACCCGCGCCAAGCACAACCTCGTGCAGTCTCGTTCCTTCTCCGACCTGCTCGAGAAGGCCGTGCTGCGCTACCAAAACCGCGCCGTCGAGGCCGCCCAGGTCATCGAAGAGCTGATCGAGCTGGCCCGCGAAATGCGCGAGGCGGGCAAGCGCGGCGAGAAGCTCAAGCTGACAGACGACGAGGTTGCCTTCTACGACGCCCTCGAGGTGAGCGACAGCGCAGTGGCCGTGCTCGGCGACGACACCCTCAAGGCGATAGCCCGCGAGTTGGTCGAGACGGTGCGCAAGAACGTCACCATCGACTGGACGGTCAAGGAGTCGGTGCGCGCCAAGCTCCGCGTGATCGTCAAACGTATCTTGAGAAAGTACGGCTACCCGCCGGACAAGCAGGAGACTGCGACGAACACGGTGCTGCAGCAGGCGGAGTTGTTGTCGGAGTATTGGGTGGGAGCTGCCGGATGAGCAATAGTAACGGAGGCCATCATGGCTGAGCGCAAGTGGGGTGCGATCACGAGCGGCGCGACTTTCGAGTCACTCGCAACGACGATTGTTTTCTTCGAAGACCCCAAGGCCGCGCTCTTCGGTCGCCGGGGCTACTCTACCCACCGAGCCTGCACGTACAATACCGAGGCAATGTTCGCGGGGATTGTCACCGGCAACGTGAGCAAGCCACCGAGCCCGGTCACGAAGCCCGACGTTCCCGCCTTGGCTATCTGCCATCGGATCAGCGAGTTCGCTTGGTCTATTTCTGACCCGCCTTCTTTCATGTAACTCTCTGCAAGCTCTTCCGCCGAATCGAGACCGCGAACGCCGCTGATCGCTTTGTCGTAGCTCCAATCAAAGGCCTTTTGGATCGTGTTTTTATCGAGCTTTTTCTGACCCATTTGTCGTCTCCCTCCATCTCTTCTGCCCGAGTTTGACACTTCCCCACGCTGAAATCGCAGCAACCTCCCGGAAAATACACATGAAATCCCCAGTGTTGCGCGGACGAATGTAGTGACTAAAGC
>JALOQD010000397.1 GCA_025453525.1 Myxococcota bacterium
CGACTCCTTTCGTATGTAGCTCTGGGCTACAGAGTTCTTCGCTTCACAGTCTAACCTACGAATCTGCGAAACGAAGCCGGTCGGTCCATTCTGTCTAGCGTCCCCAAAGTGCTTTTTTAGTCGACCGAGGGACGCAGCATCCGCTTTCAACCCCTAAAAGCCGCAGTGACGTGGCGAGCCCAGTTCGCGTCGGTACGATGTCGGCGGAACTTTACGAACAAAGAGTAAATATCGGGAAAAACGCCTTTTGCGGGCTCCAGCGGTCGCTTTTTTAGATTGCCCGTTTGCCGCACCCTGGCACACGATGGCCACCCGCTTTTTTTTTGGGAGGGAGGAACGATGAGCAGGATCAACGCATTACTCGGAACAGCCGGTTTCGCCACGAGCTTGGCCCTCGCTGGCTGCTTCTCCAACAACACTCACAAGCTCGACACGGACGACAGTGTCGAAGAGAGCAGCTTCGAGGTTTCGGTGGACGAGCCCACTGACCTCGAACACGACACCCACTCTGGCAGTGGTTCGGACGACACAGGCACGGCGAGCGCAACGACAGCCACTTCCAGCGAAACCCACGAGACTGCCGCCTCGACCGAGAGTTCCGATAGCGAGCGGGCCGATTCGAGCTCGAGCACACAGGATCCGCAGCCCCAGGACACGGGTTCTGCCTCTGAAACGCAAGACACGGGCCACGAGCCCGATTGCGAGCCCCTGGCCTCGACGGGCTGTGGCGAGGACGGGAGCGTTCACGCGTTCAACTCCTGCGGCGAAGATGATGGAATCGTTCAGGAATGCCCCGTGCATTCGCTCTGCGTGGAGCTCGAGCACGCCGTTCGACAAGCGTCGTGCACCTGCACCCATCACTGGACAGGGCAGGACTGCGAAATCTGCCCGCAGAACTGGGACGCCTTCGCGAATTGCAACTCCTGTGCCCATCGCTGGACCGGAAGCCTTTGCGACGTTTGCCCAAACCATTTCACAAGCTCTTCCAATTGCAGCGCCTGTCAGGCTGGCTGGGCAGAGGGCGACTGCAACACCTGCGTGCGCTACGCCGACGCCACGTCTACAGCAGCCAGCGCCACGGGTCTGTCGTGGGCAACGGCTTTCAAGCTCGTACGTGATGCCATCGACGCCGCAGCTCAAGCCATCTCCACCGGCGCGGTCGAGTCCTGCGAGGTGTGGGTGGCCGGGGGCACCTACTACACCTTCCTCACGAGCGCCAACGACACCGTGACCCTTCGAAATGGGGTGGACGTCTACGGAGGATTCCGGGGCGATGAAACGAGCAAGGCAAGCCGCAATCCCAAGGAGGTCCTCACCGTTCTGTCAGGAAAGCGGTCCTCCTCGAGCCCCATGGAAGAAAGGGCATGCCACGTGCTCACAGCCACACCTAGCAGCGAGGTCATCGTGGATGGGCTCATCATCTCGGATGGATCTGCTTCGAACCGAAGCTGCCCCGAGGGTTCGGGCGGCGGCGCGTGGGTGAAAAACGCCAGGGTCCATTTTTCCGACTGCGCCTTCATGTCCAACCAAGCCAGCTACGGGGGTGCTCTTCAATCAGAAGGGGCCCTTGCGCACATCACCTTGCAGAAGAGCAGGGTCATGAACAACAACTCGAGCAAAGACGGCGCTGCAGTCCATGTGATAGACGGCGCTAGCCTCATTGCGAAAACGAGCACCTTTACCGGAAACGCAACTTCCATGGGCGGCACTGGCAGCGGCGGCGCGATCTTTGCCGGAGCTGGCGCCAACCTCATCGTCACAGACTGCGTCTTCGAAAGAAACGCGACCATGACCAAGGGAAGCGCCATCGCGGTGCGCACCTCCTCGTCCGCGCAGGTGGAGCGTTCTACCTTCGTCGGACACTGGGCAGGACCGCAAGGCGGTACGCTGGCGGCCTCGGACGGCGCCATTCTGAACGTGCAAACCTCGCTGTTCATCAGCAATGCGGCACAAGGCACCGCCGTGATAGGAGCCGCCTACGGGTCCACCATTCACTTTGCCAATTGCACTGTGGCCAAGATCGTGGATTCGAACGCTGAGCCCGTCTTTCGCAGCGACAACAGCGACCTTGGCAAGGGCAACCTCTCCCTGACAAATTGCATTGTCTGGACCCCGGGCAACCCCCTGTTCACCAATGCGAGCGGCGCGACGACCACCGTCGCCTATACCGACACCAGTGACAGTTTGCAAAGCGGCGCGGGCAACAAGGCTCAAATCCCGCTGTTCGCCGGCCAGCCTCTCTACAGTGGATACTGGAAGGCGTCGAGCGCCAGCATCGCCACTTACGAGACCGTGTTTACCAAAGCCGATGGCGAGGAAGCGTGGACTCCTGGCGAGCTCGAAGGCGCGGTCATTTGGTTCGATACTTCGAATAACTCTACCGCCGTCGTCACCAAGAACACGGCCCGTAGCCTGACCTTGGCAGGCAGTTTGACCTCGAGCTATGCAGGCAAGAGCTACGCGATCTACGACTACGCCCTCGGCGCCGGCTCCCCGTGCATCGACGCTGGCACGACCACGGGCACGACACCTCTGACCGATATCGAAGGCACGAGCTTCTCCGATGTGCCAGGCATTGGTGTCGCAGGCGTCAAGCACGACATGGGCGCGTACGAGTTCGTTCCCTGACTTGGAGCTTCCTCCGCAAACCGGTGCTTTTTTTAAGGTTGAGAAGTCATTGGCTCGTCGCCGCCTTTTCGGCCTTTGCCGGAGGCTCATGGGCCGGCGCGAACCCACCGAGCACGGCCACGCTGCGCACAGGCGGCGGCAGGATTCGGTCGAGCGTCCCCAGGTACCAGGTGAACGCGAGCCCAACAAAGACCAGAAGTGCCAAGATGCGCTTCCACGGCCATCCCTTGGTCGCAAAGGGATCGACCTTGTTAAAGCGGGCGCGCTTGGGCAGCTTGGCTATGCTCGTGAGCGAACGACCGAAGGGCACGTTGATCAAGGCCTGGGCATTGATCGCCCAACCGTTGGCGTCGAGCAGCGGCCCGAGGTTCCGCTGGCGCAGCTTGAGCCAAGCGATGAGCACAGACGGCCCTGAAATGAGCAGCAACAGGCCGAGCACGCCGAGCGGCATCCAAAGCCCGAGGCCGAAGAACGCCTGGAGCAGCGCGCCGAGCGCCGCCGTGAGCCCGCCGACCGCAACGCCGATGGCCGCCACCACGCCGATATCCAGCTTCTTGGAGGCCGCAGGCGCGGCCTTTGCCCCGTCGACCGAGCCATCCGCTGCCTTGACGCTGCCCGTGAGCGTGTCGTTCGCCTTCGCCTCCCCCGCGCTGGCGCGCTTGGCCACCTGGTCCTCGATGAATCTGACCAGCTTCTTGTAAGGCGACCAGAACGCCTGCCGAACGCTGATGGGGTTGTCGACCAACTTGGTAATCGTCGCGTCCCAGTCCTTGCCTTCGTTGTCGTAGAACACACCGTTTCGGCCGACCATCAGGTTGTCGGAGTCGCCGTCGGTAAACGCCGCAACGATCATCATCTTCTCGCCTGCCCCGGCGCGCACGCAGTCGCAATAGGCGAGGCAGGCTCTCGACAGGTGAGACATGGCCACATGCCTTCCCAGGTCTTCCACGCGGATACAGAGGTGGCACTCGCGTTGGTCGAGGTACAACCTGCCGATTTGAAAGATCGCGGGATTCTTGCGCCCATAGAAGTCTCGAAAAGACACGAAATTGTTCACCAGGCGGAACAGGTCCCGGTAATATCGAACCAGCTTCTCCACCGAGGCGATGGTCTGGGCATTCGACTCTTGCGCCTTTTCCCTTCGCAGCAACGCGTCGAGCGGTGCGCGAGCATCTGGCGCGGCAAGAGCCATGATCCGCTCTTTACCTACCTTCTCCACCGCGGTACCGGTCTTTGCCCCCTGCCACGCTTCGTAAGAGGCGAAGCGGCTTTTGAGCTCGAGCCATGCGCCATCGGACAGCGCAGGCGTGTCTCCCAAGAGCGGTCTCGCTGTTTGCGTTAAAAGCGCCGCCAGCGCGTCGCTCCACGCCGGATTGATGCGCCCCGCGAACGCAAGCGGCTGTCCTTTGGCGATGGGCGCTAGGGGCAGCGCCTGAATCTCGCGGCTCGTCGTGACGAGATCCTTGGTCGCGAGGGCAGCGTATTCCTTTTCCTCTGGGTTGAGCGCCGCTTGGGCTCGCTCGTCAAAGGCCGCGAGTCGGCATCGGGTAAAATAGTCGTCGACCTTGGGGCGTATGGCCACGAGCGCCTCGTAGGCCTGCGCGGTCTTCTCTCCGAGTGGCGCGGTCGACGGATCGTCTTGGCCCTTCTTCAGCCACGCAGCATGGTCCCTAACATGATCAAAAAACTCGTTCACCTTGTTCACATCGATGCCCGCTTGACCACTTTTGTCCGGCACCCCGCCCACGCAGTCGAGGATCTCTTGAACGAGCT